>JAZUAQ010000001.1:0-4155 GCA_045638085.1 Oscillospiraceae bacterium
AAAGGCAGACGGATGAGGTGTTTTTTGGAACGGTCAGAACCGTTCCTAGCTCAAACAATGTCGTAGGGCGGCGGTTTACTCCCGCCCAACAAAGCCTCCCCTATCAGGGGAGGTGGCACGGCGCAAGCCGTGTCGGAGAGGTTTTTGTCTCCGACGGGCATATTCTTTTCGGACATACGAAAAGAATATGGCTGCCGGAGGCAATTTCGCACGAACTTAAAGCGGCGGTGTGCAAGCCCTCCACAAAAGCAAAACAAAAGACCCCGCAGAGAGATCTCTGCGGGGTCTTTAATATGTAGTTTCAATCAGAAGCCGAGACCAAGCTCGCCGGAACGGAGAGAATCGATGACCATGTTCACAACATCCCAGCCGCCGAAAATGTTTTCAACCATTCTGTCAAGGCTTGCACCGGTGAGAAGACCGATTCCGCCGATAACGATGCCGGCAATGACCAGCACCAGCATAATTATGCCCACAACTTTCCATACCTTGCTCATTCGGCAGCCACCTCCTTCTTATAAGTGAGGGCTCTTCCCAGACGCAGGATAACGCCGCTTATCCAGAGATAGCCCAGCTCAAAGCTGACCCAGAGACCGAACCAGATGAGCAGGATGGCAATGGCCATGAGTATGAGGCCTACACCGATAATGGCAAGAATATCGGAGAAGAGAGCCAGCATGGGGATTGCGGAAACCGCAGCCCAGACCACGCCTGCGCCAAGTCCCAGACCGCCCACAACAAAGGGCAGGCCGAGGCAGATAAGCACAATAGCAACGGGAATTCCGATGACAAGAGTGAAGAGCATGGAGGCGAGAAGGCCGAAAAATCTCACTTTTCTTCCGCTCTTGGGAGCAACGGGCTCTGCAGGAAGCTCCTCTTCAGCCTCTGCGGGAAGCTGGCCTTCGGAAGAGGTCTCTTCCCCTTCTGCAACGGCGGCTTCGGCAGCGCCGGACTCAGTCTCTTCGCCTTCGGGAGCGTTGATGAGGGGGAACTCTCCCTCAAGCTCAGGCTCGGGTTCCTCGGCAGGGGCTTCAACGGGGATGATCTCAGGGGCGGGAGAGGGGACATAGTTCAGAGCAAGGCTTATTGCAAGCTTTGTGGGGGTGCCGATGGACTCAACAAGCTCCTCAATGTTTGCAGCCTCGTCAAAAAGGGCATCGTATTTCTGCAGGGTGTCTCTTCTGTCCCAAGCGGACATGAAGCCCAGCAGTTTGGCCAGTTCGGCCATATAAGACTGTTTGTTTATAATAATCACCTCGTAGTTGAGTGTATACAGACATAATTCCGATGATATTATACGCGGGGGTGGGGGTTGGGTCAAGCTTTTTGCGGAAAAATCCCTGTTTTAAGGGAATTTTTGCATAAAATAACAACTGTTATTTTTCGCTGCCCGAGGGTGATTTTCGTTAAAATTTCACAAAAAAACTTATGGCAATAAGATTGACTTATGGGGCTATAAATACTATACTAAATAAGGTATTCAAAAATAAAATGCGGGGTTCCCGCAAAAAAATCGGAGGAATATTACAATGAAAGAAATCTATGTAGTAAACTGCTGCCGTACTGCTGTCGGTAGTTTCGGCGGCTCTCTGAAGGACACTCCTGCTGCTGATCTTGGCGCTGTTGTTGTTAAGGAAGCTCTTAACCGCGCAGGCGTTAAGCCCGAGCAGGTCGATGAGCTCATGTTTGGCTGCATTCTGACCGCAGGTCAGGGCCAGAACCCCGCCCGTCAGGTCGGCATCAAGGCCGGTCTGCCCTTCTCCGTTCCCGCTTACACTGTCGGTATGGTTTGCGGCTCCGGCATGAAGGCCGTCATCGAAGGCGCTCGCGCCATCGCTGCCGGTGATGCTGAGATCGTTGTAGCCGGCGGTACCGAGAATATGTCCGCTGCTCCCTATGCTCTTCCCGCAGAGCGCTGGGGCGCCCGCATGGGCGACAAGAAGGTCGTTGACACCATGATCAAGGACGGCCTTTGGGACGCATACAACAACTATCACATGGGTACCACTGCTGAGAACATCTGCGATGTTTGGGGCATCACCCGTGAAGAGCTGGACGCTTTCGCTCTGTCTTCCCAGCTGAAGACCGAGGCTGCTCAGAAGGCAGGCAAGTTTGATGACGAAATCGTTCCCGTTATGATCAAGCAGAAGAAGGCAATGGTCGAGTTCAAGGTTGACGAGTTCCCCCGCGCAGGCGCAACTGCTGAGGCTCTCGGCAAGCTGAAGGGCGCATTCGTTCCCGGTCCCGAGGGCGTTGAGGATGAGATCATCCACACCTTCGAGCTCACCGGCATCCACGAGGATGACACCAGAAAGCACACCGCACGCGTAACCGCAGGTAACTCCTCCGGTATCAACGACGGCGCAGCTGCTATCGTTCTCGCTTCTGCTGAAGCTGTTGAAAAGTACGGCCTCAAGCCCATGGCCAAGCTCCTCAGCTGGGGCCACGGCGGCGTAGACCCCAAGATCATGGGTGTTGGTCCCGTTCCCGCTTCCCGTCAGGCAATGGCAAAGGCCGGCCTCGCTATCGAGGATATCGACCTTGTTGAGGCCAACGAAGCATTTGCAGCTCAGTCCATCGCTGTTGCACGCGAGCTGGGCTTTGACATGGACAAGGTCAATGTCAACGGCGGCGCTATCTCCATCGGTCACCCCGTAGGCGCTTCCAGCGCACGTATCATCGTAACCCTGCTCCACGAGCTGGCAAAGCGCGAGGATGCAAAGAAGGGTCTTGCAACCCTCTGCATCGGCGGCGGCATGGGTGTTGCAACCGTATTCGAAAAAGTCTGAAACATTTCTGCCATTTAGGAGGAACATGGAATGCTGAAATCCAAAGTTATGAGCGTCTCTGAAGCTATTGAAAAGTATTGCTTCAGCGGTATGAGCATCCTGCTCCCCGGCTTCGTCAACGTCGGCGTCCCCGAGACCCTGATCGACGGCCTGCTGGAGACCGATATCACCGACCTCAATGTTATTTCCAACAACACCAGCGTTAAGGGCCGCGGCATTGGCAAGCTGGTTCATGCTGACCGCATCAAGCACCTTAACTGCTCCCACATCGGCAACAACGAAGAGACCTGCGCAAAGGTCGTTGCCGGCGAGATCGATGTTAACTTCATCCCCCAGGGAACCATCTGCGAAAGAGTCCGCGCAGGCGGCGCCGGTATCGGCGGTATCCTGACCCCCACCGGAGTCCACACCCCCATGGAAGAGGGCAAGCAGCTTCTCGAGTGGCGTGAGGATCTTCAGAAGTATGTTTTCGTTGAAGCTGATGAGCCCGAAGTTGGCAAGCGCTTCATCCTTGAGCGTCCCATCCGTGCAGATGTAGCTTTCATCCACGCATGGAAGGCTGACAAGATCGGAAACTGCTATTTCCGTCACACTGCCCGCAACTTCAACAACGTTTTCGCAAACGCAGCTGACCACGTTATCGTAGAGGCTGAGGAAATCGTTGAAGTCGGCGAGCTTCTGCCCGACACCATCTTTACCCCCCACTTCATCGTTGACGCCGTGGTTCAGGGTAAGGCTCCCACCGATGTCTGATTGAGGAGGTACTAAAATGGCTCTTTCCGGAAAAGAACTTATTGCTTACCGCACCGCCCGATTCTTCAATGACGGCGACATTGTTAACCTTGGTATCGGCATGCCCACCAAGTGCCTTGACCATCTTCCCGAAGGCGTTGATATCTGGATCGACTCCGAGAACGGCGTTGTAGGTCTCACCGGCGCTCCCGGCCCCGGCGAAGAGGTTAACCCCTATATCGTTGACGCAGGCGGACGTCCCAGCAAGATGCGCGTTGGCGCTGTCTGCTTCGACTCCTTCCGCTCCTTCGGCTTCATCCGCGGCGGTCATATTGACACCACCGTTCTGGGTGCATACGAAGTTGACGCAGAAGGCAACCTGGCAAACTGGATGGTTCCCGGTAAGGCTGCTGCCGGTATGGGCGGCGCTATGGACCTGGTAACCGGCTCCAAGACCACCATCGTAATGACCACTCATTGCGACAAGGCAGGCAACCCCAAGATCGTTCAGAAGACCCAGATGCCCCTCACCGGCTACCACTGCGTTGACTATATCGTCAGCGAGCTGGCAGTTATCCACATCACTCACGATGGTCCCGTTCTTGAGGAGATCAGCCGCAGCACCACTATCGAT
>JAZUAQ010000002.1:0-11118 GCA_045638085.1 Oscillospiraceae bacterium
TTTCCCGACAAGGAGGAAACCGACAATGCCCGGTACTAGAAAGCTCGGCAAGACCACCGATCAGCGCATGGCCATGCTCCGTCAGCAGGTTACTGATTTCCTGGATAACGGCAGAATGGAAACCACTTTCACCCGCGCAAAAGAGATCGGCTCTATGGCTGAGAAAATGATAACTCTCGGAAAGAAGAAGGATCTGGCTGCATACCGTCAGGCTCTCGCTTTCATCACCCGCGAAGACGTTGCTAAGAAGGTCTTCGACGAGATCGCTCCCAAGTACGCTGAGCGTCAGGGCGGCTACACCCGCGTGACCCGCATCGGACCCCGCCGTGGTGACGCTGCTGAGATGGCAGTTATCGAGCTCGTATAAGTTCGAACTTTCCGTAAATAAAAATCCCTTGCCGAAAGGCAAGGGATTTTTTTATTTATCTTATTTTGCAAGTGTATTCAGGTCATAGGGAGTGGTCTGATAGACGAAGTAGTTAAGCCAGTTCTGATAGAGCAAGTTGGCGTGGCTGCGCCAGGTGACAAGAGGCTCTCTGCTGTCGTCATCATTGGGGAAATAGTTATAGGGGACATGGATAGGCAGACCCTGATTTTTGTCGCGCTCATATTCAAGCTTCAGGGTTTCTCTGTCATACTCGCTGTGACCTGTGATGAAAACCTGTTTACCGCCCTCGGTTGCCACGGCATAAACACCGGCGTCGGGGGAGGAGGCAAGGATTTTCAGCTGAGGGCAGGCCTCTATATCCTCGCGCTTTATGCTGGTATGGCGGGAATGAGGTGCCATAAACACCTCGTCAAAGCCGCGGAGAAGCATATTGCTGCGGCGCTCAACGCTATGGGGGAAAACACCGAAGAGCTTTTCATCAAGGGTATACTTGGGTATTCCGTAGTGATGGTAAAGTGCGGCCTGTGCGCCCCAGCAGATATGGAAAACGCTGTGGACATGGGTCTTGCTCCAATCCATTATCTCGCAAAGCTCATCCCAGTAGTCAACTTCTTCAAAGTCCATAAGTTCAACAGGTGCGCCGGTTATAATCATACCGTCATAATAGCGGTCGCAGACCTTGTCGAAGGTTGTATAGAATTTAAGCATATGCTCGCTTGCGGTGTTCTTGGAGACATGACCGCGCATCTGCATAAGTTCAAGCTCCACCTGAAGGGGAGTGTTGCCCAAAAGACGGGCAAGCTGGGTCTCGGTGACCACTTTGGAGGGCATCAGGTTGTGGAGAAGAATCTGCAGAGGACGGATGTCCTGAGTGATAGCTCGGGTCTCCGTCATCACGAATATATTTTCGCTGTTGAGTGTTTGAGTTGCGGGAAGGTCATTGGGGATTTTAATCGGCATAGACTATGGCTCCTTTCGGGGTCATTTTTAGCAGATGAATTTATATCTTTGCAAGAGCCTGCTCAAGGTCTGCAATAAGGTCGGCGGCATCTTCAATGCCCACACTGAGGCGGACAAGGTCGGGAGTTACACCGGCTGCAGCGAGCTCTTCATCGTTCATCTGACGATGGGTGGCACTGGCGGGGTGGAGGCAGCAGGTGCGGGCATCGGCAACATGGGTTTCGATAGCGGCAACGCGGAGATGACCCATAAATTCCTCAGCGGTGGCTCTTCCGCCCTTTACGCCGAAGGAAACAACGCCGCAGGAGCCATTGGGCAGGTATTTCTGACCCAGCTCATAATATTCGTCGCCGGGGAGGCCGCAGTACTTGACCCAGGAGATTTTCTCGTGATTGCTCAGATACTCGGCAATTGCCTGAGCATTCTCGCAGTGGCGCTTTACGCGAAGATGGAGGCTTTCAAGACCCAAATTGAGATAATAGGCATTCTGGGGAGCCTGGATGGAGCCAAGGTCACGCATAAGCTGGGAGGTGCACTTGGTGATAAATGCGCCTTCAAGACCAAAGCGTTCGGTATAGGTGACACCGTGATAACTCTCGTCAGGGGTGCAGAGTCCGGGGAACTTTTCGGCGTGGGCAGTCCAGTCGAATTTGCCGGAGTCAACAATGCAGCCGCCCAGTGCGCCGCCGTGACCATCCATATATTTGGTGGTGGAGTGGGTAACTATGTCAGCGCCCCACTCAAAGGGACGGCAGTTTATGGGGGTGGCAAAGGTGTTATCAACAATGAGGGGGACTCCGTGAGCATGGGCGGCCTTTGCGAACTTCTCAATATCAAGGATGGTGAGTGCGGGGTTGGCGATAGTCTCTCCAAAAACAGCCTTGGTGTTGGGGCGGAAAGCCTTTTCCAGCTCCTCTTCGCTGCAATCGGGGGAGACAAAGGTGAATTCAACGCCCATACGCTTCATGGTAACGGCGAAAAGGTTATAAGTGCCGCCGTAGATGCTGGCGGAGGAGACAACATGGTCACCGCAGGAGGCAATGTTGAATACAGCATAGAAGTTTGCAGCCTGACCGGAAGAAGTAAGCATAGCTGCACTGCCGCCTTCAAGGGCAGCAATTTTGGCGGCCACATAGTCATTGGTGGGGTTCTGGAGGCGGCTATAAAAATATCCGCTGGCTTCAAGATCGAAAAGCTTGCCCATTTCCGCGCTGGAATCATATTTAAAGGTGGTGCTCTGGATTATGGGAATCTGGCGGGGCTCGCCATTGCCGGGAACATAGCCCGCCTGCACGCATTTTGTTCCGAGTTTCTTTTCGCTCATATCAATGCTCCTTATATTTGAAAAGGCGGCTTGGGAACCTCTCCCAGCCGCCTTTAAGCTCAGGTATTTCAGAGTTCTATATCATTTTAAACGCGCTCAATCCACTTGTCAAGCGCCTTTGCTGAAAAGGGGTTTGCGCTTGTTTTCAAAGCCGTGGACCCAATCGGAGAACAGATAATAGAAGAGATAAATGGTGGAGCTTATTGCCCATGTGATGGGATATGCCCAGTATACAAAGTGGATATCGCCTACAAAATGCATTATGCAGAATATGTAGACAAGACGGATTCCGCACCATACGGCAAGCATAACAACCATTGGAACGAAGGTTTTGCCGGCGCCTCTGCAGACTGCGGCGATGGAGTGGGAATAAGCCAAAAGGAAATAGAATACTGCCAATGTGCGTGCCTGCGCTGCACCAAGCTCAACAACACCGGGATTGTTATCAAAGATGGCAACAAGCTGAGGAGCAAAGGAGAAGACGGCAACACCTATGCACTGAGCGAGCAAGACCGCAAGAATTATGCCGAAGCGGGCACCTTTTTTGGCTCTGTCATACTCTTTTGCGCCCAGATTCTGGCTTATAAAGGTGCTGATTGCCATATTAAAGCTCATTATGGGCAGGAAGGCAAAGCCTTCAATTTTGCTATGGACACCGTAGGCGGCCATGGCAAGCATACCGAAAGAGTTGATCTGACTCTGGACAACAACATTGGCGAAGCCGATAACGCTGTTTTGCACACCGGCGGGAAGTCCGATTCGAACGATCTCCCCGAAAATTCCCTTGTGGAAGCGAATGCGGCGGGGATAGATAGTGTAGATATGACCCTTTTTCAGAAGGTGGAAAAGGCAAAGCACAAAGGCGCTGGCCTGACTGATGACGGTTGCAAAAGCGGCGGACCATACTCCCCAATGGAAAACACCGATGAAGAGAAGGTCGAGAACGATGTTGATGAGAGAGGAGTAGATAAGGTAGTAAAGTGGGCGGCGGCTGTCTCCGAGAGCATTCATAACGCCCTTGCAGCTGTTATAAAGCACAATGGTGCTGATTCCCGCAAAATAGGTGCGGAAATATGAGACGGCTTCATCCATAACTGCGGGGTCTGTGTTTATCCATCGGAGAAGGGTGGGGGTGAAGATAATGCCGAAAACCGTAAGGATTAAGCTTGAGACAAGACCAAAGGCAATGTTTGTGTGGATTGCCTTGCTGACATTTTCAGGCTCGTTTGCACCGAAATAGCGTCCAATGACGGCGCTTGTGGCCATACCCATGCCGATAAGGAAGCTTATCATAAGATGGATAAGGGGGCCGGAGGAGCTAACCGCTGCAAGGGAACTTGTCCCCAAAAGTCTGCCCACGATGAAGGCATCGGCAGTGTTATAAAGCTGCTGAAAAATCTGACTAAGCAGTATGGGCAAAGCGAAGGCAAGCATATGCTTATATATGCTGCCGCTTGTCATATTGCGCGTTGTGCGCGCTCCTTTATTCTGTTTTTGTTTCGTTACATTTTCCATAGCACTTTAATTCTACACCTCTTTAGCGTGAAAAACAATAAGGCAAATGTAAATTATTTTTAAAATAGAGTGGGGGCTGGAGACGCCTCGTTCGGTAAAAGATAATAAGCGGGCGGACACATCGGTCCGCCCCTACAATAAAATGGCGCGCATTGTGGTCGCGCTCTGCAAATGGTACAAAAAAAGGAACACCCTCTGCGTGATGCAGAGGGTGTTCCTTTATAAAGTTTATGCCTTGGTATCGCAGTAGATGCAGCGATAAACACCGTCTTCGCCATCGGTGAGGCGGAAGATATGAGGAAGCTCCTGCTCAATGCCGGTTATGCAGCGGCCGTGGCTGCATTTAAGGTCGCGGCGGAGAGTTTCTTCGGGGGGAAGAGTGGACTTCTTTGCGCCCTTTGCATTGTTTTCAAGCAGCTTCAGGATGAGAGCCATACGGATATACTTTCCGTTATGTACCTGGCGGAAGTATGCAGCGCGCTCATCGGCATCCACACCCACGCTAATCTCGTTGACGCGGGGCAGGGGATGGAGAATACGCATATCAGCTTTTGCGGTAAGAAGCTTTTCGGGGGTGAGGATGTAGCTGTCCTTAAGGCGGAGATACTCCTCCTCGCTTGCAAAACGCTCGCGCTGAACTCTGGTCATATAGAGAATGTCCAGCTGAGGCATAGCCTCTTCAAGGGAGCGAACTTCGCTGTATTCAATGCCCTGCTTATCCAGAATCTCGGTGCGGACATGCTCGGGGATGCGAAGCTCTTCGGGAGAGATGAGGACGAAGCGGACTCCTGCATAGCGGCTCATTGCAGCAAGCAGAGAATGTACGGTGCGTCCGAACTTAAGGTCGCCGCAGCAACCAACGGTAAGACCTTCAAAGCGTCCCATTTCGCGGTGGATAGTGAGCAGGTCGGTGAGGGTCTGCGTAGGGTGGTTGTGACCGCCGTCGCCTGCATTTATAACGGGAATGGAACAGTTAAGGCTGGCAACATAGGGGGCACCCTCCTTGGGGTGGCGCATTGCGATTATATCCGCAAAGCAGTTGACAGTCTTGGCAGTATCGGCAACGCTTTCGCCCTTGGAGACGGAGGAGTTGGTGGCATCGGAAAAGCCGATGACATGTCCGCCCAACTCATACATGGCAGACTCAAAGCTGAGTCTTGTGCGAGTGGAGGGCCCATAGAAGAGGGTTGCCAACTTTTTGCGTGCGCATTTTTCTGCGTATGCGTCAGGATTTGCGATTATATCCTCGGCAGTGGCGATAAGCTCGTCAATTTCTCCTGTGGAGAGGTCGAGAATATCTATAAGGTCTTTTTTCATTCCAAAGACTCCTTAATTACTTGCCAATCCAGCTCTCATCGGAGGGATTGTTGCGGAAAGCGATGAGGCGGGCCTTGTCTGCGTCGGCAATGTAGCCGTCGGCTGCTGCAACTTCAACAATGGTGTCGAAGTCGGTGAGGCTGACGTTCTTTACATTTGCGGCGGAAAGGCGCTCAACGCTCTTTGCCATGCCATAGGTAAAGATGCTGGCGATACCGAGGACTTCTGCGCCTGCTTCGCGGAGGGCATCAACAACGTCAATGCAGCTGCCGCCGGTAGAGATAAGGTCCTCAACAACAACGACCTTCTGGCCGGGGAGAAGCTTGCCTTCAATGCGGTTGTTGCGACCGTGGTCCTTTGCGCTGCCGCGGACATAGCCCATGGGCAGACCCATGAGATGGGCGGTGATAGCGGCGTGGGCAATGCCTGCAGTGGAGGTGCCCATAAGGACTTCGGCTTCGGGATAGTTTTCGCGGATGATCTGGGCAATGCCGGATTCAACATCAAGTCTGACCTCGTGGTCGGAGAGGGTCAGACGGTTATCGCAGTAGATGGGGCTCTTGATGCCGCTTGCCCAGGTGAAGGGCTCATCGGGACGGAGAAAAACAGCCTTGATTTTGAGAAGATCCTTTGCAATTTTGGTTTTCATATCTATACCTCGTTATCTGTATTTTTATTTAGCCTATGAATTCTGCGCAGCAGCGCTTCCATGCTGCAACGGGGTCGGCAGCAGCGGTGATAGGTCTGCCAACAACGATGTAGTCAGAACCGATCTCCTTTGCACGTGCGGGGGTGGTAACGCGAACCTGGTCGCGAACATCGCCATCTGCGAAGCGGACACCGGGAGTTACGGTGACGAAATCTGCACCACAGACCTCGTGAACCTTGCCTGCCTCAAGGGGAGAGCAGACAACGCCGGCAAGACCTGGCTCAGCAGCGCACTTTGCATAGTGCATAACAACCTCGTCCAGAGGCTTTTCGATGAGAAGGTCAGCTTCCATACGCTCCTGAGAGGTGGAGGTGAGCTGGGTAACGGCGATGAGAAGGGGGCGAGTTCCGTCGGGGCGGGTGAGGCCTTCGAGAGCTGCTTCCATCATAGCCTTGGTGCCGGCGGCATGGAGGTTGGTCATATCAACATCCAGACCGGAGAGAACTGCCATTGCCTTTTTAACGGTGTTGGGGATATCGTGGAGCTTCAGGTCCAGGAAAATCTTGTGGCCTCTTGCCTTGATTTCGCGGACGATATCGGGACCTGCGGAGTAATAAAGCTCCATTCCGATTTTAACAAAGGGACGCTCCTCGCCGAATTTTGCGAGAAAATCGAGAGTTTCCTGTTTGCCGGCGAAGTCGCAGGCGATGATTACGTCTTTACCCATTAGTGAGCTCCTCCTATTATATCACTGAGATTTTTGATTCCGTATTTTTCCATAGCTGCGGGGAGAGATGCGACGATGTCTCTGCAGGCGAAGGGGTCAACCAGATTGGCGGCGCCAACTTCGATGGCGGTTGCGCCTGCAAGCATCATCTCGATAACATCCTCGGCGGTGGAAATGCCGCCCATGCCGATGATGGGGACTTTGACAGCTTCATATACCTGATAAACCATTCTCAGAGCCACGGGGAAGATGCCGGGGCCGGAGAAGCCGCCCATCTTGTTGGCAACGACAGGTTTGCGGCTATTGAGGTCTATGCGCATGCCCAGAAGGGTGTTTATCATGCTGATGCCGTCTGCACCTGCATCTTCGCAGGCTTTGGCGATGGCTACAATGTCGGTGACATTGGGGCTCAGCTTCAGATAAACGGGCTTGGTGGTGACAGCCTTAACTG
The DNA here is from genome assembly GCA_045638085.1 of Oscillospiraceae bacterium. Lineage (GTDB taxonomy): Bacteria > Bacillota > Clostridia > Oscillospirales > Oscillospiraceae > SIG459. The sequence continues at coordinate 7,332 of JAZUAQ010000002.1, forward strand.
CTGCAGTAACCTCTGCGGCGGCGCGGGGGTCGGTGCCGAAGGCCATGCCTCCGTTATGAACGTTGGGGCAGGAGATGTTTACCTCCAGAATGGCAACCTGATCTTCCTTGTCGAGGAGGGCGCAGGTCTTGGCGTACTCCTCGATGGAGAAGCCGCTGACATTGGCAACTACCTTCTTGTTGAAGACCTTCTTAAGCTCGGGGAGCTCGTGGGCGATAACAGCTTCCACGCCGGGATTCTGGAGACCAACGGAGTTGATGAGACCACGCTGGCACTCGGCGATACGGGGAGTGGGGTTGCCGGAACGGGGCTCAAGAGTGGTACCCTTGATGGAGAAGCTGCCGAGGCAGTTTATGTCGTAAATTTCGGCAAACTCATAGCCGTAGCCGAAGGTGCCGGAGGCGGGGATAACGGGGTTATCGATTTCCCAACCGGAGAGAGTGACTTTAGTATTTACCATATGATTTCCTCCCTGACGAGGACGGGTCCGTCCTTGCAGATGCGCTTGTTGCCGTACTTGGTTTTGCAGCTGCAGCCCATGCAGGCGCCGAAGCCGCAGCCCATGCGCTCTTCAAAGCTCAGCTCGCCGCTGGTTTTTGCGATTGCGTCGATAGCCTTGAGCATAGCGGTGGGTCCGCAGGTATAGAAGTAGGTGTAATCAAGCTCCTTCATGGCGTCGGTGACGAAGCCTTTGATGCCAACACTGCCATCTGCGGAGGTGATGATGACCTCAGCACCCAGCGCCTTAAATTCATCCACATAGAACATATCTGCGGAGGAGTTGAAGCCCAGAATAACGGTGGGCTTTTTACCCTCTGCAAGAAGCTTTTTGCAGGCGTTGTAGAGAGGGGGAATGCCAACGCCGCCGCCGATGAGGAGGGGCTTTTCGCCGCTCTTAGAAAGGTCATAGCCGTTGCCAAGACCGGTGAGCACATCAAGCTCGGTGCCGAGGGGGAGGGAGGTCATCATCTCGGTGCCGTGTCCCAGTACCTTATAGATAATGGTGATGCTGCTCTCATCCCAGTCGCAGACGGAGATGGGACGGCGGAGATAATAGCCATCCAGCTTGATGTTGATAAACTGGCCGGAAGCGCTGCAGTCGGAAGTGTCGCCGGAGAGCACCATGCGGTAGATGCCCTCGGCGAGACGGGTGTTTTCAGTTATAGTGTAAATTCCCTGCTTCATATTTTTAACCTCAGGAATTGATGGTGGAAACGGTGAAGGTGGTCTCCTCAAGAACATCCAGCAGAGTGCCGACAGTGTCCAGAGAGGTGAAGGTGGTTACGCCGTTTTCAACAGCTGCGCGGCGGATGGATGTGCCGTCATCATTGTGAACGCCGGAGAGAATGGCGCGGGTGTTGATGATGTAGCTGATGTAGCCGGCGCGGATGTGGTTGAGGATGTCGTCGCAGCCCTCGCTGATTTTGCCGAGAACGCGGGTCTTGATGCCGTGCTGGCGGAGGAAGGCGGCGGTGCCTGCGGTGGCTTCAATGTTGAAGCCCAGGTTATAGAAACGTCTTACAAGGGGGAGACCCTCTTCCTTGTCCTCGTTTGCGAGGGTTACAAGGATGGTGCCATAGTTCTGCAGAACCATTCCGGAAGCCTGCAGAGCCTTGTAGAAGGCGCGGTAGAGCTTATCGTCATAGCCAATGGCTTCGCCGGTGGACTTCATCTCGGGAGAGAGGTAAGCGTCCAGACCGTGGATCTTGGAGAAGGAGAAGACGGGAACCTTGACATACCAGCGCTTTTTCTCCTCGGGATAGAGGTCGAAGATGCCCTGCTCCTTCAGGCTCTTGCCAAGGATGACATGGGTTGCGATGTCGGCAAGGGAGTAGCCGGTTGCCTTGCTGAGGAAGGGTACGGTGCGGGAGGAGCGGGGGTTAACCTCGATGATGAACACGTTGTCGTGCTCGTCAACGATGAACTGGATGTTGTAAAGACCAACGATGCCGAGACCCAGACCGAGCTTCTTTGCGTAGCCAAGAATGGTGCCCTTGACCTTGTCGGAGATGGAGAAGGGGGGATAGACGCTGATGGAGTCGCCGGAGTGAACGCCGGTGCGCTCAACAAGCTCCATGATACCGGGGACGAAGACGTTGCGTCCGTCGCAGATGGCGTCAACTTCAACCTCTTTGCCGCGGATATAGTGGTCAACGAGAACGGGCTTATCGGCGTCGATCTCAACGGCGGTCTTCAGGTAGTGGCGCAGCTGAGCCTCGTTTGCAACGAGCTCCATTGCGCGGCCGCCCAGAACGAAGCTGGGACGAACGAGAACGGGATAGCCAACCTCTTCGGCGGCACGGACACCGTCTTCAATGTTGGTGACGGCGCGGCCTGCGCTCTGGGGGATGTTCAGTTCGCGGAGAATTCTCTCGAAGCGGTCGCGGTCCTCTGCGTTGGCAATGGCCTCAACGCTGGTGCCGATGATGTTGACATCGCGATCCATGAGGGGCTGAGCAAGGTTGATTGCGGTCTGACCGCCGAGAGATGCGATAACATCCCATGCGCCTTCGAAGACGAGAACGTTCATAACATCTTCGGGAGTGAGAGGCTCAAAGTAGAGCTTGTCGGCGGTGGTATAGTCGGTGGATACGGTTTCGGGGTTGTTGTTTATGATGATTGCCTCGTAGCCTGCCTCGCGGATGGTCTGGACAGCATGGACGGTGGAGTAGTCGAACTCAACGCCCTGACCGATGCGGATAGGACCTGCGCCGAGAACAACGCGCTTTTCCTTGTCGGTGACAATAGAGGCATTTTCGCCGTGGTAGCTGGAGTAGAAATAGGGGATGTATGCGTTGGTGTGGCAGGTGTCAACCATGCGGAAGATGGGGAGGATGCCGTTTTCGCGGCGGATGTTCCAAAGCTCGGTGTCGCTGCAGTTCCAAAGCTGAGCGATGAACTTATCGGAGAAGCCCAGAGCTTTTGCTTCGCGGAGAACGTCGAGATTGCCAACGTTTTCAGCAACAACCTTTTCGAAGAGGGCGATGCGTTTGAAGGACTCAAGGAAGTAGGGAGTGATGGCGGTTGCCTTGAAGAGGCTTTCAACGCTTTCGCCGCGGCGGAAGAGCTCGCAAACGGCGTAGATGTTGTCGTCGCGGGTCTCGGAGATGTAGCTGTAAAGAGCTTCGATGCTCATGTCGTCGAACTTTGCCATGTGGAAGTGGCAGACGCCGATTTCCAGAGAGCGGACGGACTTGAGCAGAGCTTCCTCCAGAGTGGAACCGATGCCCATGACTTCGCCGGTAGCTTTCATCTGGGTGCCCAGCTTGTTGCTTGCAGAGGTGAACTTATCGAAGGGGAAGCGGGGCAGCTTTGCAACAACGTAGTCGAGATAGGGCTCGAAGGCTGCGTTGGTGTTGGCAAGGGGAATCTCCTCAAGAGCCATGCCCACGGCAATCTTGGCGGTTACACGTGCGATGGGGTAGCCGCTGGCCTTGCTGGCCAGAGCGGAGGAGCGGGAAACGCGGGGGTTAACCTCGATGAGGAAGTATTCGGAGGTGTGGGGGTTGAGAGCGAACTGAACGTTGCAGCCGCCTGCGATTTTCAGGGAGCGGATGATCTTGATTGCGGAATCGTTGAGCATCTTCAGATCATGGTCGTTGAGAGTCATGATGGGAGCCACAACGATACTGTCGCCGGTGTGAACGCCGACGGGGTCGATGTTTTCCATGCCGCAGATGGTGATGGCGTGGTCATTGCCGTCGCGCATAACCTCGAACTCGATCTCCTTGTAGCCCTTGACGGACTTCTCGGTGAGAACCTGATGAACGGGGAAGTCGGAGGCCAA
>JAZUAQ010000003.1:0-1624 GCA_045638085.1 Oscillospiraceae bacterium
ACAAGGGCGACACCAGCAACTTCTCCATCGCCATGGCCACCGCAGCTGACACCGTTATCGCTGAGGCTGAGATGATCGTTGAGCTGGGCGAGATCGCTCCCGAGGATGTACGCACCTCCGGCGTTTTCGTTGACTATGTTGTAGAAGGAGGCCTGTATCAGCGTGGATAAAGCACAGATTAAGGAATTTATCGCAAAGCGCGTAGCTAAGGAACTCAAGGACGGCGACGTTGTCAATCTGGGCATCGGTCTCCCCACCCTGATTCCTCAGTTCCTCCCCGAGGATGTTCATGTTATCCTGCAGGCTGAGAACGGAATTATCGGTGCAGCTCCCGCAACCGAAGCAACCATGGATCCTCTCCATGTTGTTGACGCAAGCGGTCAGCCCACCTATGTTTCTCCCACCGGCTGCTACATCGACTCCATCACTTCCTTTGGCCTCATCCGCGGCGGACATGTAGACGCCACCATTCTGGGCGGTCTGGAAGTTGACGAGGAAGGTTCTCTTTCCAACTGGATCATTCCCGGAAAGAAGATGCCCGGTATGGGCGGCGCTATGGACCTTCTGGTCGGCGCAAAGAACGTTATTGTTGCCATGGAGCACACTGCAAAGGGTAAGCACAAGATACTGAAAAAGTGCCGCCTGCCCTATACCGCAGTTAACTGCATCACCAAGATCATCACTGAGATGTGCGTTCTCGAGTGCACTCCCGATGGCCTTCTCATGACCGAGTATAACCCCGAGTTTACTCTCGAAGAGATCCAGGCTGCAACCGAGGCAACTCTTATCATCAGCCCCGAGCTGAAACCCATGATCTGAACCTGAGTGACTTTCCCCTTTCTTCGGAAAGGGGAATAGCCGGGAAAAGATAAAATGCAAACCCCCAAACAACTATTCTATTCTTAAACGTGGAGGTTGAGTCAACTATGATCAACACTAATCATCGCATTGATTTTTATCCCGAGAAATGCGTTGGCTGCCAGCTTTGCTACAAGGCATGCTTTGTCGATGTAATTCGTTGGGATAAGGAAAACAAAAAGCCCGTTTTCAAGTATGTTGAAGACTGCGAGCATTGCTTCTATTGCGAGTTCGTTTGCAAGAAGGACGCTGTTAAGGTCGTTCCCAACTATGCAAGCGAGCATCTTATGCAGTCCTTCGAGCAGTACAAGTGAGGTGTGAAAGATGAAAGAATACAAGAATCTTCAGTGTGACGTTCTCGTCCTTGGCGGCGGTATCGGCGGTCTGACCGCAGCAACCGAGATCAAGGAAGTCAATCCCGAACTTGATGTTCTCGTTCTGGAAAAGAACTTTGCCGGCTATGCAGGCAAGGCTAACCGCGGCGGCGGCGTTCTCCAGTATTTCGATCTCAACCGCGTTGATCCCGAGCTCTTCGTTGGTTTCCACACCCACGAAATCGGTGGCCTCTTCACCGATCAGCCCCTCATGAAGAAGTATGTTTCCATGAGCGGCGAAATGCTCGAGAAGCTGGACGGCTGGGGCGTTGTTATGCCCAGAGCTGAGGATGGCGGCTACCGCATCATCCCCACCGGCCCGTTCACCGCTATGATCTGCATTGACCTTGACATTACCCTCAAGGTTCGTCGTCGCGCAGAGAAGCTGGGTG
>JAZUAQ010000004.1:0-23901 GCA_045638085.1 Oscillospiraceae bacterium
AACGACATGGCTACGATCCGACTTAATCAGCAGGGGATTTTTTATGAAGTGAAATCGAAAAAAACCATAAGGTTGTATAGCGCAAGAAACAGTTGTATGCAATCGCGTTGGCGCACCGGTCGACGGGTCATGCCGTGGCTAACAAAGTTTCTATTGATTGTTGGTGGCTCGATCTTGAAATCGTAAGCATTGGCAAAGAAAGTTTCCAAACACGCGAACAGGTTTACGCAAAGCAACATAGTAAATAACATCTTTTCATTATCGCTATCTTCAAATTGCTTCCGCAACCTTCTGGCAGCCTTACTCCCTGATAGACGATATTTTTCGCTACGCTTCTGCTTTCGAATTAGCTTTGCATCAATGAGTCCAAAAAGAATCAGCGCACAGGCTTTGTATTGACGATTATCGTAGCACAAAATGGCCGCATCTAAATCCTCTCTCTTAATATGATAACTGCGTAATTCTTCAAAAACCAGTTCCATTGAACGCCTAGAACAATATGTTTTCATTGCAACGTTTGCCGCTTCAACACTTGTGGGAGGTTCGTCAAAGCTGTCAAATGGAGCAAGAGGAAATAGCGTCCATCCATATTCGCCCCATTTTTTGTAACTATCAATTAGCTCTTTTTTACGTTCCTCTGAAATAGAAGGAATTTGGAAATCCGCTATTGATTTAGCGAAAAAAGCTGCAACTTGCTGAACAGCATCCACGATAGGCTTCATTATTGTAGCCAATTCCTGTGTCATTTTTACAAAGTTTTCAATTGCTGGTCGTAGTGCACTAGATAGTTCCTGCGCTATGCTAAAACTTTGAGCTATGCCACCTGCTATATATTCCAGATTGCTTTTCGTCTTTGCGTTGGTTTCTTCCACGTAGGTGTCGGACATCCCTGAGCCCGCGCCGTTCTCATCATGGAGAAGAGGATAGGGTTCTTTATTTTCATCTCCCATACTGTCAACTCACCCCTGTTGTGTCAATTTTTGATATATCTTCATCAATTCAGCTACACAGGAGGCCTCGGTGGTGGTTTTCACATTGAAGCCGTAGGCCTGCATAACGGCGCGGTCATTGGCTTGGTGGGCTTTTCGGAGTTCGGGAGGCATAACAACTTCGTCGTAAAGGTCGGCAAGGCTGCAATCGGGGTACAAAGCTCTTGCATCCAAAATTGCCTGCGCGGTCTGCTCAATCTTGACTTTCTGTGCATCGGTAGGGGTGGGCCAAGGAAAGTTATTATAAACAATTTTCGCAGAATAATCGTAATCACTCTTCAGTCTTCCGCAAATTTTCTTCATCCAAGCCATATGAACATTTGAAGTTAAAACGCCGAAATGATACAATTTCGCACCCTGGATTGTTTGTAACTTATTACTGCAAATTGTTCCACTATCTAAGAATCCCATTGGGATGTATTTTCTATTACCAGAAGACACCTCAGGAATAGTAATAAACTCGCCAGTAGGCTGCCTATTTTCAGTAAATATTGTTGGATTATCCGCCCATTTTCGTGTTGCTTCTTTCTTACTTGCCAATCGGAACTCACGCACTTTTGCTACTCTGTCACGAACCATCGGCAAAGTAGCAAGCACTTTGGGCGATACCCCAGCAAGCCAAAGACAGTACCTCTTTTTTCCGTTGATGAATTCTTCAGCACCAAGGAAGGGCTTTATATACGGTAATGCAGCTGGTTCTTTATCTGCAAAAAGTGCATATTGTTCAGCTGTAACAATCAAATTTCCTCCATCAGTAGGTTGGCTTCCCTTGCTCACTTGGGGTGCGCCACACAAAGGTTTGCTTCTCTTGCTTATAAACACAGTAGGTGCATCGAGCAAATACGGATTGATATGCTCAGCGTATTTCACCAAGCCAGAGGAGTACAAGCATTTTTGTGCTGGGTTGGGAGCCACACTAAAGCCGACAATCACGCAATGCACATGGGCTTTTAGACTGGCTTCACTATCCCAGATAAAACTTTGATGGGCAAAATCAATATGAACTCCAAACTTCTCAAAAAGTGGCTTCCAGATTATTTCCACCTGCTCGCCCTGAGTTATGCTATTAGTCGAAACAAAAGCTGTTCGGACTACAGTTCCCGCCATATATTTGGCAGCATTAAAATACCACATCGCCACATAATCGACTGTCTTTTCAATTCCAGGGGCAATGCTCTGGATATCGTCTTTCTGATCTTTGGTCTGCTGGGTGTAACCCACAAAGGGCGGGTTGCCCATAATATAATTCAGTTTATTCTTAGGCGCAACAGTCTCCCAGTCAATCCGCAGGGCGTTTCCTTCCACGATGTTGGCGTAGGACTTCAAAGGTAGGAAATCGAGAGACATATGCACAACGTCCTCGGTCTCTTTCATCATCTGGCTTTCCGCAATCCAAAGGGCGGTCTTGGCGACGGTAACGGCAAAGTCGTTAATCTCAATACCATAGAACTGTCCGATAGACACTTGGATGGGATTGCCTACATCCATGACAATCTGGCCACGATGCAGCATGGAAAGGACTTCGTTTTCCAACCGCCGCAAAGAGATATAGGTTTCGGTCAGGAAGTTTCCGGAACCACAAGCGGGATCAAGGAATATCAAGTTCGCAAGGCGAACTTGGAAATTGCGCAATTTCGCATCTCGGGTTCGGTCAACGGTGATGGCCTTTATATCTTTCAGTTCATTTCTCAGAGCGTTCAGAAACAGCGGGTCAATAACCTTGTGGATATTCTCAATGCTGGTATAGTGCATACCGCCACTGCGGCGGGTTTCGGGGTTTAAGGTACTTTCAAAAACAGCACCGAAAATACTGGGCCTAATGGCAGACAAGTTGAAATCCTCACTGGCCTTTTCCAGAATCAAGGAGATGACTTCCTCTCCCAAACGTGGAATCTCGATGTTTTCATCGGCAAACAGGCCGCCGTTCACATAGGGGAACGCCGCGAGATCTTCGTCCATATATGCGTCACGTTCCTCGGGTTTTTGATTGAGCACGCGGAACAGGTTGATTAGGGCTCTTCTATCTTCAGACTTATGGGCTTGCAGATAGTTATGGAACTTACCATGCCCACCGAAAATGCCCGCATCCTCGGCGTACAGACAGAACACCAGTCGGACACACAGAGCGTTCAGACTTTTCAGCGTTTCGGGGTCATTGGGGTTCTTGTATTGCTTCAAGAGCGCATCATACAGAACGCCAACCAGTTCGCCCGCTTTCAAAGAGACTTCCATCTCTTTCTTGATATGTTCGTCGCCCGTGTCCACAAGGAACTGCAAGCGGTTGTACTCCTTTTCGAGATCGGCAAGGGCAACCACTTCCGGCGCATCATTGGGGTGGTTCATATCGTGGATGTGGAACTCTTGGAAGTTGCACACAACAATCCAGCGCGGGTTTTGGTCATGGGGCAGATAGCCCGCATAGCGCCGCGCCTGCCGGAACGGAGACAACAGAGAGCCGTCGGACTGCTTGTAGCCTTTCCGCAGGTCGATGCCCTGTCCTTTTTGCTCAATCAGAACATGGGTAGAAGCAATATAGCCGTCAATGAAGCTGGTGTGGCTCAACTTGACGGGGACCTCAAAAGCGATAAACTTGTCGGGTTCTTCTACACCAAAGACCTTTTGCAGTAACGTCATCCAAAAGGCTTGTGTCTCCTGTTTTTCGTCACCACGGCCTTTCCAATCGGCGGCAAATTGTTTTGCTGCGGCTCTGCGCTCGGCATCTGTCATGGCGGGCTCCTCCGTTCGGGATTTTTATTATTAATATCATAGCACAGTTCGACGCGGATTTCCAGACAGTGCTCAATTAACACAGGGTGAATTTACTCAATCGTCCTTACAACAAATATGCAGCTGCTGCGCGTGGATGTAGAAGCGAACTGCGTTCACCCGCGGGTCGGCCGGGTGTCCGACCCCTACAACAGATACGCAATGCATCGCAAGGCGGCGCGCTGAGGTCATCGCGCCCTACGGATAGTACGGGCTTCAAGGCCTGCACATACAAAAACCCAGCGCCCCGATTGGGGTGCTGGGTTCAACTTTTACAGCTTCACTTTTTCCAAAGGCTTTTTCAGGAGAGCGCAGATTGCCACAGCAAGGATGGTATTGGGCAGCATATAAGTGCCGTTATAGAGGAGAGAATAGATTGCGGGGGAAATCATGGTGAGATTCATAAACTCCTCAGGCATATACTGAGCATAGATGGTCACGCCGCTTATGTAGTGGATGATAAATCTTGCGGCGCAGCCCACGAATGCGGCAAGGGGAAGGCGGCCGCGCATCTGAGGCACCAGACCCGCAAAGCCGACAAACATATAGGCAAGGGAATAGTCCAGCAGCATGCTCTGCCAGTTGACGGCAACGCCGCCTGCAAGGAAGAACTTCAGCGTGCCGAAAACAAGGCCTGCAGCCAGACCCGGCAGGCAGCCGCGGCGGACGGCATACACGATAAGGGGTATCATAACAAGGTCAACGCTGCCGCCAAAGCCGCCGAAGCCCAGTCCGATGGGGATCTTAATGTAGCTGAGGACAAGAGCAAGGGCGGTAAGGATTGCGCCCTCGGCAAGAATTTTGAGTTTTTGGTTTTTCATTTTTGTTTTCTCCTTTCTTGTTGGGGTCTGAGCTATATGGCTCGCATTCGTTTTTGAGAGCATATATATTGGCATTGCTTCGTTGCCGACTTTTGAAGGGCACAAAGCCCATCTGCAAGTCGCCGCCTTGCTCTGCCTTCATATATGCGCTCAAAAATTTGAACTCATTCGAGCGAATTCTCACCATACAGCGCAGACCCAGAGAAAACGAAATGTCCGCAGGTGCGGATAGCAAGCCTACGGACATCATCGTTTTCCTACGCCGGCATTACCCGTATCAGGTTCGAGGGTCTTCAGGCTCAATTACCTTCATCTCAGCCGGAAAAATCCAGCTCCCCGTCTATCAAGTTGTGTCCCCATACTACCCTTCCTCATAGGATTTGTCAACAGCGTTTATCTCAAACAAAAAATTTTCCCCCGTCCAGCGGAGCCGGAAATCTCTGCTGCCCAGCAAAAATATCTGGTTCATTGTCATGGCGCTTATCTCCCGTCCTCCAACGCTCACGCCCTCTCCCCACTTCGCCTGCCCAAGCCACCCGGACGGGTCGCCCTCCAGAACGGCATCGGGACAAATACGCAGGATGCTTTTTCTAAAATCCTCGGCACCGACCTCAATCTCCGCCCCACCTGCGCCCCTCAGCTGCTTATCCGCAGTCACAAAGCCCACAACTTCTCCTCTCTCTGCCACCGGCTTCGACGCAAGCAGAACAAAAACAAGGAGCAAAAGAGCAAGAGCAAGAGTGCGTTTCAAGTTCAAACCTCCAAATCACTTGACGGAAAGAGCCAAGGGGTATAAAATATCCTGTACTTTTACTTGATACTATATTATTAAAGGGTTTTGAAATTATGCAAAAAAACGCCTTCACTTTAACAATATCCTCCTTTGTGGCGGGAATATTCGGCTTCTTCCTCCGTTGGCTTCAGAATCTGAACGGTTTTGACGAGGCGGGTCTCGCCATCCCCGGCGCAGCCATATCTGTAACCGTTACGGTATACACCATCCTGGTGCTGGTTCTCTTCTTCTTCGAGGAGCGCCTGTATTTTCGCAAGCTCAACCGCAGCGGCGACGTCAGCGGAGCCCTTGCCCTCCCCAGCTTTGTTATAAAGCTTCTCCTTTTCGCCGCTGCCGCCTTCATGGTCATCGGAAGCCTCATTTATATGTTCTCTTCCGACTTCTCCCGCTTCCCCGCCATGCAGCGCATCACCGGCGCTCTCGGAATTTTTGCCGGACTTTGCTTCCCCTTCATCTGCCAGCGCAAAAACGCTTTTCAGGAGGGCGGCTCCTCCATGGCAACGGTTATCATTCCCGTGGCCTTCGCCTGCTTCTGGCTGGTCACCGCCTACCGCCTTGTCTCCGAAAACCCCGTCCTTTGGTCCTATGCACCCCGCATTCTGGCCATAATCGCCATTTTGCTGGGCTTCTACTACATTGCCGCCTACACTTTCCGCAAGGCAAAGCCCGCCCGCTGCATGTTCTTCCTCCAGTGCGCCGCATACTTCGGAATATTCACCCTGATGGATAAGCTCTCCGCCGCTGAAACCTTTATGTTCATCGGCTGCAGCGCAGCTTCCCTCATTTTCCAGTATGTCATCGTCAACAACGCGGAAAAGGCAGCCTCCGCGGCCGAGGGCTGAGAAATGCAGAAGGTCAACTATCAGCTTAAAACCGACGCAATCACCTCTGCTTTAGGTGACAAAAAACCCACATTGCTTCTTCATAGCTGCTGCGGTCCCTGCAGCAGCTATGTTTTGGAATACCTCAGTGAGTTTTTCGACATAAGCGTTCTTTTCTATGGCCCCAACATCCAGCCCCGCGAGGAATATGAGCTGCGTCTTGAGCATCAGCGCCGCGTGCTGGAGCATGTAAACGCAAAGATTATTGAATGCGACTATGACGGCGAGGCTTTCGACTCCGTTGCCCTCGGCTATGAAAAAGAAAAAGAGGGCGGCGGACGCTGCACCCGCTGCTTCGCCCTGCGTATAGATGAAACCGCCAAGGTGGCCGCAAGACTGGGCTTTGAATATTTCTGCACCACCCTTTCCGTTTCTCCCCACAAGGACGCGGAGAGAATAAATGCCCTCGGCGAGGAGTTCGCCGACCGCTACGGTCTCAAATGGCTGCCTGCGGACTTCAAAAAGCGCGGCGGCTATCAGCGCAGCATAGCCCTTTCCAAGGAGTGGGGGCTTTACCGCCAGGATTACTGCGGCTGCCTTTTCAGCAAAAATATTGATTAATTAAATTTTTCTGCATAAACGCTTCGTTTTTGTGCATCATAAGGATGTATTCAAAAACCAAAGGAGCGGATTAATCATGCTTATGGATCGCATCGCCCTTATTCTCAGCATTATCGGCGGCCTCAACTGGGGTCTTGTGGGTCTTTTCAGGTTCGACCTGGTTGCCTACATTTTCGGCGGTCAGACCGCCACCGTCAGCCGCGTTGTCTATACCCTCGTGGGTCTTGCTGCCATCTGGTGCATCACCCTGCTGTTCCGCGGCAGACTGGTAGGAGACGGAGAATAAGAATAAAAGCACCTGCACCCTTCTTGCAAAGGCTGCAGGTGCTTTCTCTATTGACAGCCCCCCGCTTTTTTATTACTATATTTACAACAATTTGCAACAAAAATACGGAGGGTTTATGCCATGGACAGAACCAGCAAGGAAAATTACTATCTCGGAATTGCCGATGCCGTTCAGGAACGCAGCACCTGCATGCGCAGAAAATACGGTGCCATCATCGTCCGCAACGACGAAATCATCTCCACCGGTTATAACGGCGCCCCCCGCGGCCGCAAAAACTGCAACGATCTGGGCTACTGCGCCCGTGAAGCCCTTCAGATTCCCTCCGGCGAGCGCTATGAGCTTTGCCGCAGCGTCCATGCCGAGGCAAACGCTATCATCTCCGCCTCCCGCAGAGACATGATTGGCGCAACCTTGTATCTCGTTGGCAGAGACGCCAAAACCGGCGAGCTTCTCCACGACACCACCAGCTGCTCCATGTGCCGCCGCCAGATCATCAACTCCGGTATCGTGAAGGTTGTTGCCCGCATAGGCGAGAGCGATTTCACCATCACCAATGTTGATGAATGGATACTGAAGGACGATTCCGTTCCCAATAAATAAGTACATACCAAAGCACCCCGCCAAAATGGCAGGGTGCTTTTTGCATTTACATCCGCTCTCTGATCCTCTCAGAAAATTTAACAGTAAGTTTATTGTATGCGGCGGATTTTGGGAGTATAATATCTTTATGAAAGGGGGGCTGCACTATGAAAAGAATTATCAGCCTTATTTTATGCCTTTTACTTATATGCTCTTTCGGGCTTAATGCCTTTGCCTCTGCCCAGCGCTTTTCCGATGTGAGCGCGGCGGATTCCCGTTATGAGGCCATTTCCATTGCTGCGGATGCAGGCTTTATGCTTGGACGCAGCGAGAACCGCTTCTGCCCCAACACCGCCGCCTGCTGGGTGGAGGTGCTCACCGCCGCGGCCCGTGCAGACCGATATCTTCAGGGTCAGGAGGCACTGCAGGCGGAGGAAACTCCCTGGTATAAGCCCTACATAAAATATATCGGCCAGCAGGGCATAGATCTTGAAATTCCCGAGGATGTCTGCAAAGTGGTTACCCGCGCCGAAGCTGCGCAGATAATCGACAAAGTATATTGCTGGGTCAATTTCTCCGAAGCAAACCCGCTGCCCGCTGACTATTTCGCCGATGTAGCTGCCAACAGTGAGTATTATGACGCAATTTACCGCCTTGCCCGTGCAGGTATTATGTGCGGCGCCGAGGAAGGTTTTTTCGCCCCTGAAGATTTTATCAGTCGCGGGGACATAGCCCTCATTATAGGCCGCATCGCAGGTTTTGCCGAGCGAGTAGTGCTGGATATTCCCGAGCCCGAGCCCACTCCTGCTGCGCCTCCCGCTCCTCCTACGACTCCCACACCTCCTACGACTCCCACACCTTCCGCTCCTCCTGCAGGGGGACATTCTCCCCTCTATATTGAAGGACTCAGCGTTGAGGACGTGATTACTTATTTCGCGGAAGTATGTCTGGACACCGAGTACGGCAATAAAACGGACGGCAGCCGCATACGCAAGTGGACAGAGCCTTTCTACTACACCGTCGGCGGCCAGCCCACAGCGCGGGATATGGAGGTTTTGGCAAACTTCGTGGCTAAGGTCAACGCCATAGAGGGCTTCCCCGGCATGTACCCCGTGGAGAGCATAGGCGACCTTGAGATTTATTTCTATGATCAGTACAATTTTGAAAACCACATGGGCAACGACTTCATCGGAAGCTGGGGCGGCGTCACCTTCTGGTTTGACGGCCTCTACCAGATTTACTATGAGACCATCTCCGTGAGAACCGACATCCCTCAGGATGCCCGCGACTCTATCATATGCGAGGAGATATATAACGGTCTCGGCGCCGTGCAGGACACCAGCTTGCGCGACGACAGCCTTATCAACCAGTGGAGCAACTCCAACTACTCCATGACAGCGGTGGATGAGCTTATACTCAAGCTGCTCTATCATCCCTCCATCACCGCAGGTATGGACTACAGCCAATGCGAAGCGGTCATCCGCCAGCTTTATTACTAAAAAAAGAACTCCCTCTTTCGAGGGAGTTCTTTTTTTATTTAGCAGCGGTTTTTGCCGCCGTGGACGCTCTTCATACGCAGACCGTGGTCCAGAATGCTCTTGCGCAGGCGGAGAGTTTTGGGAGTGACCTCCAGAAGCTCGTCGTCGGCAAGGAACTCGAGGCACTGCTCAAGGCTCATCTGGCGGGGAGGAATGAGGCGGAGAGCCTCGTCGGAGCCGGATGCACGCATATTGGTGAGCTGCTTTCTGCGGCAGACGTTGACGGTGATGTCCTCCGCCTTGGGGCATTCGCCGATTACCATGCCTGCGTAGACAGGCACGCCGGGGCCGATGAAGAGAGCGCCGCGCTCCTGGCTGTTGAAAAGGCCATAGGCAACGCTTTCGCCGGTTTCATGGGCAACGAGGGAGCCGGAGCTGCGGCGGGCAATATCGCCCTTATAAGGCTCATAGCGCTCGAAAACGCTGGCCATGATGCCCTCACCCTTGGTGGCGGTGAGGAACTCATTGCGGTAGCCGAAAAGTCCGCGGGAGGGAACAAGGAAGCTTACCTTCATGCGGTTGCCCACGGGGGTCATCTCAAGCATTTCACCCTTGCGGGCGCCCAGCTTTTCGATAACGGAGCCCACATATTCCTGAGGCACGTCAACAACAACGCGCTCGATGGGCTCGCAGTTAACGCCGTCAATTTCCTTATAAAGTACGCGGGGGGGAGAAACCTGAAGCTCATAGCCCTCGCGACGCATGGTTTCGATAAGGATGGAAAGGCTCATTTCACCGCGGCCGGCAACATTGAAGGAATCGGTGGAGCCGTCCATGTCGCTGACGCGGAGGGAAACGTCCTTCAGGGTTTCGCGATAAAGACGCTCACGAATCTGGCGGGAAGTGACAAACTTGCCCTCGCGGCCTGCGAAGGGGCTGTCGTTGACAGAGAAAGTCATCTCAACGGTGGGAGCGGAAATCTGCACGAAGGGAAGGGGCTCGCTGAAACCGCGGGCGCAGATGGTGTCACCGATGGAGATATCGCCGATGCCGCTCATTGCGATGATGCTGCCTGCGGAAGCCTCGGTGACGGGAGCTTTGCCCAGACCGTCGAACTCATAGAGGCTGACTGCCTTTGCGCGTACGGGAGCGCTTTCGCTGTCATGATAGTTGCTGACCTCGATTTCCTCGTTCTGACGGATGGTGCCGCGCTCGATGCGTCCGATGGCAATACGGCCAACATACTCGTTATAGTCGATGGAGCTGACAAGCATCTGGAAGGGCTTTTCGGTGTCCATCTCGGGAGCAGGGATATACTCCATGATGGTATCGAAAAGGGGCTGAAGGTCGGTGCCTGCAGCGTCGGGAGAATAGCTTGCGGTGCCCTGACGGCCGGAGCAGAAGAGCATGGGGCTATCCAGCTGCTCGTCGGTGGCGTTCAGGTCCATGAGAAGCTCAAGAACCTCGTCGATGACCTCAAGGATACGGGCATCGGGACGGTCAATCTTGTTTACAACAACGATGACTCTGTGTCCAAGCTCCAGTGCGCGGCTGAGAACGAAGCGGGTCTGGGGCATGGGGCCTTCGGCAGCGTCAACAAGAAGAATAACACCGTTGACCATCTTCAGTATACGCTCAACCTCGCCGCCGAAGTCAGCGTGACCCGGGGTGTGGACAATGTTGATTTTTGCGTCACGGTAGTTGACGGCGGTGTTTTTAGCCATGATGGTGATTCCGCGCTCGCGCTCAAGGTCTCCGGAGTCCATAACGCGGTCCTGGACTTCCTGGTTTTCGCGGTATACGCCGCCCTGCTTGAGCATCTCGTCAACAAGGGTGGTCTTGCCGTGGTCAACGTGGGCGATTATTGCAACATTTCTAAGGTTTTTCAATGGTCTCAGACCTCTCTTATAAAAAGTTATAGTTATCTTTACTCACAATCTTAAATTTTAGCATTATATCAAATAATTTGCAAGTATTATTGTTGAAAATGCCGATGATATTTCCGAGCTCAAATGCCTATGGACACGTGCGGCGTGATAATAGTGTATAGCAAAAAACTAACCGTTGATGACACAAAGTGTATCATCAGCGGTTAGTTTTATGTTGCAGTTAGCCTGTGACTTTTGAAAAAAGTCGGAGCAAGCGATACAAAGCTTGCTCCGACGTAATGCAGTTAGGCAATCCACATCCGAACCATCGTTACCGAGCAGAGATGCTCGATTTACCACTGAGTTCGTAACGCATTGCCTCCAGATGCAATCTGGTGCCGGTGACCGGGATCGAACCGGTACAGTGTTGCCACCGAGGGATTTTAAGTCCCTTGCGTCTGCCTGTTCCGCCACACCGGCATAAATTTAGCCTGAACGATATAACCCGAACCCGCTCCGCGAGGCGGATTTTAGCGCCAGACTTCCTGTTTCTTCTTTTGGGGGGTGTTACAGACACGGAGAGGCACTCTCCGTGTCTGCTATTATACGGTTTTAGTATTTGGCTGTCAAGAATCAGCCGAGAAGAGCTTTCTCAAGAGCCTCAACGCTTTCAACGATAGCGTCCGCTCCCGCTTTTTCATGCTCGGCGCGGTCGCCGTAGCCATAGAGCACGCCAAGGCTGCCCAGTCCCGCAGCTTTCGCCCCCAGAATATCATGCTCACGGTCGCCTATCATGAGCACGCGGCTTCTTTCGGGGCGGCCCATACGTTCAAGGGCATACTCGATGACCTCGTGCTTCGTGCCTATCTTGCCGTCAAAAGAGGCGCCACAGATATAATGGAAGCTTTCCGCAAGTCCGAAATGCTCCAGAATGATACCCGCGTATTTTTCCGGCTTGCTGGTTGCCACGCAGAGGGTTTTGCCGGCGGCGCGGAGTTTTTTCAGCAGCTCCGGAATTCCGGGATAAACCTCGTTTTCCAGAAGGCCTATCGTGCCGTAATGCTCACGATAATACTTCACAGCCTCCACGCTCTTTTCCTCAGAAAAGCCGAAATAGGTCTGATAAGACCAAGTGAGGGGAGGGCCTATCATCTTATAAAGTTCCTGACGCTGCGGCACGGGCAGACCGAATTTTTCAAGAGAATACATCACCGCGTTGGTGATGCCGAGACCCGGGTCGGTGAGGGTTCCGTCAAGGTCGAAAAGGAGAATATCATAATTATTCACGGGCAAAACTCCTTGGACTTTTTTCTTATTTTACCACAGCTTTGCCCCTGTGCAAACTACTTTCTTCGCACCGCCGTCATATTAACCACAGAATTTGCCAGACTGCTCAGGGTGTCGCTCTCCCCTTCCGGCACATAAAAGCTCTTGCAGATATAGTTCATCGTGCCGTCGGAATAGCTCGAGGTATACATTATGCATTTAACATATATGCTCTCGTCCTCCGCCTTTATGGCAGCCTCGCAAGAGGCAATACGCCCCGCAATGCCCTCGTCGAGAGGGGTCAGACTGTCGAAGCGTCCCTCCTTGCCGTAAAGGAGGCGAAAATCGGGCAGCACATAGTTTTCCATATAATCGGACATAAAGTCCTCCGCATCTGCGCGGTAAAGCTCCGTTACATTTCTTCCCGTCACGTAGCTTGAGGCCTTATCCCATATAACCACCGCATCGGCAACAAGGTTTTCGGGCGCGGACATGGTGGCAGGATAGCGCAGCGACAGCTGAAGAGTATAGTCGCTGAGGCGGTAAGTGCCGCCGGCCTCTTCCATATATTCTCTGTCGCTTTTGGCGATGACACCCAAGTCCGAAAATTTCACTTTTTCCTCAGGTGGGAGAAAAATCCCCGCCATACCCGAAAGCACATAGCCCTCGGCGCTGGGATAAAGCCTCGCCTCCTCCCCTCCGCTTGAGAGAGTCAGCTCATCTTCGGATGCAGAATATGTCCCGGACACATATAAGCCCGCGGCAGAAAGTGTGAAGCCCCCCGCTCCGTCAACACTCAGCGAGGCAGCCGTGGATGCATTATAAAATTCTCCCGCATCAGGACCTGTATAAGGCTGCGCGCTTACCGCTATTTGGGCGGGGAAGCGGGGGCCCAGATCCGAGGACGAGGTTTTGGAAGAGCTGGCGCGCTCCGAGAGATTGCAGCTGCCCAAAAGCAGCAGCGCCGCAAAAAGCGGGACTATGTAAAAAAGTCTTTTTTTCTTCATATTTATATCTCCTTAATATCTCCTTATTGAAATTGAGCGGTGACGCAGTAATAACGCGAAACGGACAAAAACCTTCCCCGCAGGAGTGGGTGGTCTCCCCCCCCACACCGCTTTGTGAGGCTTTGCCTTATTATAGGCTTCGCATCGGCGCGAATTTTGGAGAAGAATGTCCGAGATAAAAAGTTTTATTATTTTCTTGAATTGTTGCGGAAGTCTGTTATTATAATATGGAATAAAAAAATAAGGGTATTTGTTTTAATGAAAGAAAAAAAGCTCCTTTCCTATTTCCGAAAGCTTTATCATAAGCGCCTTATAATGCGCTGCGCGGTTTTTGTCATAAGCGCTCTGCTGCTTATTTTTGCGCCTTCCCAGTTTGACATTATGCACGGCTTCCACGTTTTTGACCGCCTCAGCTTTTTCCACATTATGTGGGTGGTCTGGATGGTGGACATGATAATGCAGCTTATCCCCGCCAAAAGATACTGGCCCACCGGCTCCCAGAAATTTCTCAAGCGCACTTTCCAGCCCCTCAAGGATTATATGCAGCGCAACGATGAGAAATTTATCAGCTTCATAATCAAATCCAACCGCGACACCCTCCTGATCGCTCTTGTCTGGATAGTCCTCAACGGCGCCATCGCCGCTCTCTATTTCAGCGGCATTATAGGCAGAAGAATGCTCCTTCTCATAAGCGTGGCTTTTTATGTCTGCGACCTTATCTGTGTGCTTTTCTGGTGCCCCTTCCGTGTATGGTTTATGAAAAACCGCTGCTGCACCACCTGCCGCATCTTCAACTGGGACCACATTATGATGTTCACTCCTTTGCTTTTCGTCCCCGGCGTTTATAGCTGGAGTCTTTGCGCAATGGCGCTTATTATTTTTGTCATCTGGGAAATCACCTTCCAGCTCCATCCCGAGCGTTTCTGGGAAGGCACAAACCGCGCATTGCACTGCAGCAACTGCACAGACCGCATCTGCGGTCAGCGCAACTGCGCCGCCGAATTCCCTGAAATCCGTTTTGACGAATCCAACAACAATGAATAATCCAAAAAGGCACGCCGAGATTGCTCAGCGTGCCTTTTGGTTTTGTCCTTGGGTTTCCCCTCATCGTGCCGTGTACATATGTCTCCGACGGCCATATTCTTTTTGTGCCAGCAAAAAGAATATGGAAAGAAAAACAGGGCAAAGAGGGGCGCACAATGCCCCTCTTTGGAAACTCCCCAAGTACGGAGATGGGAAACATATTGTGCCACATAATGGGAACCTAAACCTTAGTGTGCATACCTCGTTTTCCGCTCAGGACGCTGCTGCGTCATGCCGCCTGTTCGGCGCCACCAGGTTTTTCCCTCGTTATATTTTACGGCGCGCTGAGGTCATCGCGCCCTACGGATGGTGCGTTATCCAAAACTTGTCGTAGGGGCGGACGCCGTGTCGGAGAGCTTGAAAAGCCTTCCCCTTGAGGGGAAGGTGGCTGCCGAAGGCAGACGGATGAGGTGTTTGTCTCCGACGTTGGGTCGTTAACGCCCCGGCTGTCCTTGCTATTGGACACAAGAGTTGATATAATTATCTAAACACTTGCAAAGGAGGGATAAGCATGCTCAAACTCATTCTCGGCCGCGCCAAAAGCGGAAAGACCCGTTCCGTCATGGAGGAAATAAGCCGCCTTGCTTCCCGCGGCGAAAAGAGCGTTCTCCTTGTCCCCGAGCAATACAGTCACGAGGCAGAGCGGGAGGCTCTGCGCTTTTGCGGCGACAGCCTCAGCCTCCACGCCGAGGTTCTCTCCTTCACCCGCATGGCTCAGAGAGCCCTCAAGGAATGCGGACTTGGAGGAAAGAAATTTCTTGACCAAGGCGGAAGAGCCCTCTGCATGGCCCTCGCCCTTGACGCCGTTGGCTCGAGACTTAAGGTTTATTCCGCCGCCCGCCGTCAGGCCGCCATTGCAGAAAGCCTCCTTGCCGCCATTGACGAGCTTAAAAGCTGCTGCGTCACACCCGAGGAGCTGGAGCGCTGCGCCCAAAACCGCGGCGGCAGCTTTGGCGACAAGCTCACGGATATCAGCCTCATTTATTCCGCCTATAACGCCCTTTGCGGCAGCAGCGCCCTTGACCCCTCCGACAGACTCAGCCTTCTCGCCGAAAACTTCTGCAAAAGTTCCTTCGCGGGAAATCATATATTCATAGACGGCTTCACGGACTTCACCCGCCAGCAGCTGAACATCATTGCCGCAATGCTCCGCAGCGGCTGCCCCGTCACCGTTTGCCTTGGCTGCGAAGGTCTCAGCGAAGGTCACGACATATTTGAGCCCAGCCGCCGAGCCGCCCTCAGCCTTATTCGCGCAGCGGAAGACGCGGGGCTTGACCACAAAGTCATCACCGCCATCAAGCACGCCCCCTCCACCCCCATGGAGCACATCGAAAAAGAGCTTTTCGCTTTCGGCAAGGCATCCGCCCATGCCGAGGGCTCCGTTGAGCTGCGCTGCGCCGCGGGCATAACAGCCGAATGCGAGGCCGCCGCCGCCCACTGCCTCCGTCTTGTGCAGGAAAGACGCTGCCGTTGGAGGGACATTGCAATCGCTGTCCGATCCTATGACGCCTACCGCGCCGCCCTTGAAAACATTTTCTCCCTCTACGGAGTGCCTCTATTCTCAGCCCGCAAGAGCGATATATTCGAAAAACCCGTACCAGCCCTCATTCAATCCGCCTTTGCCGTTATAAACGGAGGCTGGAGCTATGAGGATATGTTCACATACCTGAAAACAGGCCTAGCCGGACTCAGCATCGAGGAATGCGATGAGCTTGAAAACTATGTTTTCCTCTGGTCCATCCGCGGCAGCGCATGGACAAAAGAGGAGGATTGGCGCGCCCATCCCGAAGGTTTCGGCGGTGAATACAGCGACGAAACCTGGGAAAAACTCCGCCGCATAAACCGTCTCCGCCGCAAAGCCGCCGCTCCCCTCGCCCTTTTACAGAAGCTGGGCAAGGAGGGCAGCACAGCCGAGGACTATTGCCGCGCCCTTGCCGAATTTTATGACGCTCTCTCCCTTCCCGAAACCCTCTCCCGCAGAGCCAAGGCTCTTCGCGACTCCGGAGAGGAAACCCTTGCCGCCGAATATGCCCAGCTTTGGGAAATCATTGTTGAAGCCACCGAGCAGTGCGCCGCGGTTTTGGGCGGCATGGAGACGGATATGGAATGCTTCGGTAAGCTTTTCTGCCTGCTGCTGAGCAAATATTCCCTTGGCAGCATCCCCCTCTCCGCCGACAAGGTCTCCGCCGGCGACATGGATCGCATGCGCCGACGCAGCATAAAGCACCTCATCGTTCTTGGCTGCGACAGCAGCCGCGTGCCCTCCACCGAGCCGGGCAGCGGAATTTTCTCCGACGACGACAGAGCGGAGTTGCTTCTGGAGGGCATAGACCTTGGCAACAGCCCCTCCGACCGCCTTTACAGAGAGTTCGCCCTTGTTTATAACTGCCTCACCCTCCCCTCCGAAAGCCTTTATGTCAGCTGGTGCGCCGACGACGCAGAGGGCGGCAAGGCCATGCCCAGCTTTGTTGTAAGCCGCCTTGAGAACATCTTCGGCATAGACTGCGGCAGCATAGACCTTGCCCAATGCCGCTCACGCGCAACAGCTCCCGCTTTGGAGCTTGCAGCAGCCCACAGCGCAGGCAGCCCCGAGCCTCTTGCCGCCGCTGCCAAGCAGTATTTTGCCGAAAGCGGGCAGGAAGAACGGCTCAGCAAAATCCAAAGCGCTGCCAAACTCAGCCGCGGCAGACTCAGCCAACAGAGCGTCCGCGCTCTATACGGCGATAAGCTCCGCCTTTCCGCAAGCCGCATAGACAAGATGGCCGCCTGCCCCTTCTCCTACTTCCTTCAGTACGGACTCAAGGCAAAGCCCAGACAGCCCGCAGAGTTTGCGCCTCCCGAGATGGGCACTTTCATGCACTATGTCCTGGAAAATGTCGCCCGCGACATAAGCGAGCTGGGCGGCTTTGCCGCAGTGCCCGCAGAAACGGTTAATTCCCTCTGCGACGAATATGTGAAGCGCTATATCCACAATGAGCTGGACGATTTCCGCGAGAAAACGCCCCGCTTTGAATATCTTTTCCGCCGCCTTATCAAAAATGTCCGCGCCGTTGTCAACGACATGGCTGCAGAGCTTGCCCGCAGCGACTTCAAGCCCCTTGATTTCGAGCTTGACTTCGGAAAAATCAGCAACCTGCCCAGCGTTGAAATTGGCGAAGGAGACAGCAAGCTTATCCTCACGGGTATTGCCGACAGAGTGGACGGCTATTACCACGAGGGCAAGCTCTATGTCCGCGTCGTGGACTATAAAACGGGACGAAAGGCCTTCTCCTTCTCCGACGTATGGTACGGCATGGGTCTGCAGATGCTGCTTTACCTCTTTGCCCTCAGCCGCAGCGGCGGAGAGCGCTATGGCGCGGAGATTGTTCCCGCCGGCGTTATGTATGTTCCCGCCCGGGATGTGCTTATCAGCGCCAAGGCCGACATGAGTGACGAGGAAATTTTGGGCGAGAAGCTGAAACAGCACCGTCGCAGCGGTCTTCTGCTGGATGACGAGGCTATTTTGCGGGCTATGGAAAAGTCCGACGAGCCCGTTTATATCCCCGTCAGCATCAAAAAGGGTTCCTATAGCGGCGACAGCCTCGCCACCGCCGAGCGGCTCGGTCTTCTCAGCCGACACATTGACAGTACTCTCCGCAACATGGCCAAGGAACTCCACAGCGGCTGCATTGCCGCCGACCCCTTCTTCCGCAGCCAGAGCGAGAACGCCTGCCAGTTTTGCGACTATGCCTCCGCCTGCCATTTTGGCGGCGAGGAGGACCGCATCCGTTATCTCGATAAACTCAAAGCACAGGAATTCTGGGCAAAACTTGAGGAAGGAGGCGCCGAGGAATGAGCTTTTCCTTTACCGAAGGCCAAAGACAGGCCATTGAAACCCGCGGCCGCAGTCTCCTTGTAAGCGCCGCCGCAGGAAGCGGAAAAACCCGCGTTCTCACCGAGAGAGTTCTTCGCTATATCACTGACCCCACAGAAAACGAGGAAATTGACCGTTTCCTTATTATCACCTTCACCCGCGCCGCCGCAGGCGAGATGCGCAGCCGCATTATGGATGCCATTGCCGAGGCTGCCGCCGCAAACCCCTCCGACCGCCGTCTCCGCAGACAGCAGGATAAATGCTATCAGGCGCCCATAGGCACAATCCATTCCTTTTGCACCAATCTGCTTCGGGAGTATTGCCATCTCATTGGTCTGCCCCCCGCTTTCAAGGTTATGGAGGAAGACCGCGCCGACAAAACCAAACGCAGCATTTGCGAAAGCCTTCTTGAAAGCCGCTATGAGCGCATCGACCGCCATCCCGGATTTGCCGCTCTTTCCGACAGCGTTGGCGCCGGCAGGGACGACCGCCGCCTTTCAGAAGTGCTTCTCCGCCTTTATGAAAAAATCCGCTCCCATCCCTATCCTGAGGATTGGATAGAGGAGCAGAAGGCGCTTTTCCGCTCCCTCTCCGAAATCAGCGACGCCGCCGAGACGCTTTGGGGCAAGGTGCTGCTGCAGGATATTCAGGACTCCGCCGCCTACTGGGCGGAGCGTATGGATCAGGCGGTGTTGGAAATCCACAGCGCCGACGAGAAGATCATCTCCGCCTACGGCGAAGTTTTCATGGAAGATGCCGCCGCGCTGCGTGATTTTGTCCGCGCCCTTGACATGGGCTGGGACAAGGCACGGGAGTTTTTGCCCCCCGAAAAGTTCAGAGCCCTGGGCAGACTTGTCCGCTACGAAAACACCGAGCTTAAAGACCGGGTCAGCGCAGTCCGCAACAGCTACAAAAAAGCCGCCGAGGGTTTCAGAAAGGCTCTTGAAAGCAGCTCCGAAAAGCAGCTTGAGGAATTGAAGCTCATGGCTCCCGCCATGGAGGCTCTTCTCGACCTCTGCTCCGACTTTGACCGGCTCTATGCCGCGGAAAAGCGCCGCGAGGGTCTTGTGGACTTCAGCGACCTTGAGCATATGGCTTGCGGGATGCTTGTTGACAAGGCAAGCGGCGAGCCTTCATCTCTCGCCCGCGAGCTGAGCCACCGCTACCGCGAAATAATGGTTGACGAATATCAGGATGTGAACGCGGTGCAGGATATGATTTTCCGCGCCCTTTCACAAGATGGCAACAACCTCTTCATGGTTGGCGATGTGAAACAGTCCATTTACCGCTTCCGCCTTGCAGACCCCACCATTTTCCTTGACAAATACGAAAGCTATGCCGACTATGGCAGCGCCGAGAGTGACGACGAGCCTCTCCGCATTCTTTTGCAGGAAAACTTCCGTTCCCGAAAAGCCATACTGGATGCCTCCAATCAGGTTTTTTCCAACATTATGAGCGTGAAGCTGGGCGAGATGGACTATGACGATGACGCCGCCCTCCGCTATGGCTCCGCCGCCTATCCCGAGAGCAGCGACAAAGCAGTTGAGCTTTGCCTCATAGATCCCGGTCTGGGCGAAGCGGGGGAGGACAGCCCCGAAAAGGCTGCCATGGAAGCCCGTTTCATCGCCAAACGCATTAAAGCCATGATGGCAGCAGGCACTCCAGTCCACGAGAAGGACTCCGTCCGTCCCTGCCGCTGGAGCGATTTTGTCCTTTTGATGCGCTCCCCCGGTGGCAAGGGCAGCGTTTTCCACGCCGAACTCAGCCGCGCAGGCATACCCGTCCAGTCCCGTCAGGCAGGTGGCTTCTTCTCCTCCCTTGAGGTGGGCATTGCCATAGACATGCTGACGGTTATAGATAACCCCCACTCGGATGTTGCCCTCATCAGCACTCTCCGCTCACCGGCCTTCGGCTTCAGCGCCGACGAGCTTTCCGCCATACGTGCCGCAGACAAGGGCGCAGATTTCTACACCGCCCTCCTGAAAAGCGCCGAAAAGGGCAACGAGCGCTGCGCAGCCTTTGCGAAAAAGCTCTCCGCCATACGCAAAGCCGCCCCCGACCTGAGTCTGGACGAGCTTTTATGGCGCGTTTACACCGAGACCGAGCTTTTTGCCCTCTGCTCCGCCATGAGCGGCGGCGACGAGCGCCGCGCCAACCTTATGACGCTTTTCCAGATGGCTCGCTCCTTCGAGGAGTCGGGCTACCGCGGTCTTTTCCGCTTCGTTGCATGGCTGCGCCGCCTTGCCGAAAACGACAAGGAGCCGCCCCGCAGCGGAGACGGCGACCACGTCAGTATAATGAGCATACACAAAAGCAAGGGACTTGAATTCCCCTTCGTCTTCCTCTGCGACCTTGGCCATCAGTTCAACAAGCTGGACGAGCGCGCCCATGTGCTGCTCCACGCCAAGCTGGGTCTGGGCCCCAAAATCACCGACAGCGCAAGGGGCATCGAGTACCCCAGCCTCGCCCACCGCGCCATCGCAAAGCAGATAGACCGAGAGACCCTCAGCGAGGAAATGCGTGTGCTTTATGTTGGCATGACCCGCGCAAAAGAGCAGCTTATTATGAGCAGCATTTTTGAAAATTCCGAAAACCGCCTTGCCAAGCTTCGGGATAATGCCGCTTCCCCCATGCCTCCCGCAGTGCTGCAAAATTCCGCCGCTCCCGTCTTTTGGCTCATCTATTCTGCACTGACAGACGGCGAGGGACTCATAGATATGAAAGTTCTCTCTCCCGAGGCCGAGATAGAAGCAGCTGAGCAAGCCGCCCGTACCCGAGAGCAGGCACAGTTCGATGCCGCGCTCCTTGAAACTCTTCGCCAGAGACTGAACTTCAGCTACCCCCATCAGGCCGCAACGGAATTGCCTACCAAGGTCAGCGCCACCGCTTTGAAAGATTATGAGGACGAAGGCGCCGAGGAGTCCGCAGAGCTTGTTTGGGAGGCTCCTGAACTGGAGTTTCGCCGTCCCTCTCTTGGGGGAAAAGCCACAAAGCTTTCCGCAGCCGCCTTCGGCACCGCCACTCACGCCTTCCTCCAGTATGTGGATCTGGACAAAACGTCCTGCCTTGAGGAGCTTGAAGAGGAACTTCAGCGCCTTGAAGGGGCGGGGCTTCTCAGCCCGGAGGAGGCAAAGGCGATAAAATGCCCCTCCCTTCTGGAGTTCTTCCGCAGCAGCACGGGCGCATTGCTCCGCAAAGGCAAAGTGCGCCGGGAATTCCGCTTCACCCTTCTCAGCGATGCTTCCGAATGCTTCGGCGCTGAGGTGGAGGGGGAAGAAATTCTCCTGCAGGGCATTATCGACTGCCTTGTTGAAGAAGCCGACTCCCTGAGCATTATTGACTATAAAACCGACCGCATCGGCGCCTCAGAAGCCCCCGAAAGGGCAAGGCGCTATCAAAATCAGCTTTGGGCATACGCCCGCAGCGCCCAGCGCATCTTCGGAAAGAAGGTCAAAAATGTTATTATCCATTTCCTGACCCCCGGAGTCAGCGTCCAGGTCTGAGTCGGAAAAAAGCCCCAAAAGCCTTGAAAAATCTCGAAAAAATCCCTTGATTTAAAGAAAAATGTATGTTAAAATGCATTTTGCGTCTTGTAACCATGCCCTTTGAGGCGTACTCAAGACAGCTTATTATGAGGAGAAATTTACTATGAAGCCCGGAATCCACCCCAAGTACGAACAGACCACCATCCGCTGCGCCTGCGGCGAAGTTATCGCCACCGGCAGCACCAAGCAGAACATCATCGTTGAAATCTGCTCCAAGTGCCACCCCTTCTACACCGGCAAGCAGAAGCTCGTCGACACCAGCGGCCGCGTTGATAAGTTCAACAAGAAGTACGGTCTGTAATCTCAATAAAATGCTATTGCAGCAAAAGGCTCCACAGTTTTGTGGAGCCTTTTGCTGTTTTTTATGTCAGCGGCAGGGGGCGTGGTGGCGCACCACGCCGATGCTTACCACCTCATCCGTATCCTGCGGAGACACCTTCCCCTCAAGGGGAAGGCTTTGAAAATGGGTGGGTGCATCGCACCCGCCCATAAATCTTCATTTTTCAGTTCAGCGCAGCACGCCCAGAAGAATAAATCTGGTATAGCCGTTCATTCGGTTGCAGGTGGAAAAGCTTATTATCCGCTCTCCCTGCTCGGGCACTACATCGCTTTCAAAGCAGGATCTTGCCATTGCCTCGGACAGCCACTGTTCAAACTCCTCATCGGATTCAAAGTCCAGTTTCCAGGCCTCTTCATCCAGCGACGCCACATAGCCGGCAAATATCTCCACCACATAGTTTTCCTCCGCCGTCATAATAAAGCAGCGGGGATGCTCATCATACCATGACTGATTTTTATAATTCACTATGGTGCCAAACATGGAGTTGTTGTTCATGCGGTGGCCATAGATTATCGTGTGCCTGTCGCTGAAATCCGGAGAGTTTCTGTAATCCATAAAAATGCTTCCGGCGCTGTTATATTTGCCGTCGGGAAGCTTGTTTATATACTCATCGTTATCCTCGCCCTGAACAATGGGATAGTCTATGGGGCTGTTCTCCATATATATCCAGCCGATTATATCCTCGTTCATTATGGACAGCAGTCTGAAATCCACCTCGGGAAAATCTATACCCTCATGGGGATCGGGAGTTTCCTCCGGCTGGACTTCCTCCTGAGGAGAAGCGCTTTCCTTATCATCGGGATCAGGCTTTGGAGAGAGCGCATTTTCGCTATCCTCGGCAGAAACGGACACATTCTGTCTCAGGGAATCATAGGCGTTTTCCCCTTCGCCATAATCCAGCAGTGTGTCCAGAACTTTATATCCGGCAAAAATTGCCACAGCGGCAAAGAGCACGAAAAGGAGGGGTAAGATTATTTTATTTTTCATTGCAAAAATGCCTCCTTTACAAAGTCTTATTGCGTCACAGTATAGCACACCGCTGTCTTTTTTTCAATTCTCTTTCTATTGACAATCCGTGCGGGGGATAATAAAATAATTGGGTTATAATGACGGGGGGAAGGGCCCCCGGTCGAAAGGAGAAACAATAAAAATGGCAAAAGATAAGAAGGTTGAACAGATAACCGATATGGAAGTGGACTTCGCCCAGTGGTTCACCGATGTTTGCCGCAAGGCTGAGCTCATCGACTACAGCTCCATCAAGGGCATGTTCATCTACCGTCCCTATGGCTATGCCATCTGGGAAAACATCCAGAAGGAACTGGATGCACGCTTTAAAGAGACCGGACATGAGAATGTGGCAATGCCCATGCTCATCCCCGAAAGCCTGCTGCAGAAGGAGAAGGACCATGTTGAGGGCTTCGCCCCCGAGTGCGCATGGGTCACCTATGGCGGCAGCGAGGAGCTGGAGGAGCGCTACTGCATCCGTCCCACTTCCGAGACTCTGTTCTGCGAGCACTATGCAAATATAATTCACTCTTGGCGCGACCTGCCCAAGCTCTATAACCAGTGGTGCAGCGTTCTCCGCTGGGAAAAGACCTCCCGCCTCTTCCTTCGCCACCGCGAGTTCCTCTGGCAGGAGGGTCACACCATGCATGCCACCGCCGAGGAGGCCATTGAAGAGACCCACCGCATGCTGAACATCTACGCCGACTTCCTTGAGAACACTCTGGCTATGCCCGTTGTCAAGGGCCGCAAGACCGACAAGGAAAAGTTCAACGGCGCAGA
>JAZUAQ010000005.1:0-3723 GCA_045638085.1 Oscillospiraceae bacterium
CCTCTAATCCCGCTTACGATATCACCGTTTATGACCTTTTCCCCACCGACGTTTACGCCGGCATCCGCAAGAACACCGAGCCCCTCGGCATCCCCGAGGAGGAGCTGGAAGCTCGTCTGAGCCGTATCAGCTTCACCACCGATATGGACAGCGATCTTATCAAGAAGGCTGACCTTGTTATCGAGGCTGTGTTCGAGGATATGAAGGTCAAGCGTGAGACCTTTGCAAAGCTGGAAGAGCGCTGCCGTCCTGACACTATCTTCTGCACCAACACCTCTGTCATGAGCCCCACCGAAATCAGCGCAGAGCTTAAGTATCGTGAGCGCTTCGTTGGTACTCATTTCTGGAACCCCGGCCACCTCATTCCTCTGGTTGAGGTTGTCAAGTCCGATGCCACTTCTGATGAGTGCGCAAATACTGTTATGGAAGTTCTTGCTGCTGTCGGCAAGGAGCCCGTTCTCTGCAAGAAGGACGTTCCCGGCTTCATCGCAAACCGTATGCAGCACGCTCTCTGGCGCGAAGCCATCTCCATCGTTGAGAACGGCATCGCCGATGCAGCAACCGTTGACAAGGCTGTAAAGTATTCCTTCGGTCTGCGTCTGCCCCAGCTGGGACCCATCGAGAACGCTGACATGGTTGGTCTTGACCTGACCTACAACATCCATGACTACATCCTGCAGCACCTGGAAGATTCCCACAAGCCCAGCCCCCTGCTCGCAAAGCTTCGCGAGGAAGGCAAGCTTGGTTTCAAGAGCGGCGAAGGCTTCCAGAGCTGGACTCCCGAGCAGATTGCCGAGTCCAATGCCGCACTGAACGAATATCTCGTTCGTATGCTCAAGAATAACTAAATTAATAAACATAAAATCTTAGGAGGAACCTTAAAATGGGAAAAACCGTATTTGTTGACCTGACCCATCCTTTCAGCGCAGAAATTCCCCGCTGGCCCTACTTCGATAAGCCCGACATCGTTGGCGCTCATTCCATGGCAAAGGGCGGCGTTCTCACTCAGAGAATTACCTGCACCATGCACACCGGCACCCACTGCGATGCTCCCCGCCACGTTATGGAGTATGAATTCGATGGCCGCCGCGCCCGTTATTCTCACGAGATGCCCATCGATGCTTACACCGGCCAGGCTATCGTTCTGAAGATCGACATCGAGCCCTGGGGTCTTATCACCGATAAGCACCTTGATGCTGCTTGCGAGAAGTACGGCATCAACCAGGCTGACCTGGAAGGCAAGATCATCTGCCTGGACACCGGTATGCACCGCCTGTTCGACGACTCCAAGCCATACTATCACTATGCTGCCGGTACCGGCGTTGAGGCTGGTAAGTGGTTCGTAAAGAACAAGGTTAAGTGCGTTGCTATGGACGGCCAGGCTCTGGACCATCCCCTCCACACCGCAATGAGCATGAACGGTATGACCCGCATGGATCTGCTGGGCGCTACCGGCAAGACCCTCATCCAGGAGTACAAAGAGCTCTTCGGCGAGGAAGCATGGGCTGAGTTCGATAAGTTCGACTACATCCGCCTCCACGGCCAGGAAGCTTACGACGAGAAGTTCGGCGATCTGGAAGCTATCGGCTGCTGGGGCACCTGGGAGCCCTGCCACAAGCAGATGCTCGGCCACGGCATCGTTGGCGTTGAGAACCTGGGCGGCGACCTCGACATGATCCCTCCCGGAGTATGGTTCCGCTTCAACTGCTTCCCCCTCCGTTGGTACATGGGCGACGGCTCCATGGCTCGCTGCTCTGCTGAGATCGATGAGGACCTCCTTGTTAAGGGCGTTCCCGAGCGTACCTACAAGTACTGCGGCACCGGCTACGCTGAGGCTGATGGCAACGGCGCAAGCGGTCTCGAGTACATGCAGAAGCTCTTCAACCGCAACAAGTAATTAATATTAAACTCAGCGGGGGAGTCCCCAAGGCTCCCCCGCGTTTTCAAATTTAACTAAGTTTTTATTTTATCAAAAGGAGACAATAAGATGGCAAAGAAAACCATCATTACCGTCGCAACCACCGGCGCATGGCCCAAGAAGGAGAACAACCCCAATGTTCCCATGACCCCCGCCGAGATCGTTGAAGACGTATATGCATGCTGGAAAGCCGGCGCCGCTATCGCTCACCTCCATATGCGCGATGACGAAGGCAACGGCACCATGGATAAGAATAAGTTCCGCGAGACCGTTGATCTTCTCCACGAGAAGTATCCCGAGTGCGACATTATTCTCAACCTCACCACCTCCGGTGACATCTATGCTGACGATACCACCCGTCAGATCCACCTGAAGGACATCAAGCCCGAGATGGCTTCCTATGACTGCGGCTCTATGAACTGGATGCACAGCGCACTGTTCCTGAACACTCCTCCCTTCCTCGAGGAGCTGGGCAAGAACATGCAGGAATGGGGCGTTAAGCCCGAAATCGAGGCTTTTGACCCCGGTATGATCGCAAACGCTGCTTACTACCTCAAGAAGGGCGTTCTGAAGGCTCCTCTCCACTTCCAGTTCTGCATGGGCTGCGCAAACGGCATCCCCGGCAACATGAAGAACCTTGTCTTCATGAAGGAAACCATGGAGTCCCTCTGCCCCGGCTCCACCTGGAGCTGCTTCGGCGTTGGCCACTGCGCTCTTGAGATGCTCTATGGCGCTGTCGCCATGGGCGGCCACATCCGCGTAGGTATGGAAGATAACGTTATGTATGCAAAGGGCAAGCTGGCCGACAGCAATGTTCAGTTCGTTGAGCGTGCTGCCCGCGTCATCCGTGAGTTCGGCAATGATGTTGCAACTCCCGCTGAGGCTCGCCAGATCCTCGGTCTCAACTAAATGAGCTGGGGTCCCTGTTTTTTCTATTATGAGTGTCCTTCCTGCGGAAAGAAATTCAAGTACGCAACTGATATGATCCCCGTTTTTGGAGCTGAATTCGGCAATTGTCCCGAATGCGGCACCGAGGGCAAGGTTCTGAAAGAGGGCGCCCGTACTCCTGACGATATGGACTTCGAAGAGGTTTCTGACTGAAGTCCCTGTATGTAAAAAAAGAAGGGAGACAATAAAATTGTCTAAGTTTATTTCCATTGAAGAGGCCGTCAAGCTTATTCCCGACGGCGCATCCGTCATGTTTGGCGGCTTCATGGGCTGCGGCAATGCACATAAGTTTATCGACGCCCTTTCCAAGAGCGGTGTAAAGGATCTCACCATGATCTGCAATGATGGCTCTATGCCCGGCGGTTTCATGGGCGAGGATTATTACGGCGTTGCAAAGCTCATACATAACAAACAGGTTAAAAAGCTTATTGCCACCCACGTGGGTCTCAACCCCGAGGTTGGTATTCAGTCCTTCGACGGCTCTCTGGAGACCATTCTTGTTCCCCAGGGCTCCTTTGTTGAGATGATCCGTGCTTCCGGCGCAGGTCTGGGCGGCGTTCTTACCCCCACCGGCGTAGGCACCATCATTGAGGACAGCCCCCTCTGCCTTGGCAAGCAGACCATCAACGGCCGCGACTATCTGCTGATGGCTCCCATCCATGCAGACTTCGCAGTTACCTCCGGTTACAAAATCGATAAGGGCGGCAACGTCTGGCACAAGGGCGACACCAGCAACTTCTCCATCGCCATGGCCACCGCAGCTGACACCGTTATCGCTGAGGCTGAGATGATCGTTGAGCTGGGCGAGATCGCTCCCGAGGATGTACGCACCTCCGGCGTTTTCGTTGACTATGTTG
>JAZUAQ010000006.1:0-5985 GCA_045638085.1 Oscillospiraceae bacterium
CAAGACCGGTCTTGCGGCGGACATTTTCGCGGGCCTTTCTTGCGGCCTCGCGGGCGCGGGATGCCATAAGAGCTTTTTCAATTATTGCCTTGCCCACAGAGGGGTTTTCCTCAAGGAATTCCTCCAGCTTTTCGCTGACAACGGCGTTTACAAGAGTTCTTATCTCGCTGTTGCCCAGCTTGGCCTTGGTCTGGCCTTCAAACTGAGCCTCGGTGAGTTTGACAGAGATGACGCAGGTGATACCCTCGCGGCAGTCTTCGCCGGAGATTTTATCGTCATCTTTGAGAAGCTTCATTCTCTTGCCGTAGCTATTGAGAACGTTGGTGAGAGCGCGCTTGAAGCCTTCTTCGTGCATGCCGCCCTCGGGGGTGCGTACATTGTTTGCGAAGGAAACTATATTTTCGTTATAGCCGTCATTATACTGCAGGGCAAGCTCAGCGATGGACTCATCTCTGCTGCCGGACATGTATACGATCTTATCATGAACGGGAGTCTTGTTTTTGTTGAGGTAAGTTACATATTCGCGGATACCGCCCTCATAGCACATATTTTCGCTGCGGGGAGTTTCCTTGCCGCCCTCGGATTCGTCTCTCTCGTCGCTGATGCTGATTTTGAGACCTGCATTGAGGAAAGCCTGCTGCTGCATACGGGTCTGAAGAGTTTCATAGCTGTATACAGTATCCTCGAACATTTCGGGGTCAGGCTTGAAACGCACAGTGGTACCTGTGCGGTCGGTTGTGCCTATGATGGTCATGTCCTGAGTTTTGTTGCCGCGGCTGAACTTCATCTGATAGATGTTGCCGTTTTTATGAACCTCTACCTCAAGCCACTGAGAGAGAGCGTTTACAACGCTGGCACCAACGCCGTGGAGACCGCCGGAAACCTTGTAACCGCCGCCGCCGAACTTGCCGCCTGCGTGCAGAACGGTGTAAACAACCTCAAGAGCGGGCTTTCCGGTCTGCTCCTGAATGTCAACGGGGATTCCGCGTCCGTTATCGGTGACCTTTATAACGTTATCCTTTTCAATGGTAACGGTGATATGGCTGCAGTAACCGGCGAGAGCCTCGTCGATGGCGTTGTCCACTATCTCGTATACCAGATGATGGAGACCGCTGGATGAGGTGGGGCCGGTATACATACCGGGACGCTTGCGGACAGCTTCAAGTCCTTCAAGAACCTGAATTTGGCTGGCGTCATATTCATTTATTATCTTCTCGGTGATGTCAGACATTTTCTTATCTTCCTTCCGTTTTTATGCGTGGTGATAAAGTTTCCGGCGGGAGCAAGCCCCCGCCTCTTTTTCACTCAAGACCCTTCTGTTCGCTGCGGCGGAGGAGGGTTGAGGAGTTAAGCTGACTGAGATAAACCTTCTGTGAATTTTCGTAGGAACATACAACAAAGCTTTTGGGAAGCTCCTCGCCGCTGGCATTGATGACTCTGCCTTCTTTTTCGCAGCGGGAAAGGTATTTTCTCGTCAATATGGACTGTGAGGTATTATCAAGGTCAAAAATCCCAACAATGTCGCTTTTTTTAACCACAAAATCGTTTCCTATGTGCAGATACATAATTATTCCCTCAATAATTAAACAAGTCTGCCGTTTTCAATCATAATCACTTTGCCGCCGGTACGCTTGGAAATTTCCTCGTCCTCGCAGCAGGTGATAAGGGTCTGTCCGCCGCCTATGCGGTTGAGGACAAACTCCTGCCTTTTCGAATCAAGCTCACTCAAAACGTCGTCAAGGAGCAATACGGGGGGTTCTCCCGTCTCCGCAAGGAAAATTTCCCGCTCCGCCATTTTTATGCTAAGAGCCGCGGTACGGGTCTGACCCTGAGAAGCGAAGGAGCGGGCTGCACGGCCATTGATGCTTATTTCAAGCTCGTCTTTATGTGCGCCCGTCAGACAGCTGCCTGCTGCAAGCTCTGCGGCACGGTGGCTGCGCTGATGCTCCATAATTTCTCCGAAAATCTGCTCTACTGAGGCGGTGGGGTCGCTGACAGTGCTGACAGTGGAATAATTTATTTCCAGCTCCTCTCCCCTTCCTGAAAACTCACTGTGGATGGGAAAAGCGGTTTCCGCAAGACGGCGCGCAAAGGAGGCGCGGTAGCGGATCATTCTTGCACTTACAAGAGCGAGAGCCTCGGAAAAATCGTCAAGAGTATCCAGCATAGAGGGGTTATCTCTGTAGTCCCTCAAAATTCTGCTCTTATTTTCATAGAGCTTATTGAAGTCGGCTATCAGTTTTGCATAGCCGGGGCGCAGCTGGCTGATAGCCATGTCCATAAGACGGCGTCGTGAAGCCGCGCCGTCTTTTATAAGGTTAAGATCATCGGGACAAAAAAGAACAGCCTTCAGGGTTTCACTAAGCTCGGAGGAGCTTTTTTTCACGCCATTGAGTCTTATTTCCTTTTTCTGTCCTCTTTTGAGATTAATTTCAAGCTTTTGTGCTCTTTCCGCGGCAAAAATTTCTGCCTTAATCTCTGCAGAGAGGGAATCAAAGCCTATCATTTCCCGATCAAAACGGGTGCGGAAACTGCGTCCGCCGGTGAGCATATAAACTGCCTCCAGCATATTGGTCTTACCCTGGGCATTATTTCCGCAGATAAGATTTATTCCCTCATCAAAATTCAGAGAGACCTCCGAATAATTTCTGAAATCCCTCAGATAAAGAGAATCAACTCTCATTTTCAGTTGCCGCTTACGAGATACTCATCGTCGGCAATGCGTACTATGTCACCGGGACGGAGCTTCTTTCCGCGCATGGTGCATACCTCGCCGTTTACAAGAACATGTCCTTCGGTGATAAGAAGCTTACCTTCTCCGCCTGTGCCAACAGCGCCTGCAAACTTCAAAAAAGCATCAAGCTTTATAAACTCGGTTTTTATAGTAATATCTTCCATTTTTCTTAATCCTTTCTTAAGAAAGAGCTATGTAATTATTCAGCCTTAAGTCTTACGGGCAGAACCATGTAGAGGAACTTGTCACTCTCATCGGAGGGAGTGATGATGCAGGGGGAAGAGCCGGTGTTCAGGCATACATTGATTTCCTCTGCGGGAGCAGCCTTGAGAGCATCGAGAATATAGCGGTTGTTGAAGCCGATTTCAACGCCCTTGCCGTCTCCTTCAACAAGACAGATATCTTCTGCCTTACCCAGAGAGGTGGAGCAGGTGATGCGAATCTCGCCGTCACCGAAGGTGCAGCGGAGGGGATTTTTGATTTTGTCATCAATAATGAGGCTGACGCGCTCAACGGTGCGCTGGAGCAGGTGGCGGTCTGCGCGGACATTTACGTTGAAGGTGGCGGGAACAGTCTTTTTATAGTTGAGGAAATCGCCCTCAAGACGGCGGGATATAATAACGGTCTTGCCTATGGTGAAGGAGATATGCTTGTTGCCGAGAGCAATGGTGACATCCTCATCATTGTCGCTGCAGAGCTTTTCAAGATCGCTGAGAGCATTTCCGGGAACGATGAAGGAATAGTTTTCCATTTCCTTATTAATCTTCTCTCTTCTAAGAGCAAGACGATAGCCGTCAACAGCAACGAGAGTGAGGCAGCCATCAGCAATTTCGAACATCTCACCGGTATAGACAGGGCGGGCTTCATTATCGCTTACGGCAAAAATAGTCTGACGGATCATCTCGCCGAGAATATTCTGGGGAAGAGTAATGCCTCTGTGCTGATCGATGGAGGGAAGCTCGGGATAATCGTTGAAATCGGTGCCGATAATTTTGAAATCGGAATTTTCGCAGGAAATGGATACGTTCAGACCCTCGGTCTTGATGCTTACAACACCTTCGGGCAGAGAACGAACGATGTCTGCAAAAATCTTAGCGCTGATGACGATGGAGCCGGGCTGGCTGACTTCGGCCTCAACGGTGGTGTAAATGCCCTTCTTAAGGTCATAGCCGGTAAGCTTTACTCCTGCAGGACCTGCCTCGAGAAGGATACCTTCAAGAGCGGGAATGGGGCTTTTGGAAGAAGCAGCGCGGGATGCTATGTTTACGGCGCTCTGAAGAACGCTTTTTACGCAGGTAAATTTCATTTTAATTTCCTCCCGAATCAAAAAGTTTTTTCTTATAAGAAAGAAAGATATTTAAAAATTTAGCAGTATTAGTATTAGGTGAGTTTTTATGTTGAAAAGTCCAAAAAAGCCTTGAAAACGCTGGAAAATTTATGTGGAAGAAAAAGTGGATAAATTTTGGGTTTTAAACAGGCACTATATGGAAAACTTTCTTTCAACATTATTCAACAGTATGTTTAATAACTGTCGAAAAAAATGTGGATTATCTCTGTCTGGAGTTTATGTTGCTGGTGATGTCGCGAATTGCGGCGCTTGTTTCGGGGTCGGACTTAATCATATTTTCTATCTTATGGATAGAATGGAGAATTGTAGCGTGGTTTCTGTCCTCGAAAATAGCACCTATATCGTTAAGAGAGAGATTGGTAAGGTTGCGGATAAGGTAGATGCTCACATGGCGGGCAATGGCAATATTTTTGCTCTTGCGCTGTCCCTTGATTTCATCGGGGCTTATGGAGAAATATCTTGCGCTCTCCTCGATGATAATGTCGGGGGTGGGTACGAAGGCACCCATGCGAACAACGTCCTTCATGGCTCTGTTTACGGTCTCAATGGTGATCTCTCCGTGAATAATCTCGCGGAAAGCGGTGAGACGCTTAACAATGCCTTCAATCTGGCGGATATTGCTCTTGACGCTGTCGGCAATATACTGAACAACATTGTCGCTCAGCTGCATACCAAGCTGGCCTGCCTTGTTGCGGATAATGGCCATGCGGGTCTCCACATCGGGGGGCTGAACGTCAACCAGCAGACCGCCTTCAAAACGGGTGCGGAGACGGTCGTCCAGCTTCATCATATCCATGGGAGGACGGTCGGATGTGATGACAATCTGATGTCCGGCCTCATAGATATTGTTGAAGGTATGGAAGAATTCTTCCTGAGTTGCTTCCTTGCCGGAAATGAACTGGATATCGTCAACCAGGAAGAGGTCAACGTTTCTGTACTTCTGGCGGAATTCCTCGGCGGAACCTTCTTTTATAGAGCGAACCATCTCATTGGTGAAATCGTCGCCCTTTACATAGGCAATCTTTGCGGCGGGGTCATCCTCGTGGATGGCGGAGCCTATTGCCAGAAGAAGATGGGTCTTGCCGAGACCGGAGTTACCGTATATGAAAAGGGGGTTATAAGTTTTGCTGCCGGGGCTTCTTGTTGCGCCCAGTGCGGCTGCGTGAGCGTGCTGATTGCTCTTGCCTACGATAAAGTTATCGAAAGTATAGCCGTCCATCTCGGGGAGGGCGTTGCGGTCTTTCACCTCGTCGCGGTATTCGTTAATCTCGTCGCCTGCAAGGATGACAAGTTCAAAGTCGCAGGAGAAAAGGTCGCTGAGTGCGGCGCGGATGCTGTCTCCAAAGCGCTGTGCGATTATGCCCTTTTTGAAGTTGGAGGTGGTATGGATGATGAACTTTCCGTCCTCCAGGTCGATGGGAGTGCAGTCGGAAAACCAGGCGTTTATAGCGGTGCTTGTAAGCTGACCGGAGAGTATCTCCATTATTCCGGCCCATATATCGTTGATGGAATTCATATCTTCAATCCCCTTAAAAATGTTGAAAAGTTGCCTTTTGAGCAAACTCCATTAGCCTAAATTCTAGCACAAAATAAGAAAAAAAGCAAGAATTTATATTATAAATAAAGTATATGTTGATTATGTTTTGAATTATAACCTGAAATGGATGAGAGATAAACATTTGAGCCAAGCTGAATGGTAACTCGTACTGTTTTCGCTGCAGTCAAAACAGTTCCCTACGAGGTGCTTTGCGGTTTTGCGGCGGGAGCAAGCCCCCGCCCTACGTGGGGCGAAAACATAACGAGGAGAAATCCCGGTGGCGCCGAACAGGCGCCTCGAGGCAGCAGCGTCCCGAGCGGAAAACGAGGCATGCACACTAAGGTTTAGGCTCCCATTATGTGGCAC
>JAZUAQ010000007.1:0-2384 GCA_045638085.1 Oscillospiraceae bacterium
TTCCCCTTGAGGGGAAGGTGACTGCCCGTAAGGGCAGACGGATGAGGTGTTAAATCCTCCCGCCATCTGCATCCGCAAAGCCAAACATTTTAATTTTACCCCCTTTTCAAATCCGCTTTCTTGGAGTATAATACAGCAAATGTATTTAACTCGCGCACAAGTTTCCCTCTCACGCGAACAAGGAGGCCCTTTGTTATGAAATATTTGCTTTTTATAGGAGACGGCATTGCCGATAACCGTGTTCCCCAGTTGGGCGGCAAAACTCCGATTGAATACGCACACACCCCCACCATTGACACTCTCGCCGCGAAAGGTATAATGGGAAGCGTAAAAAACTGCCCCGACAGCCTTCCTGCAGGCAGTGACACCGCCATTTTGTCTATCTTTGGCTGCGACCCTCTCAGGTACTATACAGGCCGCGCACCTCTGGAAGCCGCCGCAACGGGCATCAGCCTCCGCGCAGGAGACATTGCCTACCGCTGCAACATGGTTTGCTATGAGGACGGAGATATGCCCTTCGAGGAAAAGCGCATTCTCTCCCATTCCGCAGGCAGCATTGAGGGCGATGTTTCCGATGCCATTATCGAGGCGCTTTTTGCCGACAGTGATTTCGCTGCCGCCGCAGAAAAAGCGGGCATGCGGGTTTACCCCGCCTCCTCCTTCCGCCATATTGCCGTGCAAAGCGGCGCGGAGGCCGCAGGAATGAAGCTCATCCCGCCTCATGACCATCTGGGCGAGGTGATTGGACCTTTGCTTCCTTCAGGCAGCGCCAACGCCGATGTTCTTCTCGCCCTTATGAAGCTTGCCCACGAGAAGCTGGAGAATCTGCCTTTGAACGCCCTTCGCCGCGCCGAGGGCAAAATGCCCGCCAACGGCATATGGTTCTGGGCGGAAGGCACCGCCGTTGCCCTTCCGAGCTTTCCCGCTCAATTCGGCAAAATGGGCGGCGTTATATCCGCTGTCCCTCTCTGCCACGGCATAGCAGCCCTTGCAGGACTGGAGAGAGTTTTCGTTGAGGGCGCAACAGGAGAGCTTGAGACCAACTACGAGGGCAAGGCTGCCGCCGTTATCGAAACCCTCGAAAAATACGATTTTGCAGCGCTGCATGTGGAGGCTCCCGACGAATGCACCCACAACGGAGATACCCCCGGCAAGCTGCAGGCCATAGAAAATCTGGACAGCCGATGCATGGCACCCCTTGTGAAAGCTTTTGAAGAGCGGGGCTGGGACTACCGCATCCTCTTCCTCTCCGACCACAAGACCCTCACCGCCACCCGCGGTCACCACGCTGATCCTGTACCTTTCCTCCTCTATGACTCCACCCGCGACAGCGGCTTGGATCTGCCCTTCTCCGAAGAAAACGCCGCCAAGGGAGAATTTTATCCCTCGGGCGCAGAAAGCTGTATGAAACTTCTTTTTGGACTATGATGGAAATTCTTGAAAAAGCCTATGCAAAAGTGAATATTTCCCTTGATGTTCTGGGTCTGCTTCCCAACGGCTATCACGAAATGTGCATGGTTATGCAGTCTGTGAGCCTTTGCGACGATGTTTTCATCGCCCTTGATGACACCGGGCTTATCCGCTGCGAAAGCGATGCCGCCTTCCTCCCCTGCGACGATGGCAATATTGCCGTCCGCGCCGCAAAGAAATTTTTTGAGGCCGCGGGAATGGACAGCACGGGTGCCCTCATCCGCATTACAAAGCGTATACCCACCTGCGCAGGTATGGGCGGCGGCTCCAGCGACGGGGCTGCGGTACTGCGCGGACTCAACCGCCTTTGCGGCCAGCGTTTTTCCCGCAGCGAGCTTGAAGAGCTGGGCTCACAGGTTGGCAGCGATATCCCCTTCTGCGTGGCAGGAGGCACCCAGCTTGCTACAGGCACAGGCACCACACTTGAGGACATTCCCCCTCTTCCCGACTGCTTCTTCGTCATCTGCAAGCCCTCCTTCGCCATACGTACCCCGGAGCTTTTCGCAAAAATCGACTCCCGCCGCAGCCGTCTCCACCCCGACACGGCAGGAATCCTCGCCGCCCTCAAAGCAGGCAAAACCGAAGCCGTTGCATGCCGCATGTATAACGTTTTTGAGGACGTGCTTCCCCGTTCCTGCGGAGACATTGCCCGCCTCAAAAGCCGCCTTTTGGATTTCGGCGCTTTAGGCAGCGTCATGACGGGCACGGGCAGCGCCCTTTTTGGCATATTCGACAGCGAAGCCGCGGCTCAAGTCGCCTGCGAGGCACTTAAAAAGGACTGCCCCGAATGCTATCTTGCAAAACCTGTGGGAAAAATTTTGGATTAACAGCATCAAAAGCCCCCTCCGCCGAGGGGGCTTTTAAATTTGCTTATCAGCGCCACCCCCTTAAAGCCTTCCCCTTGAGGGGAAGGT
>JAZUAQ010000008.1:0-3240 GCA_045638085.1 Oscillospiraceae bacterium
GAGATATAAAGCATATACACCATGGGGCGGAAAATGCCGAAAACAAAAAGCTGATTTCGTTTGGCCTTTCGCAAAGCGGCGCTTTTTCCGAGGAATTCGGAAAGTTTTCTGTCCTGGCGGTTGAAAATCTGGGTGATTTTGATGCCCGAAAGATTTTCGGAGAGATAGGTGTTTATGTCGGTGGTGCCGTCTTTCACCTTTCTGTGTGCCTTGCGGGAGAAAAGGCGGAAAATGACGGTGAAAAGCAGCACGAAGGGTACGAAGCAAAGCACCATCAGGGTCAGGGCGTAGTTCAGCGCCAGCATAGCCACAAGGACACCCAGTATGACCATTACATTTTTCACAAGATTTACAAGGATGTTTGTGAACATCATGCTTATGGCATTGGTGTCGTTGCAGACGCGGGTGACAAGCTTGCCCACGGGGATAGCGTTAAGCTGATCATGGGAGAGACTTTGAATATGGGTGAAGATATCTTCTCTCATTTCCGAGAGAATCTTCTGTCCCGTTTTCTGCAGTATCATCGCCTGTGCATAGGTGCAGACCATGGAGACGACCAGCAAACTGCCGTAAATTGCCACAAGAATAAGGAGATAGCTCATCTCGAAGCGCTCTTTGATAGTCTCTTCGATGTGACCTATAATCAGGGGAGAGATAACGTCATAAGCTATGCTGAAAAGCATGATTATGAGAGCTAAAACAAACTGCTTCCAATGGGGTTTCGCATAGCGGAGGAGGCGGGAGATAATCTCGCCGTCGGGCATGTTGCGGTCGAAGCCCATGTCCTCTTTCTTGTTTTTAACTGCGGCAAAGGCTATTAGGAAAACAAGGGAAACGCAGCCGATGATGGCGCCTACTATGAGGAGGGGGAGATATTCCTTCATCAATCCAGACCTCCTTCTTCTTCGAGACGCTGGAGGTCTACCATTTTGCGGTAGGCGCTGCAGGAAGCATAAAGCTCGTTGTGGCTGCCCACGGCGGCAACGCGCCCCTCGTCTATGAAAATAATCTTGTCCATCTGCTCGATGGTGGAAACGCGGTGGGCTATGAGTATGGTGCTGCGTCCG
This sequence comes from Oscillospiraceae bacterium, assembly GCA_045638085.1. GTDB lineage: Bacteria > Bacillota > Clostridia > Oscillospirales > Oscillospiraceae > SIG459. The sequence goes on from JAZUAQ010000008.1 coordinate 1,068, forward strand.
GCGCGGGTGCGGCGGAGGTTTTCCAGAATGGAGCGTTCTGTCTTGGTGTCAACAGCTGAGACGGAGTCGTCCAGAATCAAAATGGCGGCATCGCGCATAAGGGCTCTTGCAATGCTGATGCGCTGCTTCTGACCACCGGAAACAGTGACGCCACGTTCGCCCAAAACTGTGGAGTAGCCTTGGCTGAACTCGGCTATATTTTCGTCAACATCTGCAAGGACTGCGGCGGCGCGGACGGAGTCTGCATCGGAAACATCCACACCGAAGGAGATGTTATTTTCGATTGTGTCGGAGAAAAGGAAGTTATCCTGGGGCACATAGGCGCAGGCATCTCTCACGGAGCGGATGGAGAGAGTGTTCACATCCTGTCCGTCTATGAATATGCTTCCGTCGGGAACATTGTAAGCTCGGAGGATGAGGTCGACGATGGTGGTTTTGCCGCTGCCTGTTCTTCCTGCAAGACCCACATTTTCCCCTGCCTCAATGGTGAAGGAGACATCCTTGAGAACGTCGTATTCGCCGCCGGGATAGCGGAAAGTGAGGTTTCGAAATTCAATGCTGCCCTTGGGCTGGGTGAGGTCGCGGACGCCCTCCGCGTCTTTAACGTCAACCTTTGCGTCAAGAAGTTCGCTTACGCGGCTGAGGCTTGCCTTGCCGCGGGCGGTCAGGTCAATAAGTTCGCTGACGGCCATAACGGGCCACACAATGGTGGTGAAATAGCCGATGAATTCCATAAGCTGACCTGCGTTGAACTCGCCCTTCCAGACAAGATAGCCGCCATAGCCGAGAATAACGCAGATAACGCTTTCAACAAAGAGAATAACCATCACGCGCATAAGCATGGCGGTGCGGGTGAAGCTGATGTTGGTCTCCTCATTTTCGGCGTTGAGCTTTTTGAAGGCGAGAAGCTCTTTCGACTCTTTAACAAAAGCCTTGATAACGGCAATGCCGGAAAAGCTCTCCTGAGAAAAATCGGAGAGGCGGGAGAAGGCGGCCTGTCTTGCCCTCCATTTTTTGCTCATATAGTTTCCCACAAGGGTGCTGCAGCCTAAGAGCAGAGCCATAGGTATAAGGGAAAAAATAGTAAGAGTATGGTCCATGTTCCACATTTTTATTATGGCCATAGTGCCCAGTATAAGGGCATCCAGCAGCATCAGGAAGCCGCTGCCGAAGCATTCGTGGATGGTTTCAAGGTCGTTGGTGAAAAGGCTCATAAGGTTACCCACCTTGTTCACCTGATAATACTGGGTGGAAAGATGGCGGGCGTGGTCAAACATAGCGTTTCTCAGGTCGGTCTCAACCCGGATCGCGGAGCCGAAGATGAAAATTCGCCAAAGAAAACGTCCGATCACAATGATAATGATTATGTAGAGCATAGGCAGGCAGATGCTGTCGAGGAGGAAGTCCATGTCAAAGGCCTTCTGAACGCCCTCGTGGACCACATAGCCGTCGTTCATGCCGTTTATGATAAGCTGATAGAAATTGGGGATAAGCAGCTGAAAAAAGTCAACAGCAAGAAGGGCGAGAAGGCCCAGCAAAAGCCGCGGCGCGTATTTAAGATAATAGCGGTTAATGTGTTTGCCGAATATCATTTCGGAGACTCCTTAAAAAACGATTGAATTCTGTCATTATATATCAAAAACGGGGAAAAGGGAAGAGCGCAGGATATAAAAAACCCGCGGTGCCGTGGGGATCCATAATAACCTGCAGCATGTGCAGGTGGGTCGCCTCCTCACCGCTTCGCTGCTTCCAACGTCCGTTCCCGGTCAAAGCCGACAACGGGAGGCCTGCAATTCACGGCGAGAGCCCGGCATCCCTTATGAAAAATGTAGGTCCATACGGATCCTGATTCCACGAACACCGCAGGCAAAAAATTCCTGCGATTGATTTAATTTTCAGATAAGAAGATTATTCTTCCTCTTCCTCGGCATAGAGCTCTTCCATATAAAGAGCATAAACCTTCTGCAGAGTTTCCTCGTCATCCACGCTTGCATACTCGATGCCGTCTGCGGTCTGGATTTCCTGAAGGATAACGAAACCGTAATCAGGGTCATCCTCGTTCATGTCGGCGGGCAGGAAAATGCCGTATACATTTGCACCGAACTCAACTGCGTCAATAACTTCAAGGCGGAAAGTTGCGCCCTCATCGTCGGTAAGGCTGATGAAAATTCCC
>JAZUAQ010000009.1:0-8729 GCA_045638085.1 Oscillospiraceae bacterium
CAACCATCGTGCCTCCCGCTTCGCGTACGGAAATTGCGAATATATTGGCAACATGATAAATCTTGTCGCTGACATTATATGCCGCAGATGCGGCCATACCGAAGGAATTAATAAAGCTCAGGAGATACATCTGGGTTGCGATGATGAAAACGCCTCTCATGGAAAGGGGCAAACCAAGCTTAAGCAGAAGAGCAAGCTTTGACCACACCACCTTGAATGAACGCAGCTTGAAATCGAAACCGAATTCGTCTCTTTTCTTGTAAAGCAGAGTCAGGGAAAACACAAGGGATACGCCCTGACCGATCACAGTAGCAAGTGCTGTTCCCGCAACACCAAGATTAAAGAAAACAATGAACACTATATCCAGAACAATGTTCAAAACGGTGGCAATAGCAATGAAAAGCAATGGGCTTTTGCTATCGCCCATAGCGCGGAGAACGCTGCCCACAGCGTTATAGCCGAACATCAGGGGAAGACCTATGCTTGTTATCCGCAGATAATCAAGAGCTGGAACAAATGACTCGGCAGGTGTGTTTATAAGGCTGAGTATACTTTTGCCAAAGCAAAGATTTATAATCGCAAAAAGCACGGAAAAAGCGAAAAGCTCGGTGAAAAGATTTCCGATGGTTGAATTGAGCTCATCTTTCCGCCCCGCACCTATATGCTGGGATATAAGCACTTGTCCCGCTGCCGCAAGGGCAGTTCCCACAAGGGTATAGAGGGCAAGCATTTTTCCGCCCATACTGACAGCAACTATACCATAGCTTCCGAGAAACTGGCCTATTATAACAGCGTCTACGGTGTTATAGAGATTATTCAACGCGTTGGCGAGAAGAAATGGCAGAAAGAACTTCAAAAGCATTGGCATAACTGCGCCTTGGGTGAAGTCCATGCCCAACGCCTTTCCCTTGTTCATTTTCCGCTCACTTCCTTTTATCTATGGGATGCTTTGAATGCTTCCGCGGCGGAAAGCTGTTCCTCCGCGCTTCGAAGAGTAAGCTCGGTAACTACATCTCCGCCGTAGAGGCGGGCAAGCTCACTGAGTCTGCCTTCTTTATCAAGCTCCGTAACACTTGTATATGTTCTTCCGGAGCGTTCCTGTTTCATTATTCTGAAATGGGTGTCCGCCATTGCGGCAATCTGGGGCAGGTGGGTTATGCATATAACCTGCTTTTTACCGCTCATCTGTCCGATTTTCTCGCCAACCCTCTGGGCAGCAATTCCGGAAACACCCGTATCTATCTCGTCAAAAACAAGGCTTTCAACCTTGTCACCCTCTGCGAGAACGCTCTTCATAGCCAGCATTATACGGCTGAGCTCACCGCCGGAGGCGATTTTGGATATGCGACCGGGCTCCTCGCCTGCGTTGGCAGACATAAAGAACTTAACATCATCGCAGCCCGTTGCGCAAAAGCCTCTTGCATCACCCAGAGGCTCGACCTTTGCAACAAAGCGTACGGAGGGCATGCTGAGATACTTCAGTTCACTTTCAACTCGCTGTGAAAGCCTCTCAGCAGCTTCCTTGCGTGCTTCTGTAAGGACTGCACCTTTTCTGAGAATCTCCTTCACAAGCTTATCTCTGTCCTTTTCAAGGCGGATGAGCATATCTCCTGCAAACTCAATCTCTTCAAGTTGGCTGCGGCAGGTTTCGAGATGAGCCAAAATCGTTTCCTCATCTATGCCGTATTTTCTCTCAAGGCGACGGAGAAGGGCAAGACGCTCCTCGATAAAATCATACTCCTCCGGAGAGAAATCCATAGCGGCTCTCATATCCGCGATGCGCTCAGCTGCATCCTCAAGCATAAAACGGGCATCGGTGATTATACGAAGAGTATCCTTAAGTTCCGCAGCATATCCCGAAGCGTGGCTCACGCAATCCTCCGCATCCGCTGCAAGCGCAACGGCATTATCGCCACCGCTGTAAAGTGCCTCGTACGCAGCGTCAAGAGCCTCGGTGAGCTTGCCCGAGTTTTTCATAAGACTACGGCGCTCGTTAAGCTCGTCTTCTTCACCTACGCGTATATCGGCATTTTCAATCTCGGCAATCTGAAAACGGAGATTATCGGTAAGGCGCTCTTTCTCAAGCTCATCCATAGAAAGGCGGCGAATCTCCCTCTCCACCTCGCGCCAAGCCTTATAGCTCTCGGAATAATCGGCAATAAGCTCCTCAAGAGCGCCAAAGCTATCCAGATAGCCAAGGTGTCTTGTCTCATCAAGCAGCTGTCGTCCGTCATTCTGTCCGTGGATATCAAGGAGAAGGCTGCCAAGAGAGCGCAGCTGCTGCACTGTTACAGGCATGCCGTTGACACGGCAGGAGTTTTTTCCCTCCGTGGAGATGCGGCGCTGGATGATTATCTCATCCTCGGCATCTATCTCATTTTCCTCAAACCAGGCATCAGCATCGCTGCAGCGAAAAACTGCGCTTACAAGAGCCTTATCCGCTCCGTGGCGCACTATCTCTCTGCTTGCTCTTCCGCCCAGAACAGCATCAAGGGCATCTATGATCATACTTTTACCTGCACCGGTCTCACCGGTGAGGACATTGAAGCCCGTGCCAAAATCAACATCGGAACGCTCGATAACGGCTATATTCTCAATATGAAGACTGCAAAGCATAATCTTCTTCCTCCATTAATCCATTAAAGAAGCTTTTCTATCTCCTTGAGGAAATGCTCCGCAGAGGCATTATCCTTCATGGCCAGAAATGCAGTATCGTCACCTGCGATGGAGCCTACAAGATTATAGATCTCCATATTATCAAGCGCTGAGCAGGCTGCATTTGCAAGGCCGGGAAGAGTTTTTATTACGATAAGGTTCTGCGCAACCTTGTAATCAACTATGCTTTCACGGAATATCTTCTTCAGGCGCTGATCGAAATCGGCAATTCCGTCTCTTGTGCCAAGAACATAGCGATAAACGCCCTCCTTGCTCATCTCCTTCACGAGATGGAGGTCGCGAATATCGCGGGAGAGAGTTGCCTGGGTGCTTTTTATGCCCTCTGCAAGCAGGGCGGTCATAAGCTGATTCTGATTTTCAATATTTCGCTTATTGATGATTTCAATAATTTTTTCCTGACGCAATGATTTCATTTCGTATCACCCAACTTTTCAAATACTATATCGTAAAAGCTCTTTGAGCCCACATGGGCAAGCATAGTCTGGTATCCGGATTTTCTGACACGGACGGTATCGCCCTCTTCGATATTCACATCAACGCCGTCAACAGAGAGCATTGCTCTGCCCCTAAGGCGGCTCAATTCAACAGTAACAACCCTATCGGGAGCGAGAACACAGCTTCTTGCAAGAAGCGCGTGGGGACAAATTGGGGTGAGAATAAGATTTTCTACGGTAGGCTCAACAAGAGGTCCGCCTGCGGACATAGAATAGGCGGAAGAGCCCGTAGGACTTGAAATAACAATTCCGTCGCCATTGAACTCAAGAATTCTTCTTCCGTCACCGCAGGCAATCACATGGATCATCTGCATAACGCCGTGGACAGTTGCATCATTGAGTGCATAGCTGGAGAAGACTACTTCACCCTTACGCACGAGTTCAACGCGAAGCATCATTCGGGGACTGGGAACAAAATTTCCCTGAGCTGCGGTTACAAGGCGGGCAAGGTCAGTTCTGTCAAGCTCTGAAAGAAAACCTACACTACCGAGATTGACGCCGATGATGGGAACACGGTAACCAACCATGCGGCGGGCGGTATGCATAATAGTTCCGTCGCCGCCCAATGAAACCACAAGTACCGCTCCGTCAAGAGCATCGGAAAGCTCATAGTAGTCAAGTCCCTCTGGAAGGACTATGCCCTCATCCCCTAGAAATTCGGGGCTGATTGCAACATCCATGCCCGCTTTTAGAAGAAGCTCACGGGCCTCCAGAGTAACTTCAAGATTTTTATCCTTATATGGATTGGGGCAAAGAACAACTTTTCTTTTCATCACTTTGCCTCCTTAAAAGAGCTGTGGGAGGCTTCAACTATAGGCTTGGGGTCAATGGTCTCTGCCTCGTGAACGCCCTTTTTCAGCCAGCCCAGATACTCAATATTGCCTTCGGGTCCGCGTATGGGAGAGAAGTTGAGCCCCATAACGGTGAAGCCTGCCTCAGGGGCAAAAGCGAGAAAACGCTCAAGAACCTCGAGATGCACGGCGCTATCGCGTACTACGCCCTTTTTGCCCACCTTATCCTTGCCCGCTTCAAACTGGGGCTTTATTAGGCAGAGAATATCTCCGTCCTCCTTCAAAAGCTCACGGACGGCGGGAATTACAAGCTCGATGGATATGAAAGCCAGATCCATAACTGCAAGGTCAAGCGCTTCGGGTATCTGTTCCTCGCTTATATAGCGGACATTGGTACGTTCCATATTTATAACGCGCTCATCGCTGCGCAGCTTCCATGCCAGCTGACCGTAGCCAACATCCACCGCATAAACCTTCTTCGCGCCGTTTTGGAGAAGAACATCGGTGAAGCCTCCGGTGGAGGCGCCGCAATCAATGCAAACACATCCTGCGGCATCAACTGGGAATACCTTCAGCGCTTTTTCAAGCTTGAAACCACCTCGGGATACATAGGGGAGCGCCTCTCCCCTTACCTCAATTTTCTTTTCAGGATCCACTGCTGTGCCGGGCTTATCAACTCTCTGACCATCAACAAAAACGTTTCCCGCCATGATAGTTGTCTTTGCCCTTTCGCGACTGGGCACAAAACCCATTTCAAATATAAGCTGGTCAAGCCTTACTTTTTTCATTATCAATCCACTCCATACCGAGTTTTACTATAGCCTCGGCATCTATTCCGTATTTTTTGCGAAGCTCGCTGACAGTTCCGTGTTCAACGATTCCGCTTCCAAGGTCAACACCGCAACCGAAGTCCACGCTTACTCTGTTACGGAGAAGACCTGCCAGAAGTCTTGTGCCCATACTGCCGCGTCGGGCAGATTCTTCGGCAATTATGATTTTACCCGTTTTGGCCGCAGAGGCATAAACAAGGGGGTAGTCGGCTTTATCGAGGCGTGAAAGCTTTATTATCTCAACGCTGACGCCCTTTTCCTCAAAAAGTTTTGCGGCAGCAAGAGCTTCGTTGACCATTACACCGTAGCACACAAGGCTAAGGTCGCTTCCCTCTCTGATAAGGCATTCATCGCAAGAGGAGTTATCAGCCTTATATTCGCCTTCCTGTCCTCTGGGATAACATACTGCGGCGGGAGTGTCGAGAGTGAAGGCCTCCGCCAGCATAGACTCAAGCTCCGCGTAGCTTGCGGGAGCATATACCGCCATTCCGGGCACCTGACAAAGATAACCCGTGCCGTAAACACCCTGATGGGTCTCGCCGTCAGCGCCTACAATTCCGCTTCTGTCAACAGCAAAAACCACGGGAAGACCGTCAAGTCCCACATCCTGAAGCAGCATGTCATACGAGCGCTGGAGGAAAGAAGAATACACGGCGAACACAGGCTTCATCCCCTGCTTTGCCATGCCTGCCGCCATACTTACAGCATGACCTTCCGCAATACCCACATCGTAAATACGCTTGGGATATTTTACCGCAAAACCGTCCATTCCCGTGCCGCTTACCATTGCGGCGGTTATTCCGACAATTGAGCTGTCTTCCTCCGCAAGAGAGCAAAGCTTTGAGCCGAACACGCCGGAAAAGCTCTGCTTTTCTCCTTCTTCAACACCTTTCTCGATATCAAAGGGTCCAACGCCGTGGTATTTTTCGGGGGATTTCCGGGCTGGCTCATAGCCATTTCCCTTTACGGTCACAGCATGCACAATGGTGGGTACGCGAAGTTCCCTTGCATATCTGAGAGTTCGCACAAGGGTTTTCATATCGTGTCCGTCAATAGGTCCAAGATAGTAGAAGCCCATTTTTTCGAACATATTGTCGGGCATGAATATATCCTTCACATATTCTTTGAATTTGTGGAGAGCTTTATAGAGAGGACGGCATTTGGAAACATAGCGTCGGTAAAATTTCTTGAAGTTGATATAGCCGTTTCTGACTCTCTGATCTGCCAGCATTCTTGCCAGACCGCCCACATTCCGGTCAATGCTCATCTCATTGTCGTTAAGGATAATGACAATGGGTTCTCCGCTGTCTCCGCAGTCAGAAAGTCCCTCATATGCAAGTCCGCCCGTCAGCGCACCGTCGCCGATAAGGGCCACGACATCATAGTCCTCGCCCTTCAGGGTTCTGGCTCGTGCCATTCCAAGCGCGTTGGAAATGGAGCTGGACGCGTGTCCCGATATGCAGGCATCGCTGACGCTTTCTCTTGGTTTGGGAAAGCCCGATATGCCCTCAAGCTTACGCAGCGAATTGAAAGAAGCAAGTCTGCCGCTTATCATCTTATGAGCATAGCACTGGTGTCCCACATCGAAAACGAGGCGGTCTTTTTCTGTGTCATAAACACGGTGTATGGCGGCGGTTATCTCAACTGCACCCAGATTGGATGCCAGGTGTCCGCCGGTTTTTGAAACATTCTCCAATATAGCCTTGCGCAGCTCCACGCAGAGAAGTTCAAGCTCATCCGTTGTCAAAGCCTGCACATCTGCTGAAGAGTGAATTTTATTCAATATCTTATACATCGTTATACCTCGATGAATATGTTTTTTCTCACTATCATTTTATAATAACAAAAAATGCCCGTGATTACAACAAGTCACGGGCATTTTGCCTAACGAAAATATTCATCAAATTTGTTGAATATTCATAAAGAATATTCTATCGCATTTTACTTACTCAACCGCAAAGGGAAGCTCAACAGGTTCGCCGTCCGCGCCTTTTTTTAGCATTACAACCTTCTGCTCTGCTATATCAAGCATTTCGCCGCAGCTTTTGATAAGAGCGGTTCCTTCCTCAAAAAGGCTCATAGAATCAGAGAGAGATACATCGCCCTTCTCCAGGCTCTTTACTATTTCATCAAGACGCTTTATGGACTGTTCAAAAGTCATTGTCTTATTCTCCTTTCATTTTTCCCTCTATGCTGCAGCGAAGCTTTCCGTCAGCAAGGGTAAGGTCTATCTTGTCGCCAATTTGCACATTATCCGTGCTTCTGAGAACATTTCCGTCCTCAGTGCTGGGAACGGCATAGCCGCGGGCGAGAACCTTGAGGGGGCTCAGCGCATCAAGAGAGGCGGCATAGACCACATAATTTCTTCTCAAATATGCAAGTCGACGCTCCTGAACGGCGGCAAGGCGCTCGGAAAGTCTTTCGGTTTCCATACGCTTAAGCTCTATATAGGCCGTGGGGCTTTTCATAACAGGACGTGAGGCAAGTTCGCGAAGACTGCGCCTATATATTTCAAGCTTTTTCTTCAAAGCCTGACGTGCGCGAATATCCACGCTGTCCAGATACTGGCGCAGCTCATCTGCGTCCGGCACGGCAAGTTCGGCACCGTTGGAGGGTGTTGCGGCGCGAAGATCCGCAACGAAGTCAGCAATAGTAACATCGGGTTCATGGCCCACTGCAGAAATCACGGGAATTTCGCTGTCATAAATGGCTCTTGCAACCCGCTCATCATTGAACGCCCAGAGATCTTCAATGCTTCCTCCACCGCGACCGGTTATAATAAGCTCCGCCACTTTATATCTGTTGGCATAGGCTATTGCGCCGCGTATTTCTGCAGGAGCTTCGGTACCCTGAACGCGCACGGGCATGACAATTATCTTTGCCATAGGCCAGCGCTTACCTGCCACGCGGATTATATCCCGCACTGCAGCGCCCGCTCCGCTTGTGATAACGGCAATGGTTGCGGGGAAACGGGGGATGGGCTTTTTATGGGCTTTATCAAAAAGTCCCTCCGCAGCAAGCTTTGCCTTAAGCTGCTCATAAGCCACATACAAGTCACCCACACCATCGGGACTCATTTCTTCGCAATAAAGTTGATATGCTCCGTCTCTGGGATATACGCTTACCTTGCCAACCAAGATAACTCCCATTCCGCTTTCGGGGCGAAATCGAAGCTTCATTGCGCTGCCCTTGAACATTACGCAGCGGATGCTGCTTTCGGAATCCTTGAGGGTGAAATAGTGGTGACCTGAAGGATAGACTTTATAGTTGGAAAGCTCACCCTTCACGCATACATTCCTAAGGACCACATCGGCATCCAGAATTGCCTTTATTCTGTTATTAAGATCGGATACAGAAAAGATTTTTTCTTCCATAATACCTGAGAGGGCGCACCTGTAAAAGTGCGCCCTTTTCTTTCAGTTTTAGTTATTTTCAACTTCTCCGCGCATAAAGCCGCCCAGCACGCCGTTGATGAAGGCGACAACGTCCTCATCCTCGTAGCCCTTGGCAAGCTCAACTGCCTCATTGATGGCAGCTGCATCGGGAACATCGGGCATGTAAAGTATTTCAGCCATAGCACAGCGCATAATTGCAGCGGCGGTTTTGCTGATACGTCCTATCTTCCAGCCCTTTGCATATTTTTCGATATATGCATCCAGCTCCACGCGGTGATCAAATATAAGCTGCACGAGAGCGCGGATATAGTTCATCTGGACTTCATCGGGAAGCTCGGCATAAAGGGGATTTTCCTTGCCGAGACTCTCATAATGCTCTGCCTCAAAGAACTCGTCCATCAGCTCATCAGCAAACTGCTCGCTCATAACGAGAGAAAAACCAAGCTGAACAGCTATCTCTCTTGCCGTTGTTCTGGTCATAGTGCTCTTCCTCCGTGCTTATTTATCAAAGGAAATGCCTGCAACGCGGATGTTGACAACAGG
>JAZUAQ010000010.1:0-1782 GCA_045638085.1 Oscillospiraceae bacterium
TGGACTTTTATTTCCATATTCTTTTCGGCCACGCGAAAAGAATATGGCCGTCGGAGACAACAACCCCTCCGTCTTTTGCCTTCGGCAAAATCCACCTCCCTTTGCAAGGGAGGCTTCCGTGGCAACCAACAGGCAACTCTCATCCGTCATTTGTACTGCAAATAAAAATGTTGAAAATTTCCACATAAACGCATATAATATATGAATGCTGCGAAAGGCTCATATCCATGCTTTTCGCGCCTATTTTACAGAAAGGAAAGGTGCCAATAATGAAGCATCAGAAAATCTCCGGCATTTATGCCGACGCTTCTCGCTTTGACGGACAGACCATAACCGTTTGCGGTTGGGTCAGAACTGTCCGCGATATGAAAAACTTCGGTTTTATCGAGCTCAACGACGGCAGCTGCTTTAAGTCTCTGCAGGTCGTATTCGAGAGGGGCTCCCTTAATAATTATGACGAGATAGCAAAACTGAATGTTGGCGCCGCTATCATAGCAGAGGGTAATCTGGTTCTCACTCCCGGTGCAAAGCAGCCTTTTGAGCTGAAGGCCGCCACCATTGCCGTTGAAGGCGTATCCAGCCCCGATTATCCCCTCCAGAAAAAGCGTCACAGCGTTGAATTCCTCCGCACCATCCAGCATCTCCGCCCCCGCACCAACCTCTTCTCCGCAGCTTTCCGCGTGAGAAGCGTTGCCGCCCAGGCAGTTCACGAATTTTTCCAGGATCGCGGCTTTGTCTACATCAACACCCCCATTATCACCGGCAGCGACTGCGAAGGCGCTGGCGAGATGTTCCGCGTAACCACCCTCGATCTGCACAACCTGCCCCTCACCGAGGATGGCAAAGTTGACTTCAGCAAGGACTTCTTCGGCAAGAGCACCAACCTGACCGTTTCCGGCCAGCTCAACGCTGAAAACTTCGCCATGGCTTTCGGCGATGTCTATACCTTCGGCCCCACCTTCCGCGCAGAGAACTCCAACACCCAGCGCCACGCCGCTGAGTTCTGGATGATCGAGCCCGAGATGGCCTTCGCCGACCTGAACGATGACCTTGAGTGCATGGAAGCAATGGTGAAATATATCATCAAGCGCACTCTGGAGCGCTGCCCTCAGGAGATCGAATTCTTCAACAGCTTTGTTGATAAGGGTCTCAAAGAGCGCCTCATCCACGTGGCTTCCTCCGACTTCGGCCGCGTAAGCTACACCGAAGCCGTTGAGATGCTGAAAGCAAGCGGTCACAAATTCGAATACCCCGTTGAATGGGGCATCGACCTTCAGACCGAGCACGAGCGCTACCTCACCGAAGAGATTTTCAAGCGCCCTGTATTCGTAACCGATTACCCCAAGGAGATTAAGGCCTTCTATATGCGCCTCAATGACGACGGCAAGACCGTCGCCGCAGCCGACTGCCTCGTTCCCGGTATCGGTGAAATCATCGGCGGCAGCCAGCGCGAAGAGCGCCTGGAAGTTCTCACCTCCCGTATGGCTGAGCTTGGCCTCAACGAAGAGGATTACTGGTGGTATCTTGACCTGCGCCGCTACGGTTCCTGCCGCCACGCAGGCTTCGGCCTCGGCTTCGAGCGTATGGTTATGTACCTCACCGGCGTCAGCAACATCCGCGATGTGGAGCTTCACCCCCGCACCGTCGGCAACGCCGATTTCTAAATCCAATAAAAAGACCACCCGCAGTGCGGGTGTTCTTTTTTTATTCTTTACTGTGCCTCTTCTTCGGTGCTTTTCCAATCTGCAACAAATTCTCTGGCCGTTTCGATAATGCGCTTGC
>JAZUAQ010000011.1:0-16227 GCA_045638085.1 Oscillospiraceae bacterium
GTAGGTGAAGGCGTTGTACATTGCGGGGAACTTTGCCTTAACGTCTTCTTCGCCAAGGAGAACAAGCTCGAAGGCCTTAACCATAATTTCGGGGTCGTGGTTACGAACCGCACCGGAGGAAGGCTCTACGCCGTTGCAGACGAGGTCGTACTGGTCAGCGGTGATTGCGAGGGGATCGATCTCGCCGCGCTCAGCCTTGAGAAGAGTTTCAAGGCCGCCTGTGGGCATGGAGAAGGGGTTGTGGCAAAATTCCATTTCGCCAGACTCATCGCCCATTTCGTACATGGGGAAGTCAACAATCCAGCAGAACTCATAGCGTTCGCGGTCCATGTGGCCTTCGCAGTTTGCGCCGAAGGTCTTGATGGCAACGCCGGTTGCCTTCTGGGCTTCGCCCTTTGTGCCGGCAGAGAAAATTACGAGGGTGTTTGGCTTGAGGTCAAGCGCTGCGGTGAGCTCGGCTGCCTTTTCCTGCAGGAACTTGGCAACGCCGCCTGCGATTGCGCCTGCTTCATCCATCTTTGCCCAATAGCTCTTAATGCCGGACTGAACCTCGCAGTCGGCAAGGAGCTTGTCTATCTGCTTTCTGGTAAGGGTGCAGTTAGATACGGGAACTGCCTTAATTACCTTGCCTGCGAACTGGTCGAAGCCGCAATCGCCGAGAAGCTCGGAAACGTCGATGGCGGTAAGGTCAATACGAAGGTCGGGCTTATCGGAGCCGTAGGTTTCCATAGCCTCAAGATAGGGGATACGCTTGAAGGGAGGCTGGGAGGCAATGTTGTACTTGCCGAACTTTGCAAAAACAGGGGGCAAAACATCTTCGCAAACTGCGAAAACATCTTCCTGAGTTGCAAATGCCATTTCCATATCAAGCTGATAAAATTCACCGGGGCTGCGGTCGCCGCGAGCATCTTCATCACGGAAGCAGGGTGCAATCTGGAAATACTTATCGAAGCCGGAGGTCATCACAAGCTGCTTGAACTGGTGAGGAGCCTGGGGAAGCGCATAGAACTTGCCGGGGTGCTTTCTTGCAGGAACAAGATAGTCGCGTGCGCCTTCGGGGGAAGATGCGGTGAGGATAGGTGTGGTTATTTCCATAAAGCCGTGCTCGGTCATTGCCTTTCTGAGAGCGGCAACAACATTGCAGCGCAGAATAATGTTGTTCTTAACTTCGGGGTTGCGAAGGTCGAGATAGCGATACTTAAGACGCTGCATCTCGTCAGCCTCGCGGCTGCGGTTGATTTCGAAGGGAAGTTCGTTATGCTGGCAAGTGCCGAGAACTTCGATGCGCTGGGGAACAACCTCGATATCGCCGGTTGCCTGCTTGGGGTTTTTGCTGCTGCGCTCGCGGACAATGCCCTCGACGGAGATGGTGGTCTCCTTGTTCAGGGGCTTGATAACGTTCATCATTTCTTCGGTTTCAACAACCACCTGAGTGGTGCCGTAAAAATCGCGGAGGACGACGAAGGCAAGGCCTGCGCCAACTTCGCGGACGTTTTCCATCCAGCCGCAGAGCTTAACGCTCTGGCCTGCATGCTCGAGACGAAGCTCGTTGCAGTTGTGGGTACGGTTCTGCATCATTTGGGTATTTCTCCTTTATATGTGAATATTTTATTTAAATACAAATTGCTGCTTCCGTCCTTATTCCCTGATGAGAGCGGAGGAGGCTTTCTTTTTCATGTCGGCACGGATGATGGCGGCGGCTTCTTCTGCGCTCACCTTCACCTGTTCACCGGTGCTCATATTCTTCAGAGCAACGACTCCCTCGGCGATTTCATCCTCGCCGATGAGAACAGTGTAGGGGAAGCCCAGCTTGGAGGCATAGCTCATGCGAGCCTTGAACTTCTTCTGCTCGGTATAAAGCTGGGTGCGGACGCCTGCGTCGCGCAGCACGGTTGCGGTCTTGACGGCATAGCCGATATTGTCGGCCATGGGGATGACAAGAGCCTCGGCGGGAGCGGAAACGATTTCGTCGCTGAGAAGACCCTGCTCGGAGAGCACATAGAAAAGTCTGGTGACGCCGATGGAGATGCCCACACCGGGAAGTGCCTTGTCGGTGTAATAGCCTGCAAGGTTATCGTAGCGTCCGCCGGAGCAGACGGAGCCGATTTCGGGGTGCTCCACCATAAGGGTTTCATAAACGGTGCCGGTGTAGTAATCCAGACCGCGGGCGATGGTCAGGTCAACGGCAAAGTTTTCCTCGGGAACGCCGAACTCGGGGAGGTAGGCAACAACGGCCTTCAGCTCTTCAAGACCGGCGTCGAAAATCTCATCGCGTCCCACATACTGCTCCAGAGCGGAGAGAACTTCGCTGTTGCTGCCGCTGATGGCAATGAACTTCAGAATTTCGTCGGCCTGCTCATCGCTGAGACCGATTTCCTCTGCCATAAGAAGAGTTTTGACCTTCTCGGCGCCAATCTTATCCAGCTTATCAACGGTGCGCATAATGTCGCCGCTGCGTTCGCTGAGACCCAGCATTGCATAGAAACCGTTGAGAATCTTGCGGTTATTTACGCGGATGACGAACTTCTTCAGACCCAGACGGGAGAAAGTGCGGTAGATAACGGAGGGGATTTCTGCCTCGTTGATGATGTCCAGCTTGCCGTCGCCGATGATGTCGATGTCCGCCTGATAAAACTCGCGGAAACGTCCTCTCTGGGCGCGCTCGCCGCGGTAAACCTTACCTATCTGGTAGCGGCGGAAGGGGAAGGAGAGGTTTGCATAGTTGATTGCAACATATTTGGCAAGGGGAACGGTCAGGTCGAAGCGCATTGCAAGATCGGTGTCGCCCTTCATGAAGCGGTAAATCTGCTTTTCGGTGTCGCCGCCGCCCTTGGCAAGCAAAACCTCAGCGGCTTCAATGATGGGGGTGTCCAGCGCGGTGAAGCCGTAGAGGGAATAGGTGTTACGGAGGACTTCCATGAAACGCTCCATCTTTGCCTGGTCGGCAGGGAGCAGCTCCATAAAGCCGGAGAGAGTGCGTGCTTTGATTCTTTCCATATTTTCAATCCTTTCGGGAGTTTTATATTCTGTGTTGGTGTATGGGGGGTAAATTATGTTCGCGCTTTTAAAGTCTCCCTTGCAAAGGGAGGTGCCTCGCGTATGCGAGGCGGAGAGATTGTCTCCGACGGCCATATTCTTTTCGCGTGACCGAAAAGAATATGGAAAGAAAAGTCCACCAAAGAGGGGGCGAGGAAAGCCCCCTCTTTGGAAACTCCCTCAGTGCGGAGCGAGAAAGAGCTTTGCGCCACATAATCAGCGTCTAAATCTTAGTGTGCGCACCTCGTTTTCCGCTCGGGACGCTGCTGCGTCGAGGCGCCTGTTCGGCGCCACGAGGATTTTCCCTCGTACTATGCGGTCTCTTCACGATTAAAGTAGGCTTATTTTTGGCCCAAAGGGCTAGAGAAATTTGCTTTAATGAAAAATCATAAAGCAGGGGGAAAAAGACAATTGAGCAGCGGGGGTTGTGAGGGGGCAAAGGCCCCTTCACGATTAAAATGGACTTATTTTTAGCCCAAAGGGCTAAAAATAAATGCTCTCATCCCTTGTATCGGGACGAGAGCATTTTGCTTTCGTGGTGCCACCCAATTTCGGCAGAAAATCTGCCCTTTGGCTGTCTGCGCATCTCCGCAGACTGAGGCCGCTCCCGGACTATCTTCACCTCCGCGCTCTCCGAAGAACTCTCAGCTATGTTCTTCTCTCTGTAAGGGGCATGCGTGGGTTACTGGTTTCCGATCTATGCAGCTATTATTTTGTTATTTATTTGCTTCGGATGAGCTCGCGCCAATCCAGATCTCCGCGGCGGAGACCCTGAATCAGGACCTCTGCGGTGGCGACATTGGAGGCGAAGGGGATTGCATAGCGGTCGCAAAGACGGCTTATCTCATTGACCTTTTCCTGATTATGGATGTCATCGGGGTCACAGAAGTAGAGGACAAGATCTATCTCGTTGCAGCGGATGCGGGAACCCATCTGCTGGCTGCCGCCCTGGTTTGCAGAGAGGCAAAGCTGGATGGGGAGGCCGGTGGCGTCTGCCACAAGCTTGCCCGTGGTTCTGGTGGCGCAGATGGAGTGGCCGGCAAGAATGCCGCAGTAGGCGATGCAAAACTGCACCATAAGCTCCTTTTTACCGTCGTGGGCCATCAGTGCTATGTTCAAAAAGCAGCACATCCTTTCTGAAAACATCTGTGTATTAGAGACATTTTATACCAGTTTTTTCAATACCGCAAGAGATAATTGCGGAAAATTTCACACTGTATCAGCGGAGAAGAGCGCTGTCGCTTTCAAGGGGAGCGGTGGAATTTTTGAAGGAGAAATAGTGGTCCATTATCTGGCGGGCAATGGGAGCGGCTTCACTACCTGCGTTACCGTGTTCAAGGACTATGGCAACTGCGATTTCGGGGTTTTCATAGGGAGCGAAGCAGATAAAAATACCGTTGTTGGTACGGTCCTTACCAAGCTGGGAGGTACCGGTTTTTGCGGCAACGGAATAGGGAGCGGTGAGGAAAGCCTCGTAAACAGTACCGTATTTGGCTTCGGTTGCAACGCCGCGCATACCTTCGTGGATGGCTTCCCAATAGAAGTCGTATGCATCAACGGTGGAGAGGGTTTCGGTCTGGCGCTCATGGACGGTTTCGGAGAAATCGAAGGAGCGGACGCTCTTGAGGATGCTGGCGCTGTAGCGGGAGCCCTTGTTTGCAATGGCGGCGCAGTATTCTGCCAGCTGGAGGGGAGAGAAAAGGCTGTCGGACTGGCCGATGGCGGCCTGCAGAGTATCGCCTGCGTACATGTCACGGCCTTCTTTTTCCTGCATGTATTCGTCGCTGGCCATAATGCCGATATCTTCATAAAGCTCGATACCGGTTTCCTCGCCGAGGCCGAAGAGCTTTGCGTATTTTGCGAGAAGAGAGATCTGAAGAAGGTCGCCGGTGGTGTAGAAGAAAAGGTTGCAGGAATGGCCGAGAGCTTCAACAATGTTCAGCTCTCCGTGGAGACCCTTACCGTAAATCCAGCACTGAGGTGCGTAGCCTTCGTCGGCATACTTATCGAAAACGCCGACGCAGTCAATGAGGGTGTCGGTGTCTATTCTCTTTTCCATAAGACCTGCCATTGCGGTGCAGGGCTTGAAGGTGGAGCCGGGAGCGTAAACACCCTGAAGGGCACGGTTGAAGAGGGGGTCATACTCCGCCTCGCGGATCTCGTCATAGGTCTCATAGAAGTTGGCAAGGTCGAAGGCAGGCCAGCTGGCAAGAGCCAGAGGCTCACCGGTGTCAACGCGGACAACGACAGCGCCTGCGCCGGAGATGTTTTCGCGGTTGAGCAGTTCTTCGTCATCCTTGTCGCCGCCGTAGAGCTCCCATTCCTTGCGGTTTTTCTCGCGGAGGATGTTTTCTTCCGTGATATGGCTGTTGAGGGCGTTTTCGCATACCTCCTGCAGTCCGATGTCTATGGTGAGATAAACGTGGTTGCCGGGTACGGGAACTTCGGTATAAACCTTGCTGGTGACGATGCCGTTGGCGGTCTGGGTCACCAGTGCGGTGCCGTTTTCGCCGTGGAGATAGTTCTCAAAGGCATATTCCGCGCCGTCCTTACCGACGAGGGCGTCCAGGTCATAGTTGCCCTGCTTTGCAAGGCGCTTATAGTCGCTTTCGTTCATCTGACCTATCATACCCAGCAGGTGGGATGCATAGGTGGTTTTATATTCGCGGACGAAGCCGGTTTCAACACGGAAGCCGGGGATGTCGTTTTCCATCAGAGTGGTGATGAGATCCATGCTTGCGTCTTCAACGAAGATATAGTCAGCGGTGGAGAAGTTCTGGGAGAAGCGGGCGTTTATCTCGTATCGGACACCTGCGATGAGGCGCATTTCCTCGCTGGAATAGTTATTGTCGATTCCGTAGCGCTCGCGCATGTAGGCCAAAAGCTCAATGGCGCTGGTATCGGCGGGGAGCTTTTTATCCTTCAGGTAGGCATTGAGCATTTCCGTCTGTGCGGCGGTCATGCTGGTGTACTCAAAGGGGGCTTCCATAGTTATGGGAAGGGTGTCGATATGAGCGTCGCCAAAGCTCTGCACCATGCGGATGAGGCTGAGGATGGAGGCGTTGGGGTCAACGCCCTCGGTGTAGAACAGGTCCTCAATGTCGATAAGGAGGTTGTTGCATTCCTTGTTTTCAACAAGCACTCGTCCGTAGCGGTCCAGAATGCTGCCGCGGGCGGCAGGAATACGCTCCTTGGAGGTGACATTGTTCTGGCTTGCCTGATAATAGGCTTCGCCTTCAATGACCTGAAGCTTATATAAAGTTACCATATAGATCACCGTTATGACCACGATTACAAGGGCGAAGGCCAAAAGGCGACCGGGTTTGATAATTCTGTTCATAGAGAGTTTCCTTTCAGTAGGGGAGCGGCTTACTCATCATCTTCTTCTTTTCTCTTTATGCTGATTGCTTTAACTGCGAAATAGGCGGGGACGGTGAAGACAGAAGACCACAGCACCTGCAAAATCATGGTGGGGAGCAGCTTCCACAGAGAAGTTCCCTTGAATATCCAGAGGGGGATTATCTGGCAGATAACGGTGAGGCTGAGACCCAGCACAGCCAGCACGAAATAGGAGAAGAAGCGGCGGTTAATGATAAACTCGGAGAGGAAGCCTGCGGCAAAGCCCATGGCGGCAAAAAGCACCATGAAAAGCACCGTGGATTCCAGCATAGTCATGTCGCAGAAATAGCCCGCCACAAGTCCCAGCGCGGCACCCCAAACAGCGCCTTCAAACACGCCGAAGGCAATGATGACGGCGGGGATGAAGAAGGCATGGACTCCGAAAAGAGCCACGCGGGAGCAAAGGAGGTTCTGGAGTGAAATGCTTATTATGACGCAAAGGAGATACCACAGGGCTTTGCGTATTTTTCTGAAATCAATAAGCTCAATAAGTGCCATAATGTTCCTCTGGCTTGTTTATTCAACAATTTCGTAGTCGGTGACGATGAAAACCTGAGTGAGTGCGTCAACATCGCAGGCGGGCTCGATAACGCCGTAGGTGTTCTGTCCGCCGGCTTCGGTCATGACGGTGGTGATGGTGCCGATGAGAAGACCGGAGGGGAAGGCGCCGCCTCGTCCGGAGGTGAGGACTTCGTCATCGGTGAATATCTGTGCGCCGCCCGCAAGATAGGTGACGCGGGTTTTGCCCTGTTTCATCAGGGAGAATTCGCCGGAGATAACGCCTGCATAGTTGTTGCTGCCGACGAAGGCACCAACGTCCATATTGACGTCGATAACGGTACGGATAGTTGCCCAGTTGGTGCCAAGCTCATAGACCTGACCCACAAGGGCGCCGTATTCGGTGATAACGCAGTCGCCAAGCTCAATGCCGCTGTTGGAGCCTTTACCGATGGTGAAGGCGGAGGTGTAGTTACTGGTGTCCCAGGAAACTATCTTGCTGGACTCAAGGGCAAAGTCGGCGCGCTTTTCTCTCAGCTCAAGAAGAGCATAAAGACGGTCGTTCTCAGCTTTGAGCTCCTCATACTCGCGGGCCATTTCCTGAGCCTCCGCAAGCTCGGCACGAAGGGCGTTGTTATCCTCAACCAGCATGTCATACTCATAGAGGTAGCCGTAAATGCCCTGCATCCAGTCGGTGATGGCGGCTGCGGCATTGCGGGAGGGAGCGGCGAGGGAGCCCTGAGCATCCTTGATAAAGCCTGCTTTACCTTCGCGGGAGGCGGAGCCTGCCAGCACGAAGATGGCGGCAATCATAACGATGATGGCAACTTTGATGCCATGTTTTTTCATGTAAGTTTTAATTTTCAAATCAAATTCACGCCCAATTCCTTAAGCATTATTCCAAGGGTGCACAGAGGCAGCCCCATTACGTTGAAAAAGTCTCCTTCAAGAGCCTCTACAAAAAGGCTTGCATAGCCCTGAGCGCCGTAAGCGCCCGCCTTGTCCATGGGCTCGCCGGTACGGATATAGGCTTCAATCTCCCTCTCGCTGAGAGTGCGGAAATGAACCTTCGTCTCCTCGGCGCGGCTTAAAACCTTGCTGCCGCGAATCACGGTGACTCCGGTATAGACGGTGTGACTCCTTCCGCTGAGGGAGCGAAGCATTCCGGCTGCGTCCGCCTCATCCGCGGGCTTGCCCATAACCTTTCCGTCAAGCACAACTATGGTATCGGCGCCTATAGTGACGGTGTTTTCTTCCCCGGCGGGGGCAATCTCCGCCGCCTTGCAGCGGCTGAGTTCCTTTACAAGCTCAGAGGGGCTGAGTTCGAGATGGTCTGCTTCCTCGCCCTTGGCGGGGATTATTTCAAGATTTTCAACTTTAAGCATCTCCAAAAGCTCTTTGCGTCGGGGAGAGCCGGAGGCAAGTATGATGCGCATCTATTTTTTACCTCGTGTTTTTATTCAACGCCCCTGTAGTAAAGTCCTCTTGTGAGGCCGTTGGGACGGTAGTCGCTGAGACCCAGATAGCTCTTTGTCACCTGAAGGCACTCGCGGGGGCTTTCGGTGGTGAACATGAGTCTGGCTGCCCAAAGACCGCAGGAGAGAATATCCTCTCTCTTATCGCCCAAAAACAGCTTATGGGCATTGAGTATCACATTTCTGCATCCAAATTCCCTCACAACGGGGAAAACGGAGCCCATTCTGTCGGAAAGTGCCGCGCCGTTTTCGCAGTTGCAGCTGCCTGCGGCACCTTTTATTATGCACTGGTCGCTGACCATAAGGGGCAGACGGCCGTAGACGATAAGCTCGGTGTCCATGCTCTTCACAAGGTCGCGCACCTGAGCCATACGCAGCTCGAAGGAGGCGGTTGCGGAGCGGAGTCCCGCAGCGGCAAGAACGGTGAGAGTGTGGCTGTTGAAAACATTCAGACCGAAGTCGCCGCGAATTTCCAGACCGCACTGCTTTGCAAGGGCGATGTGGCCCAAATTGCCCAGAAGGACTTCTTTTATGCCCTTTTCGGGCAGCTTTTCAAGCTTCTCGCGGACGAGAGGGATTTCCGTGTCGGTGATGACTCGGGGGAGTACGGCGGCAATGTTGATGCCCTTGGCGAAGAAGGGAGCGAGGGCTTCGCTGTCTTCAGCAACATCAAGAGGCACATAGAGATTTGCAATATCAAGCTCCGCAAGCTCGGCAGTGAGCTGCTCGGACTTCATTACCTGAATATTCAAAACCGCCTTCTTGCTTCCCACCTGAGGAGGCATCTTGGGGATGCGTCCGTAGCGGCGCACGGGAGCTGCGGCGCGCTTTTCAAGCATCTGGTTGATAGCCTGGCGGCGCATCTGCTTTATGGCGGCGGCGGAGCGGAAAACACCCTCGTCAAGCTGAGAGATGGCGTTTTCGCACCGGAAGGGGGGGCCGCCGGTCTTATAAAGCTGGTCGCAGACGCTACGCTGGGTGAGGGCAGATTTCTCTGCTCTTGCAACGCGGGGACCGTCTACAACAACGCGGTTTCCGTCGCTGTCCTGAGCCAGCAGCTTAGCGTTGAGACCTGCCTTGATGATGGCACAGAAGCTTATGCCAACGCGGCGTTCCTCGCTTGCGGCATAGCGGCGGCGGGTTTCGGTGAAGAGTTTATTTGCGCTCTTTTCGGAGTCTGTACGGACACCGAACATATCCTCTTTCTTGCCGGTCAGGTAACCGTCGGTGAAGCCTTCTCTGGAGAAGGCCATGGTGAGCTTTTCATAGTCCTCCTCGGTGGGGGACTTGCCCTCGCGGAGAGCCTTGGAATAAATCTCCGTTACGATGGCGGTGTATTCGGGGCGCTTCATTCGTCCCTCAATCTTGATGCAGGCAACGCCTGCCTTGTCAAGAGCCTCAAGATAATCCACAAGGCAGTTATCCTTCAGGCTCATGGGATAATCGCCCACACGGCGACCCATGCTGTACTGGAGACGGCAGGGCTGGGCGCACATTCCGCGGTTGCCGCTTCTGCGTCCAATGAGGGCGGACATGTAGCACTGGCCGCTGTGGCAGAAGCACAGTGCGCCGTGGACAAAAACTTCCACCTCGATAGGGGAGCGGGCGGCGATGATTGCAATCTGGTCCAAAGTGAGCTCGCGGGCAAGGACAACGCGGCTGATGCCCATCTGGGCAGCAGCGTAAACGCCGCCAAGATTATGGACGCTCATCTGGGTGCTGGCATGGAGGGGCAGGTCAGGGCATACGGAGCGAAGCACCATAGCAACGCCCAGATCCTGAACTATGACAGCATCAACGCCCGCCTCGGAGACGAAGCGGCCCATTTTGGCAACGGTTTCCATCTCGCGGTCGGAGGCAAGGGTGTTGAGAGTTACATACACCTTGCAGCCGCGCTCGCGGCAATATCTGACGGAATCGAGAAATTCCTGCTCTGTAAAGTTTTTGGCGCCGCGTCTGGCATTGAAATCGCCCAGACCCAGATAAATGGCGTTTGCACCGCTCTGGACGGCGGCGATAACGGCCTCGGGGCTTCCGGCGGGAGAGAGAAGTTCAAGCATCTGTATCTACCTCTATGATCAGTCTGAAAAAGACATACTTATCCAACTTAATTCTAACGATGAATTATACCACATAATAAGCCCTTGATTCAAGTGCTATTTATATGGTATAATCCCGGAATAGATACAAAATAGGGGCAATGCGCCCTTTTGTTGATTTACTTACGAGAGAGGGTGTGTCCCCTGGCAGACAAGAATATTATCATAAGCGCCGCAGCAGCAGAAGCCATTTTGGAAAAAGGCGAGGGACTTGCCGCGCTTTTATATCTTCATATTCGAGCAAGGGGAGAGTTTTCCCTTTCCGCTGCAGCAAAGCAGCTTCGCCGCAGCGAGACGGAAATTTCCGCAGCCGCCGCAAGCTTGCGTGAAATGGGACTGCTGAGCGCGGAGAAGCCTCTTATGAGCGATGAAATGCCTGAATACTCCGCCGCGGACATTGTCAGCCGAGCAGGACGCGACAGTGTTTTTGAGGGCCTTGTGGATGCGGTGCAGCACTCGTTGGGCAAACTTCTTTCCACCCCCGACCTGAGAAGCCTTTTCGGAATATATGACCATCTGGGCATGCCCGCGGAGGTTATATATCTTCTGGTTGCCCACTGCGTTGAAACTTACCGGGAAAGCCACGGCGAAGGCCGCGTGCCCACCATGCGTTATATAGAAAAGGAAGCCTGGTACTGGGCGGGTCAGGAGATTATGAGTCTCGAAGCCGCGGAGGAGCATATCAAGGGCGAGAAAGAGAAAAAAAGCAAGCTTTTCCGCACGGCGGAGATGCTCCAGATAAAAGGCAGACAGCTCAGCCAGAGCGAGCAGCGCTACATAGAATCATGGCTGGAAATGGGCTTTGAGATCGAAGCCCTTGCGGTGGCTTATGACCGCACCGTGCTGGGTACGGGTAAGCTGGCCTGGAGATATATGGATAAGATTGTCTCCTCCTGGCATGAAAAGGGACTCCATACCGAGGCGGAAGTTCTCTCGGGAGACCCCCGTCAGGGCAAAAAGCAGGAAAAAGCCCCCGAAAGCAACGACAGAGAGATTGAAGATATGCGCAGAATGTATGCGTATATGAAGGGTAAGGAGAATTAAGATGGCCGTTGACGGTAAACTCATGGCAAAGGCAAGAGACCGTCTTGCCGAGATAAAAGCTAAAAACGAAGAGCTCAGCGAAGCCCGTCAGGAGGAGATCTATGAGCGTCTGCCCCGAGTGAAGGAGCTGGAAGAGCGCCTTCGCACCATTATGGGTCAGGTGATTTCCGCAAGCTTGAAGGGCGAGGCGGGAAAGAGGGAGATAGCTGCCCTTGAGAAGGAGAGCCTGCTTCTCTGCGGAGAAAAGGTTGAGGCTCTTGTGGCTGCGGGCTATGCTGCCGATTATCTGGACGGAGTTTATTATTGCTCCCGCTGCCACGACACCGGTTATGACCGCTTCGGCAATGCCTGCTCCTGCCTTATGAAGCTTTATGAGGAGGAGAAAAGTCTCTACCTCAGCTCCATCCCCGGCCATGAAGGTGACTCCTTCGCCGCTTTCAGCCTTGATTACTACACAGGCGCGGACAGAGAGGTCATGGAGATGAGCCTCAATTTCTGCAAGGAGTATGCCCTTTTCTTCGGCAAAAACTCCCCCAACCTGCTTTTCCGCGGCGGCACGGGCTTAGGAAAGACCTTCCTCAGCGGATGCGTTGCAAAGGCGGTTTCCGACAAGGGATTTTCCGTCGTTTACGAAAGCGCGGGGGATGCCTTCTCCGCATTTGAGGACAAAAAATTCTCCCGCGCCGAGGAGACTTATGCCATCGCTGCCGAGAGAGTCCGCCGCATACTGGACTGCGACCTGCTCATCCTCGATGACCTTGGTACAGAGATGAGAACAAACTTCACCCACAGCGCCCTTTACAACATAATCAATTCCCGCCTTGCAGCAGGGAAGAAGACCATAGTCAGCACCAATCTTTCCGCTTCCGAAATGGAAGAGCGCTACACCCCTCAGGTGGTGAGCCGCATAAGCGGAGAATATGAC
The DNA here is from genome assembly GCA_045638085.1 of Oscillospiraceae bacterium. Classification (GTDB taxonomy): domain Bacteria; phylum Bacillota; class Clostridia; order Oscillospirales; family Oscillospiraceae; genus SIG459. Next base: position 12,477 of record JAZUAQ010000011.1, read on the forward strand.
ACCGTTCCCTTCCGCGGTCGGGATATCCGACTCATAAAAAAGGAGCAGCGCTATAGCTGAGCAGGCAGCTCAGGCTAAGGAGGAATAATCATGCAGCACGAGATAACAAAACGCATACCCCTTCTGGACGAAAAGGGAAATATACGCGAGCCGGGATATGCCAAGAAGCTTCACTGGGCTTACCGCCGCAGCGACATTAAGGCAAATCCCCTCCGCATCAAGGAATGGGACTACTATCTCATCACCAACGGCCGCATCGGTCTGGCTCTCACCATAGCCGACAACAGCTATATGGGTCTGGATTCCATCAGCCTTCTGAACTTTGAAGAGGGCTGGGAAATCACCAAAAGCCCCATGCGCATCCTGCCCCTTGGCCGCACCCGTTTCCCCTCCACCAGCGAGAAGGGCGATGTGAGCATTGTGGGCAAGGATTATTCCATCCACTTCAAGCATATCGACGGCAAGAGAGTGCTTATTGCCCAGATGAAAAACTTCGGAGACGAGGGCAGCCTCATCGCAAAGGTGGAGCTGAGCGATGAGCCCGAAGAGAGCATGGTTATCGCCACCCCATTCGAGAAGGAAGCTCACTTCTACTATAACCAGAAAATTAACTGCATGCGCGCCAGCGGCAGCGTATGCTACGGTTTCGGCGGAAAGACCTATGAGTTTTCCGGCGAGGATTCCTTCGCTGTTCTTGACTGGGGACGTGGCGTATGGACCTACAAAAACACCTGGTACTGGGGCTCTGCCAGCGGTCAGGTGGATGGTGTACCTTTCGGCTTCAATATAGGTTACGGTTTCGGCGACACCTCCGCTGCCACGGAAAATATGCTTTTCTATAATGGAAAAGCCCATAAACTCAGCAATGTCAGCTTCAACATCCCTGAAAAAGAGGATGGAAGCGAGGACTATATGAACCCCTGGACCTTCACCAGTGACGACGGACGTTTCGAGATGGACTTCATCCCTGTCCTCGACCGCTATAGCGGCACCAGTGTTGTGGTGATAGAGTCCATCCAGCATCAGGTTTTTGGACGTTTCAGCGGCAAGGCTGTGCTGGATGACGGTACTGTTATCGAAATCAAGGACTTCTTCGGCTTTGCGGAGAAGGTAAAGAATAAGTGGTAAAGGAACACTGATGAAGAGAAACGATTTAACTCAGGGCGCTGAATGGCGTGCCATATTGGGCTTTGCTCTGCCCATAATGCTTGGCAGCCTGCTGCAGCAGCTTTATTCCACGGTGGACGGCATAATTGTTGGCAATTTCGTCAACTCATCCGCCCTTGCCGCCATGGGAAGCTGCATGACCTATACCTCCATGTTTGTATTTCTGGCAATGGGCGTGGCCAACGGCAGCGGCGTTGTTATAAGCCAGTATTTTGGCGCAAAGCGTTTTGGCGAGATGCGCCGCACCGCCTCCACAATTATGATAATGCTCATCGCGCTGGGTGCGTTTTTCACGGTTTTCTGCATCGTAACGGCAAGACCCGCCTCCAGATATCTTCTCAAAATAGAAGATGCGGAAATTTTGTCCTACAGCGTGACATATATTGCCATCTACTCCGCAGGTCTTATTTTCCAGTTTATTTATAATGCGGTTGCCGGCATACTCCGCAGCGTGGGCGACAGCAAGGCGGTGCTTTATTTCCTGCTGGTTGCAACAGTGCTGAATGTTGTGCTGGATCTGCTCTTCGTGGCGGTGCTGCCTTGGGGTGTTGCAGGCGCTGCAGCCGCAACCATCATCGCTCAGGCGGCCTGCATGGCGGTAAGTCTCCGCTATATGAACAAAAAGTATCCCGAATTCCGGTTCAAGAAAAATGAGCTTGTTTTCGACAAAGAAAAGTTTGTCCTTTGCACGAAAATGGCCATCCCCGTAACCGTTCAGCATCTTGTAATTTCCTTCGGCCACATTGCTCTGCAGCGTCTTGTCAACTCCTTCGGCGCCGTGACTATGGCGGCCTTCACCGTAGGTTCCCGCTATGACCACTATGCCTCCATCCCCATTATGGGCATCAATCAGGCAATGGGTGCATTTTCCGGACAGAATACCGGCGCGGGCAGATACGACAGAGTCAAGCGCGGTATTTTCAGCGCCCTTGCCATCGACCTTATAATGGTCATTTTGATGTGCGTGCCCCTCTATCTTTTCGCCGCACCTCTCTCCCGCCTTTTCGGCGTCAGCGGCGAGGAAGTCAGCCAGTCGGTGCAGTATCTGCGCTATATTTGTCTTTGCTATCCGCTCTTTGCCCTCTATATCCCCTTCAGCGGAATGTTCCAGGGCTGCGGAGATCCCATGGCAGCAACGGCAGCATCCTGCATTGCCCTTGGCGTCAGAATCATTGCGGCCTATACCATGGTTTATGCCTTCAGCGTAGGCTATGAGGCCTGCTGGGAGAACCTTGTCTACGGCTGGAGCGCGGCGCTTATATTTGACCTTAGCTATTACGCCTCGGGTCGCTGGAAAACGAAAAGCCTTATAAAGAAAAATCAAGAGGTTAAAATATGAAATATGACTTTTTTGCCTTCATCGGCAGAATGAAATATATAGTCCGCTGGAGCCTTATGCGCAACAGCGAGCGGGAGAACATTCAGGAGCACAGCCATATGGTGGCGGTTATCGCCCATGCCTTGGGTCTTATCCGCCGGGATGTTTTCGGCAGGGACTGCGATCCCAATGAGCAGGCGGCAATTGCCCTTTTCCACGATGCGGGAGAGATTCTCACCGGCGACCTGCCCACCCCCATCAAGTATCATAGCCGCAGAATCAAAAATGCCTATGACGAGGTTGAGGCTCTTGCCTGCTCCAAGCTTCTGGCAACTCTGCCCAAGGAACTTCGACCCTCTTATGCCGAGCTTTTTGCCGCCGCTGAGGATAAAGAGCGCTATGAGCTTGTAAAGGCTGCCGACAAAATAAGCGCCTATATCAAGTGCGTTGAAGAGCGCAAGGCGGGCAACAGAGAGTTTGCCTCCGCTGAAAAAAGCACCCGCCGTGCGCTGGAGGAAAGCCCCCTGCCCGAGGTGCGCTATTTCATGGAGCATTTTATAGATAGCTTCGAAAAAAATCTTGATGAACTTGGAACAATAGAGGACTGAGAATATGATTCAAACCAAACTGGACAGAATTAACGAGCTTGCCCGCCTGAAAAAGGAGAGAGAGCTCACCGCCGAGGAACTTGCCGAGCAGGCAAAGCTTCGCAAGGAATATATCGAAGAGTGGCGCGCAAGCACCATCGCCCTGCTTGAGAACACCTATGTGGTGGACGAAAAGGGCAACAAAGCCCCTCTGGCAAAAAAGAACGTTAAGAAAAGCTGAAAAAAGCACCGGAAACTTCCGGTGCTTTTTCGTTTGAATTCAAAGACTGGCTTGTAAAGGGCGGCTATATGTGCCAGTCCCTACGGGAGGCGAAAACATTACGAGGCACAGTCCCCGTGGCGCCGAACAGGCGCCTTGAGGCAGCAGCGTCCCGAGCGGAAAACGAGGCATGCACACTAAGGTTTAGGTTCCCATTATGTGGCACAACAGTTTTCCTTTTGCTGCACCGAGGGAGTTTCCAAAGAGGGGGCTTTGCTCGCCCCCTCTTTGGCCTGTTTTTCTTTCCATATTCTTTTTGCTGGCACAAAAAGAATATGGCCGTCGGAGACAATAACCTCTCCGTCACGCTAACGCGTGCCACCTCCCCTGATAGGGGAGGCTTTGTTCGGCGCCGCGGGGTGCGAAAAAAGGACGAGGCCTCGTAGGCTTCGTCCTTTT
>JAZUAQ010000012.1:0-19721 GCA_045638085.1 Oscillospiraceae bacterium
TACCATGGAGGTGAGGAACTGTGATCAAGGAATACAGAACAATACACGAGGTCATCAGCCCTCTGATGGTAGTAGAGCAGGTAGAGGGCGTCACCTATGACGAACTCTGCGAGATCCAGCTCCCCAGCGGCGAAATCCGCCACGGTAAGGTACTGGAAGTAAACGGTGACAGAGCCGTAGTTCAGCTTTATGAAAGCGCAGCAGGAATCAACCTGCGCGACAGCAAGGTTCGCTTCCTTGGCCATCCTCTGGAGCTGGCAGTGAGCGAGGATATGCTGGGACGCGTGTTTAACGGCATGGGCAAGCCCATCGACGGCGGCCCCGAAATGCTGGCCGAGGCTCATCTGGATATAAACGGCCTCCCCATGAACCCCGCAGCAAGAGCTTACCCCGCTGAGTTTATCCAGACCGGTGTCAGCACCATTGACGGTCTTAACACCCTGGTTCGTGGCCAGAAGCTTCCCATCTTCTCCGGAAGCGGTCTGCCCCACAAGGAGCTTGCAGCTCAGATTGCCCGCCAGGCAAAGGTTCTCGGCGCAGACGATAAGTTCGCCGTTGTCTTCGCTGCAATCGGCATCACCTTCGAAAAGTCCGAGTTCTTTGTACAGGAGTTTAAGCGCACCGGTGCAATCGACAGAACTGTTCTCTTCTCCAACCTTGCAAACGAGCCCGCCGTTGAGCGTATCGCAACTCCCCGCATGGCTCTCACCGCAGCAGAGTATCTTGCATTCGAGAAGGATATGCATGTTCTTGTTATCCTCACCGACATCACCAACTACGCTGAAGCTCTCCGTGAGATTTCCGCCGCAAAGAAGGAAGTTCCCGGTCGCCGCGGCTATCCCGGCTATCTCTATACTGACCTTGCAACCATGTATGAGCGAGCAGGCCGCCGCGTAGGCAAGGCAGGCTCCATCACCATGATTCCCATCCTCACCATGCCCGAGGATGACAAGACCCATCCCATCCCCGACCTTACCGGCTATATCACCGAAGGTCAGATAATCCTCAACCGCGAGCTCTTCCGCAAGGGCGTTGTTCCTCCCGTGGATGTTCTGCCCTCCCTGAGCCGTCTGAAGGATAAAGGTATAGGCGCAGGCAAGACCCGCGAGGACCACAGCGGCACCATGAACCAGCTGTTTGCTGCTTACGCAGCAGGTAAGGATGCCAAGGAGCTTATGACCATTCTGGGCGAAAGCGCACTGAGCGAGACCGACAAGCTCTATGCAAAGTTTGCAGAAGAGTTCGAGGAGCGCTATGTAAGCCAGGGCAATGAAACCAACCGCAGCATAGAGGAAACCCTTAACATCGGCTGGGAGCTGCTGAGCATACTTCCCAGAAGCGAGCTCAAGCGAGTAAAGGTAGAGCACATCGAGAAGTATATGCCCAAAGAGTAAGGGGGAAGAAATATGCCTAAAACAGCGGTAACCCCCACAAGAATGGTGCTCAACCAGCTTAAGGGACGCTTAAAGACCGCAACCCGAGGCCACAAGCTTCTCAAGGATAAGCGCGATGAGCTGACGCGTGAGTTCATGGACGTTGTGAACAAGAACAAAGAACTTCGTCTGAGAGTTGAAGCAGGACTCACTGAGGCCTTTGGCGCGCTGACCGTTGCAAGTGCGGTTATGAGCCCCGAGATGCTGGAGCAGGCGCTGATGTATCCCCGCCAGAGCGTGGAGCTGGGCGTGAAGTTCAAGAACGTTATGAGCGTGGATGTGCCGGAATACACCTTCTCCACCAGCAATGCAGACCCCGGCGAGATTTATCCTTACGGCTTCGCACAGACCAGCGGCGAGCTGGATATAGCAATGCAGAGTCTGAGCCGTGTTTTCGAGGATATGCTGGAACTGGCGCAGATTGAAAAGACAATGCAGCTTCTTGCGGAGGAGATCGAAAAGACCCGCCGCAGAGTTAATGCCCTTGAGTATGTTATGATTCCCGACATGAAGGAGAACATCAAGTTCATCACCATGAAGCTGGAAGAAAACGACCTTTCCACCAAGGTTCGCCTTATGAAGGTCAAGGAAATGGTCCTCAAGCAGGCTCACGATTTCCATTATTAAAAGCAAAAGCACGGATGTAAATACATCCGTGCTTTTGGCTTTTATAGAAGCATACAATACGAAGTTTATGGCCTTCATCAATGGTGATGATGGTGATGTCCGTGGTGATGATGTCCGTGGCTCTCCGCATGTTCAATGCGGCAGGATTTGTTGCCGCAGTCTTCACCCTCGCCTTCAAGTTCAAGGGTGGAGTGGAAAATGCCCAGTTCTTTCAGTCTTTCGCGGACAAGAGCCTTGCACTGCGACCATTCGCCGCTCGTGACGATGTGCATGGTGGCATAGTTGTTTATTCCGTCCAAACTCCAAATGTGGATATGGTGAACATCGCTGACGCACTCAATTTCGCAAAGACTTTCCTTCAGCGTATCAATGCAGATGCCATCGGGAGATTTTTCAAGGAAGAGGGAAAGGGCACTTTTCATATTGCGCAGGGCGTTGAAGCCAATGAAAAGGGCTATGGCAAGGGAAAGGATGGGGTCGATGATAAGGGCGTCCGTGAAGCGCATGATTATTGCGCCCAGCAAAACTGCCGCCCAGCCCAGAACATCCTCCAACATATGCAGGCTGACGGCCTTCTGGCTGTGAGACTCACCGTGGCTTGTTATCAAAGCCGCAGCAAGATTGACTGCAAGACCGATAATGGCAAAAATTATCATGCCGCTGTAATTGACGGGAACGGGGTTAATAATTCTGTGAATGGCATTATATATGACTATAAGTGAACCTAAAAGCAGAATAAGATATGTTATAAGACCGCCAAGGACAGAAAGACGACCGTATCCGTAGGTATATTTTTCGTTGGGCTGCTTTTTGCTTTTCTTTTCAAGGAAGAAGGCAAGGCCGATGCTGGCGGCATCGCCCAGGTCGTGAAGGGCATCAGAGATTATTGCAACGCTGCCTGTGAACATTCCACCGAAAAATTCGAATATAGAAAAGGCGAGATTGAGAATAAAGGCCGCGAGAATTTTCTTTTCAGTTTTCATATATACCTCCGTGAATATTTACCACCGTGAGCTAGGAATATTTTATGCGACTTGGGGAGAAAAAACAACATAAAAAAAGCAGCCCCAATTAAGGGGCTGCTCTTTTTGCTTATTCGCTTTTTGCCAGACTGAGCACAACATGCTGCGCCAGCAGAAGTCCGGCTGCAGCGGGGACCCAGACAAGGGAGCCTGGAACGCTGCGGCGTCCGGGAGGGGGCGCTTCCCTCTGCTCGGGAGAGATGCCCTCTTCGGGGGAGAAAACCACGCTCAGGTGGTTGATGCCCCGTTTGCGCAGCTCCTTGCGGACAACTCTTGCAAGGGGACAGCCCTCTGTTTTAGAGATGTCGCAGATGCGCAGAAGACTTGCGTCAGTCTTGTTGCCGGTGCCGAGAGCGGAAACGATGGGGATGGAGCGCTCCTTCGCACTGAGAATAAGGTCCACCTTGCAGGCAACAAGGTCAATTGCGTCCACGATGAAGTCATATTTTTCCATGAAAAAGCGCTCTCTGTCGGCGGCTTCATAGCGGGCGCAGAGGGTGGTGACGGCGCAGTTGGGATTGATGTCGCGGATGCGGCGAGCCATAGCTTCGGGCTTTTCTATGCCGATGGTGGAATCAAGGGCAAGAATCTGGCGGTTTATATTGCTCTCGCCAACGCAGTCCTGGTCAATAAGGGTAAGCGCGCCCACGCCCGCTCTTGCAAGAGCCTCGGCGCACCAGGAGCCAACTCCGCCTATGCCAAAGACGGCTACGCGGGAATTTTTAAGTTTTTCCATTGCTTCGCTGCCAAGGAGCATTTCCTGGCGGAGGAATCTTTCGGACATATGCTCTATCCTCTCTTTTCAGAGTGTGAAAAAAGGCAGCCGGGGCTGCCTTTTTTGTTATCAGTCGAGATTTACGAACTTCATACCCTTGCCTTCTGCAACAGCATAGTTTGCAACAAGAGCATTCATAGCTTCGTTGTAATCAGCGGCGCGCAGATCGCTTTCAGAGATTCTGTCGCTGAAGATGTCGCCGAGGGCGGAGAAGTACAGGACGTGGTAGCCTGCGTAGCTGCCGTTGCTGCCGTAGACAATGCCGCTGTCGCCGGGCTTCTTGCCTTCGTGGAAGAGGAAGTTGTTGAACTCTTCAACCATGTAGTCCTGATATACTTCGCTGTAAAGACCGCCGTTGGTCATGGAGCCTTCGTCCTGAGAATACTCGTTAGCGAGTGCGGCAAAGTTTTCCTCGGTGGGGTTCTCCTGCCAGAGGGCATAGATGCGCTCGGCCTCTGCCTTTGCGGTTGCGAGAGCTTCCTCGGTGAACTCGCCGTTTTCATCGACGAGAGCGGGAACGAGAATGTGGCGGACGTCAACAAGCTGATAGTGGTTGTCGTTTCTGGAAAGGAACATAACGGCGTAGCTTCCGCTTTCGGTGTCGATAACGGTGGTTTCGCCTTCGGTGCGATTTGCATCCATGAGCCAGTCTTTGTAAACGCTGCTTACGGTCTGACCCTGAGAGATGGCCATGGTGGACTCGGTGCGCTCATAGAGATTCTTGCTGGTGCCGGGAACGAAGTTGCGGACGTTGGCGGTGAACTCTTCGCTGGTCTTTGCCTGAGCAATCTTCTCAGCCTCTTCGTGAGCGGCTGCGGCCTTTTCCTCGTCGCTCAGGTTGGTGAATGCTTCACCGGTGGTGCTGACCAGATAGTAGTGATACTTAACAAAGTCGAAATCGTTGGCCTTGGATGCGTAGTGAGCTTCGATCTCGTCGGGGGTGTATTCGAAGCTTCCGTCAAGCTGAAGGGCATACTCAGAGGCAAGATACTGCTTTTCGGCGATTTCGCGGAGAAGCTTGCCGTCAAAGCCCTTGCAGAAGTTGGCAGCAAGGAAGCTGTTCAGATCGCCGTAACCGTTGGTGGCGGCAACCTCTTCATAGTAAGCGATGTCAGACTCGATGTATTCCTTGCTCTCTTCGCTGAGGGTGAGACCTGCCTTGACAGCCTCGTCATAGAGAACGGTCAGGTTGGTGAGGGATATAACGGCCTGATTGTAGAAATAGTCTGCCCAGGTCTGGGTGCCGTCACCGAACATAGAGGTCTGCTGGCTGAGGGGACGGGAGTTGTCCAGAATATATGCAGCCATATCGCCGTAGCTTTCGCCAAGGCTTGCATAAGTGGTGCCAACAGCGCTTCTGTAGAAGTAGCTGAACTCAGCGGGAGTATACTCGGTCTCGCCGATGGTGATGGCGGTGGTCTTGGTGGTGCTGATGTTGGAATTGATAAGGGCGGCTGCTGCAACAATGATTGCGAGGCAAACGATGAAAACTATGCAAGCGGTATAAAACTTGCGGCTCTTCTTTGCTTCTTCGGCTGCTGCGGCCATCTTCTTTTCTTTGGAACTCATTTTGGGGTATCATCCTTTTCGAATTATCTTTGCGTGCGGTGTCGCGCCGCACAGCATCGCCCATTATATACGATTCATCTGTGCTTTTCAAGATAAATACATTTAAAATACAGGCAATTTGAGGCATTTTTGATGCTATTTGGCTTATATTATTTATTATGTTCTTCCTTTCGCCACGCGGGCGTGGTATTATGTTTCGGAAATTCGTTCAGGAGAGACTATGAGAAAACGCAAAGCAATTTTGATAACAGCCCTAGTGCTTATCCTTATATTCGGCGGACTCGTTTTGGATTCTGCCTGCCGCATCGTCACAACAGAACATACCGTTTCCTCGGAGACTCTTCCTGAGAGCTTTGATGGCTTTACTGTTTTGCAGCTCAGCGATATCCACGGCAGATGCTTCGGAAAAGATAATGAACGGCTTTTGAAGCGTGTGGAGAAGGCGGAGCCGGATATAATCGTGATAACGGGAGATCTTGTGGATGAGGGCAGCGAGTACGAGGTAATCGATTCCCTCCTCGGCTCTCTCACAGAGATTGCCGACACCTTCTATGTCAGTGGTAATCACGAATGGGGTTTTGGCTGCATTGATGAATTAAAGGAGCTTTTCGCCAAGCACGGAGTTTGCTATCTGGCAAACGAATATACTCTTTTGGAGCGCAATAGGGAGAGCATTGCCCTCTGCGGAGTTGAGGATCCCAATGCCTATTTCGATATGCCCCGTCCCAATGAAGTGGTGGAGCGTATAGAAGCTGAGCAGGGTGAGGGTTACCGCATACTTCTGGGACATCGCAACTATTGGGTGGAGAAATATCCCCGCCTTGATGTGGACTTGATTTTCTGCGGCCATGCCCACGGCGGACTTGTGCGCATTCCGGGAGTGGGAGGCGTGTTTGGCACAAGCTTTGACCTTTTTCCCGAAAATGTTGACGGCGCAGTTGACTGCGGACGCTACACGATGATCGTTTCCCGCGGCATAGGCAACAGTGCACCTGTGCCCAGATTTTTCAACAACCCCGAAATTGTTGTTGCAAGACTTGAAAAAGAGTAATCATCCCCGAAGAGGCTGCATATACTGAAAGTATGTGCAATCTTTCACGGAGGTGGTTTCAATGCATTTCAAAGGCGATATTGACGATTTTATCTTTGGCGATGAAGACAGCGGCCCCAGCGCCCGCTGACAAAATAAAAAGGTGCATCAGATGATGCACCTTTTTATTTATCTATGACCTTTTGTCTTGCCCATTTTCCACTGCGGTAGCGGAGGAGGAAGATGATGCTTCTGCCCGTCCAGTCGGCGAAGAAGCCCCACCAGATTCCGATAAGTCCGAAGCCGAAGCGGCGGCAAAGGAGGGTGCTGAGACCAACGCGGAGAATCCACATAGTGCAGGTGGAGACAATCATGCCGAATTTAACATCACCTGCGGCGCGCATGCCGCTTGCGGGCACAAAGGCGCACATCCAGAAAAGAGGCTTCAAAATGCTGATAAAGAGCATGGTGTCCTTTGTAAGCTTCGCGGTCTCCGCGTCCATACCCGCAAGGCGGGTGACAAGAGGAGTGGCAGCCATTGCCAGCCAGTTGAGGACGAAGAGTATGCAAAAAGACCATAGGGTCAGTTTTTTTATGTAATGCTTTGCCTGCTCGGGCTTTCCTGCGCCCATGCACTGCCCCACAACGGTCATAAGTCCCGTTGCAACGGCCTGAGAGGGCATGCTTGTCATAAGCTCAACAGCGGCAACAACGGCATTGGCAGCCATTGCGGTTGTGCCGAGCGTGGATACTGTGGACTGCACCGCCAGCTTGCCGAACTGGAACATGGCATTTTCTATGCCCGAGGGAATGCCAATGCAAAGCACCAGCCATATCATATGGAAGTTGGGGCGGATGGCGCTGTAGCGGCCTATTTCCGGTACCTGACCCGGCCTGCGCAGCATTATGAGCATAACGATGGCGGCAAAGGCGTTGGAGCAGACAGTCGCTGCTGCTGCGCCCACAACACCCCATTTCAGCACGAACATCAGCGTTGCATTGCCCACAATGTTGATAAGGTTTGCGAAAAGGCTGACCTTCATGGGCAGACGAGAGTTGCCGCCTGCTCTGTAAAGAGCGGAGGAAGCCCCGAAAAGGGCAATGAAGGGATAGGAGAAAATGACTACCGCGAAATAGTCGGAGGCTGCTTCCATAACGGAGGCATCAACCTTGCCGAAAATAAGGCGCAAAATTCCATCGCGGAAAACGGAAGCGATTATCGCCACGAAAAGGGAGAGGACAAAGGCGCTGAGCAAAACCTGCCTTGCAGCAGTGTTGGCATTGCGAAGATCCTTGCGGCCTATGTACTGGGAGCAGACTATGGTGCCGCCTGTGGCGAGGGCGGTGAAAAGGAAGATGACAAGCTTGCTGATGGAGTCCACAAGGGCAACACCGCTGACGCTTGCAGCGCCAAGGTTGGAAACCATGAGGGTATCCACGGTGCCGATGAGGGAGGTGAGCATCTGCTCTATTATGAGGGGAATGAGCAGCTTGCGCAAATCCCGGTTGGAAAACATCACGATAAGCCATCTCCTTTCGTCAGTGTTAAATGGGACCTTTTATGTAATCAGATAAGTTGCAGTATGAGAAGAAGCACAACCCCGGGAACGCCCAGAGCGCCGGTTATAAGGGCATTGAGCCATGTGAGGGGTATGCTCAGATCCACAAAGCCCGCGAGAAAATTGAAGATGAAAAGGTAGATAAAGCCCATAATTGCGTGGAGAAAAAGCTTCCAGACAAGCTTGATGGGGCCCTTCAGGATTTTGAGCAGCAAACCAAGAAGGCAAATTCCCACGGCAAGAGCAAATACGATTATTATAATTGCCATTTTATTTTGTCACCGTCCATGGATTTTATATTTCGCAGCGCGGCGCTGCGGCGGGAATGGAGCGCGCTGATTTCAAAAATGCAGGCTTCGAGAAGCTCAGGGTCTGTGCCGCCGTTGAAGCAGCGGTAGGCATCCCTGAGGCTTGCGTTCAAAGCCTCAAGCTCTTCCATAGCAAGAGCGAAACGGCGGCGAAGCTCGCGCCGCTCTCTTATTCTCGACATATATTATACCCCCTAAGTCAAGTGCTGAATAGATTCTGCACAGGGGAGAGAAATTTTATCCTTTTTTAAAATAATTTTCCTTTAGTATTTTATGCGTTGGCGGTCATAATAGTAGTGGACTCACAAAAGGCGAGCGGTGAAGGCGGCTCGAAAAATGAAATGGCACCAAATGTGTTATTATGTTTTGTTATGATGCCTTAGCAGCTCGGAAGGGTGAAATTGTTTTGCGGAACATATTCTACTTTCGGGACCTTGAGTCAAGTGCCGGCATTTGGACGGATGATTTGTGTGGAAAAGCGTGAATAAGAAGTTTCCGGCGCGCGGGGGCTGTCCATTGGGACAGCCCCCGTTTGGCATATGAAGCGAATAGCTTGATTTTTGCAAGAAAATGCTTTATACTATAAAATTGGTTTAGTATGTATGCAATACCACCAGATATTGTGAAACGGGAGTAATATCCAATGACAAAAGCAAAGACACCAAACTACGGCAACGACAGCATTTCCCAGCTGAAGGGTCCGGACAGAGTCCGCCTTCGCCCGGGAGTCATCTTCGGCTCCGACGGTCTGGACGGCTGCCAGCATGCCGCTTTTGAAATACTTTCCAACGCCATTGACGAGGCGAGGGAGGGCTACGGCAAGCTCATAACTCTCACCCGCTATGAGGATAACAGCATAGAAGTTGAAGACTTCGGACGCGGCTGCCCCGTGGACTGGAACGAGAAGGAAAAACGCTGGAACTGGGACCTTGTTTTCTGCGAGCTTTATGCAGGCGGCAAATACGGCAACGATGACGGCGAGAACTATGAATATTCTCTGGGTCTCAACGGCCTTGGTTCCTGCGCCACTCAGTATAGCTCTGAGTATTTTGATGCGGAGATTTTCCGCGATGGCTTCCGCTATGAGCTCCATTTCAAGAAGGGCTTTGTTCAGGGCAAAAAGGGCAAGGAACTTCTCAAAGAGCCTACCGACAGAAAAAAGACCGGCTCTCGCTTCCGCTGGAAGCCTGACAGAGATGTCTTCACCGACATTAATATCTCCGAGGATTATTTCCGCGATACCCTCCGCCGTCAGGCTGTTATCAACGCGGGCATAACCTTCCGCCTCCGTATTCAGAGAGGAAGCAAGTTCGAGACAACGGATTTCCTCTATGAAAACGGCATTATCCAGTATGCCGCTGAGCTTGTAGGAGAAAATGCTCTCACCGCACCCTATTTCATCGAGACTGAGCGCAAGGGCCGCGACCGAGAGGATATGCCCGATTATAAGGCAAAGCTCTCCGCCGTTTTCTGCTTCAGCAACACTGTCAACCACATAGAGTATTACCACAACTCCAGCTGGCTGGAGCATGGCGGTGCCCCTGAAAAGGCTGCAAAAAACGCCTTTGTTTACGCTATTGATGCATATATCAAGAAGATAAACAAGTATCAGAAAAACGAGAGCAAGATAAGCTTCCAGGATGTTGCCGACTGCCTTGTACTGGTCACAAACTGCTTTTCCACCCGCACCAGCTATGAAAACCAGACAAAGAAGGCAATAACCAACAAGTTCATTCAGGATGCGATCACCGACTTCTTCAAGGAGAAGCTGGAAATCTACTTTATTGAGAATAAGGCTGAGGCTGACCGCATTGCCGAGCAGGTGCTTATCAACAAACGCTCCCGTGAGACTGCCGAAAAAGCAAGGCTTAATATTAAGAAAAAGCTTACAGGTAGCATGGACATCTCCAACCGCGTCCAGAAGTTTGTGGATTGCCGCAGCAAGGATGTGGATAAGAGGGAGATATACATCGTGGAGGGCGACTCTGCATTGGGCGCCTGCAAACTGAGCCGCGATGCGGAATTTCAGGGCATTATGCCTGTCCGCGGTAAAATTCTCAACTGCCTCAAAGCCGATTATGTCCGCATATTCAAAAGCGAGATAATCACGGATCTGCTGAAGGTGTTGGGATGCGGCGTCGAGGTTGACACCAAGAAGAATAAGGATATAAGCTCTTTCAGCCTGGATAATCTCCGCTGGAACAAGGTCATTATCTGCACCGACGCGGATGTGGACGGATATCAGATAAGAACTCTTATACTGACTATGCTCTACCGCCTTGTGCCCAGTCTTATAAAAGAAGGCTATGTGTATATTGCCGAATCTCCCCTTTACGAGATTAATGGCAAGGGCAAAACATGGTTTGCCTATTCCGAAACGGAGAAGGCCAATATTCTGGAGGAACTGGGCGGAGCGAAATGCACAATCAGCCGCAGCAAGGGTCTTGGTGAAAATGACCCCGATATGATGTGGCTCACCACCATGAACCCGGAGACCCGCCGCCTTATCAAGGTTATGCCTGAGGATGCGGAGGCAACCGCGCAGATGTTCGATATGCTTCTGGGCGATGACCTTGCGGGCCGCAAGACCCATATTGCCGAAAACGGATACAAATTTATTGATCTTGCGGATATATCATAAAGAGAGGTAGAAAGATATGAATTTTACCAAAAACTTTGAAAGAGCCAGAAATGTGGTCAAAGGCTGCCTTCTGACTGCCATGATCATCTGTGTTATCGGGCTCTTTGTCAACGAGTCTGCCCCCCAGCTGGGACTTTACATCATCATCGCGGCTCTTGCGCTGATAGCTTTTGCCATGCTGCTTGTTTTCACTTCTCTCAAGTGCCCTTACTGCGGCAAGCAGCTTTTCAATAAGTGCCTCACCGTCACTGTCTGCCCCAACTGCAGACGCGACCTGACCACCGGCATCAAGCGCAAGGGAAAGAAAAAATAAAGAGGTCTTTTTATGGCAAAGAAAAAAGCCGAAACAACTAAAAAAGCTCCGGTGAATCCGGATGTAATGGGTCTGCGGGCGGAGGTCCTTGAGCAGCCTATTACCCAGACTCTGGAGCTCAACTATATGCCCTATGCAATGAGCGTTATCATCTCCCGTGCCATACCGGAGATAGACGGCTTTAAGCCCAGCCACCGCAAGCTGCTCTATACCATGTATGATATGGGACTGCTCAATAAGGGCCGCACCAAGAGCGCGAATATCGTGGGTCAGACCATGCGCCTGAATCCCCACGGTGACGCTGCTATTTATGAAACTATGGTGCGCCTGAGCCGGGGTTATGAGGCGCTGCTCTGCCCCTTTGTGGACTCCAAGGGCAACTTCGGTAAAACCTATTCAAGAGATATGGCCTACGCCGCCTCCCGTTACACCGAAGCAAAGCTTTCCCCTATCTGCTCCGAGATTTTCAAGGATATCGACAAGGACACCGTGGACTTCGTGGATAACTATGACGGCACTATGCTGGAGCCCACTTTGCTGCCCACAAGCTTCCCCAATGTTCTTGTCTCCGCCAATATGGGCATTGCCGTAGGTATGGCAAGCCAGATTTGCGGCTTCAATCTTGGAGAGGTCTGCGAAACAACCGCTAATTTCATAGCCGACCCCAACCACAATATCCTCTCCACCATGCCTGCGCCCGATTTCCCCACAGGCGGCGAGATAATCTATAACCTCTCCGAGATGGAAAATATCTACCGCACCGGTCGCGGCAGCTTCAAGGTTCGCTCCCGCTGGCGCTATCTACCCAAGGAGAATATGATAGAGGTATACGAAATACCCTATTCCACCACCGTTGAGCAGATCGTGGACAAGGTTTCCGAGCTTCTCAAGGCGGGCAAGATCCGCGAGATTAGCGATATGCGCGATGAAACCGACCTGAGCGGTCTGAAACTTACCATCGACCTCAAGCGCGGCACAGATCCCGAAAAGCTCATGCAGAAGCTTTTCAAACTCACCACTCTGCAGGACCAGTTTTCCTGCAACTTTAACATCCTCATCGGCGGCAACCCCAGAGTTATGGGCGTCGGCGAGATACTGGAGGAGTGGGTGGCATGGCGCACTGAGTGCGTGAAGCGCAGAGTTTACCACGAACTGAGTAAAAAGCGCGAAAAGCTCCATCTGCTGAAGGGTCTTGAAAAAATCCTTCTGGATATCGACAAGGCCATCGCCATCATTCGCAACACCGAGCTGGAAGCCGACGTTGTTCCCAATTTGATGATAGGCTTCGGCATAGATGCTCTTCAGGCGGAATATGTTGCAGAGATAAGACTCCGCAATATCAACCGCGAATATATCCTCAAGCGGGTTGCGGAAATCAGCGAGCTTGAAAAGCAGATTGCCGAGCTGGAGGACATCCTCTCCAGCCGCCGCAGAGTGAGAAACATTATCATCAGCGAGCTGAAGGCTGTTGCAAAGAAGTATGCCCTTCCCAGAAAAACCGGTATTGTCTATTCCGACGAGATTGAGGAATTCAGCGTTGAGGAGCAGGTTGAAGATTATCCCTGCACTCTCTTCCTCTCCAGAGAGGGCTATTTCAAGAAGATTACCCCCCAGTCTCTGCGCATGAATGCGGAGCAGAAGTATAAGGAAAATGACAGCCTGCGCACATCCTTTGAGGCTTCTAACCGCGGCGAACTTCTCATATTCACCGACCGCCAGCAGGTTTATAAATGCCGCATCAGCGATTTTGAGGACAGCAAGGCAAGCGTGCTGGGCGTTTATCTGCCCACCAAACTGGGAATGGATGAGGGCGAAAATGTCATCGAGATGATAGATCCCGGTGATTACAGCGCCAATCTCCTGCTCTTCTTTGAAAACGGCAAGTGCGCCAGAGTCACTTTGGACAGCTATGCCACCAAGACCAACCGCAAGCGCCTTACCGGTGCCTATTCGGACAAGAGTCCCCTCTGCACCGTTATGCGTCTGGACGGCGAAGCCCAGATCGCCTGCTTTACCAACGAGGGCAGAGCCCTTGTGTTCAACACGGCCCTCCTGCAGCCCAAAACAAGCCGCAGCACCCAGGGCGTTGGCATTATGAACATCAAGAGCAAATACCGTCTGGAATATGCCGCAAAGCTTGAAGACACCACCATAAAGAATGTTTCCCGCTACCGTGTGCGCAGCGTGCCTGCGCTGGGCGCCCTTCTGAAGGAGGAGGACAGAGGCGAGGAACAGATGAGCCTGCTGGGCTAGTAGCCTGAGCGATATAATCCGAACCCGCTCTGCGGGGCGGATTTTAGCGCCAGACTTCATTTCATTCTTTGGTGGGCGACAGCCCACCTGCATAATTCAATTTTGCCTGACACAAAAATCCGCTCCCGCAGAGTCGAAGATTTCTGAGCGTATAGGCCAAGGCAGTGCAACGCAGCAATGCCAACGCATATGCTCTCAGAAACGGGTTTGGACTATATTGCTCAGGCTAGTGAGGAGGAGTATTATGGAACGCAGTAAGCTGCAAGGCTATACCCTTATGTATCTCAAGATAATCGTCGGATGCATTATCTACTCCGCAAGCTTCCGTTTTTTCATCTATCCCAATGATGTTGTTCTGGGCGGTGTTGTAGGTATCGCCACCATTATCAACTATCTCACCGACCTCCCCGTTGGTATAATGACCATTGTTTTCAATATCCCCCTTTTCATATTCTCATGGAAGCATTTCGGTCTGAAGTTTATTATCGCAAGCCTTACCGGCATGGCGCTGAGTTCCTTGCTGATGGATATTTTCGAACTGGTGCCCTTCGTGGCAACCACCGACCCTCTGCTGGCCTCAACCTTCGGTGGAGTTATCAAGGGCGTGGGTCTCGGCCTTATCTATTCCACCACTGCCACCGTCGGCGGAACGGATATAATAGCCAAGTTCCTTCGCCGCAGATATCAGCATATAAACTTCTCCACCTTCCTTCTTGCTATGGACGTGGCAATATTCCTGATTTTCGCCCTCCTCTTCGGCAAGCTGGACAGCGCAATGTATTCCGCAATATGCATGTTCATCACCTCTCAGGTTGTTGATATTGTGCTGTACGGTGCTGTGAACAGTAAGGTCTGCTATGTCATCACAGATGAGAGCGCAGCTGTCAAGGAGGCAATAACCGGCAAACTCCGCCGCGGCGTCACCTATATCCACGGCGAGGGCGCATGGTCGGGACAGCAGAAGAACATAATCCTCTGTGTTATCAAGCGCAACCAGATAGTTGAACTGAAAAAGCTTGTAAGAGAAATCGATGAAAAAGCCTTTATGATAGTCTCCGATTCCCGTGAGGTCTTTGGAAAGGGCTTCACCCACATCGCTGACGAAAACTGAAAGGAGCTGAGCCGCAAATATGAAAGCAAGAAAGATCATTACCCTTGTCTTGGCAGCCTGCCTTGCCCTTTCTGCTGCAGGATGCGGCTCGCCCTTCAGCTCCGAGTATTATTATTCTGAGCCCTTCCATGAGGAAAGCCTTCCCCATAGCGAGGCCGATGCTGAAATTCGCGACCGCCAGGCCCTTGAGGAGGCAATCCTCGGACTTATCGGGGAGGGCAAAGCCGACGGACAGTTCCGCTTCGGAAACTACAGCGGCTCATTGCAGGATGATTTGGCAGCGGTTTGCCATGAGATAAAAACCTCAACGCCCATAGGCGCCTATGCGGTGGAGGCTATAAGCTACGATACAAGCAGAATCGTCAGCTACTATACCGCCGATGTCCATATCGACTATAAAAGAAGCGTGGCTGAAATTGCCGCCGTTGAGAGCATCAACGGTCTTGCGGAGCTGCGCAAGCATGTACTGCGTGTTTTTGGCTCCCATTCCCCCCTGGCTGTAATAGAAATTTACTCAACCTATGCGTCTGAGGACTATATAGGTTCTATCATAAGGGATAATTATTATTCCGATCCTCTCCTTGCAACGGAGCTTCCCACCTTCACCGTGGAAGCTTTTCCCGACTCCGGTCCGGAACGCATTTATCGTATTGAGTTTAAATATTCAAAATCGGATATAATGCTCTCCGAGATGCTGAAGGCGCTTGAAAATCGTGTTTTGGAGCTTGCCCAGAAAGTGAGCGGAGCTGACGAACTCAACCGCGCCCTGAGCGCAGCCCGACTTATAAATGAGGCGGTCAGCGCCGAAAACAGTGCCGAAAACAAAAATACCGCTTATGGCTGCCTTATAGAGGGCGATGATAGTCCGATGGCAATGGCTATGGCATACAAGGCGCTGTGCAATGAGCTGGGCATCACTTGCTATGTGGTAAACGGCGAGCGCAAGGATTCGCAGGAGTTCAATTACGGTTGGAATATCGTTGAAATAGACGGAAGCTATTATCATATGGATCTGAGCCGTATGGACGAAAGCTTTTCTCTTGCCCTTTTGCTGAGTGATGACGATATGTGGGGACGTTATAACTGGGACAGCGAAAAGTATCCCGCTTGCGGCGGTATACTTGATTCCGATGATGTCTTTGATATAGGAGTTGGTGATGGCGGCAACAAGCCTCAGCTTCCACCCACCGGCGGAAACGAGACTACAGAGTCTTCGCCTCCCGATGAAAATCCCCTGCAGGAAAACGAAACGGAAAATGAGGGCATTGAATAATCCCGAAAAAAGGTCGTTTTGGGTATTGACAAATAGTTCGGATGTGCTATAATAAGCAAGCGGTGAAAAATGGGCGGCTGTAGCTGATGCGGTAGAGCGCCACCTTGCCAAGGTGGAGGTAGCGAGTTCGAGCCTCGGCAGCCGCTCCATAAAAAACGGACTTCTTTTGAAGTCCGTTTTTCTTTTTTGCTGTCCTTGTGGGGGAGTGGATGGGGTTTATTTGCCTTGCAAAGAGCTTTGTGGGGCTTGTAAGAATATGAAAAAAGTGGTAAAATACTTGGAAATACAAACTTCCGGGGAGGAAAATATGAAAAAGATTGCTTTTATCGGCTGCGGAAATATGGGTGGCGCCATCGTTCGCGCAGTATGCGCAAGGGTGGACAGCAAAAGCGTATATCTTGCAAACCGCACCCGCAGCAAGGCGGTCTCTCTTGCAGAGGAATGCGGCTGCAATGTGTGCGAGGATAACCGCTCCGCTGCAAAGGACGCAGATTTTATTTTCCTCGGTGTGAAGCCTTGGCAGGTTGCGGATGTAATAAAGGAAATTTCCGATGTGCTTAAGGGCAATGAGGTGATAGTGTCCATGGCTGCGGGCGTGCCCGGAAGCCTGATGGCCACCCTCCTTTCTGAAAAGGGAAACGATGTAATCCGCATTATGCCCAACACCCCCTGTGCAATAGGTGAGGGTCTTGTTATCATCTCTGCATATGAGGGTGTCAGCGAGGAGACCGTCAGGGAGCTTGAGGAAATTCTTGCAGGCTGCGGAATGATGGGACGCTGCAGCGAGGAGCAGGCGGAAGCGGCAATGACCGTGGGCGGCTGCACCCCCGCTTTTACCTATATGTTTATCGAAGCCCTTGCCGACGGCGGCGTGAGAACGGGCATAAAACGCAGCGACGCTATACTTTGGGCAGCTCAGGCTGTTGCAGGCGCCGCAAAGCTTGTTATAGAAAGTGGCGAGCATCCCGGCGCACTGAAGGACGCGGTTTGTTCTCCCAAGGGCGCAACTATTGAGGGCATACGCACTCTTGAAATGAATGCCTTCCGCGGCGGAGTTATGGATGCCGTTGTCGTGGCCGCAAAGCGCAGCGCGAATATGGACTAAGGCTTCGATACAGTTAATTTTTCGAAAGAGGTATATTTACTTGGCGGCAAAAAAGAGAAGCAGGGGAGCGCTTTTGCAGTATAATGCCCCCACAACTCTGACCTTTTCCCTTTTGTGCCTGTTCGTTTTGTTTTTGGACTTTATAACGGACGGCAACTCAACGGTGAAGCTTTTCTGCGTTTACCGCGCTTCATGGTCAGACCCTTTGAGCTACATAAGAATATTCACCCATGTTTTGGGACACGCGGATTTTTCTCATCTCACAGGCAATCTGGTGCTTATGCTTGTTGTGGGTCCCGCGCTTGAGGAGCGCTACGGCAGCGGCAATATGTGGTGGGCAATCGTGGTGACCGCTCTTGTGTCGGGCATCATCCAGTGCCTTTTCTTCCCCGCTTCTGCGCTGATGGGAGCCAGCGGCATAGTGTTTATGATGATAATCATCTCCTCCCTTGGAGGAATGAGGGGCGGAATACCCATAACCCTTATTCTGGTGTTTATTATTTATATCGGCGGAGAGATTTATAGCGGCATAACCAGCAGCGATAATATCTCCCAGATAACCCACATCGTGGGCGGCATCTGCGGAGCAATAATGGGCATCGGAATGAGAGCCCGGGGCAGAAGATAAGATTTGCATATAAAAAAGGAAGCAGTTCATCTGAACTGCTTCCTTTTTATGTTTTGGAACTTATTCCTTGTTTTCTTCTTTTTTACTCTCCTCAACTTCGGGCGCAGGAGCGGCCTTGCGGGGGAGTCTTCTTTTCTTAACAGAGCGCACAACTATAATCACCACAACTGCGATGATGACGAGCCAGATGATCCAGCCTACCCAGTGGCGTGCGAAGCGGAGGGCGAAGTCCTGAAGGTTATCCACGAATCTGGAGCTGCCCCGCTTGAAGGCCTCGACCAGCTTTGCGCCGAAACCGATAACGGGCTCTTCAACCTCGGTGAGCACATAAACCTCCTGCAGGTAGATGCTGATGGTGGAATAGCCAACGAGGGAGTCATACTTGCGGAGAGTTCCGGTGAGCTGCTCGATCTGATACTCGGTCTCGCTGAGAGCGTTTTCCAGATCGATGATATCCTCCATGTTCTCGGCCTTAGCAAGAAGGTTCTGGAGACGCTCCTGCTTTATCTTCTGGGTCTCAAGACGAGCCTCGGTGTCGTAGTAGGCCTCGCTTATGTCGGTGGCGCTGCGATCCATAGAGTTGAGCTGGCAAAGCTCACCCACGGAGGAGCAGAAGGAGTCGAAATTCTTGGCGGGAACGCGGACGGTGTAGTTGCCGGAGCGATAGGTGCCGTAGTTGTTCACATTGCTGCGCTCGAAGTAGCCGCCCATCTTGTTTACGAGAGCCTCAAGACCTGCCACAGACTCGTCAAAAGCGGTGGTCTCAAGCTCCATGTTGGCTTTATAGATGAGCTTGGTGTTTGCGGGCAGACCGCTGCCTGCGCTGTCCTCGGAAGGCTCAGCAGGTTCGGGGTCTTCAACTGCGTAGCCGTAGTCATAGCTCACCTCGGGCATGGGCGCGGGAGCTGCGGGAGCTGCGGGCTCTGCAGGTGCTGCGGGGTAAGCAAGAGAATCCTTGGGGGCGCTGGCTCCGCAGCCGCAGAAGAGACAGATTGCAAGAACGATGCAGAGAATAATGGATATGCTGCGTTTCATCTTTTTGTCCTCCTTTATTTCAACTGTGTCGCGGGTTTTGTGTTGTTACTTCTATGACGGAAAAATAAGTAAAAAGTTTCAGCTTTAGAGGAAAAAATATGGAATTTCCAATAAAATTATAGCACATCCCTTTCCTTGACACAATAGCCCGCTTCGTGGTAAATTATATGGGCTGAAAACTTGATACGGAGGTGTATCGAAGTGGTCGTAACGAGGCTGACTCGAAATCAGTTGGCGGGTCAAACCGCCCGGGGGTTCGAATCCCTCCACCTCCGCCATGCAAAATGAGGGCGTCCGCAGGGCGCCCTCTTTTTGCATCGTGGTGGGATTCGAAGTTTATGCCCCGGATGGGGTAAATCCCTCCACCTCCGCCATATAAAAAGAGAGCGTCCGCAGGGCGCTCCCTTTTTGCATCGTGGTGGGATTCGAAGTTTATGCCCTGCAAAGACGATAGCGTCTGCCCATTAAACATTGTGCGATTTCGTAAATCGTGTTATAATACTTTCAGTGCAAAATAAGGAGGAAGCTATGACGGAATCTGTTTATGAACAAACAAAGGCCGCGATAGCCGAGCTTTGCGAGAAGGCAAAGCTTAATGCGGGCAGCATTGTGGTTGTTGGCTGCTCTACCAGCGAGGTTACAGGGGCAAAAATCGGAACTAATTCTAATCCCGATGTGGCGGAGGAAATATTCAAGGCTCTTTATGACTACACCAAGGGCAGAGGTATTTTTCTTGCTGTGCAATGCTGCGAACACTTAAACCGCGCCATCATCACGGAGCGAAAGGCAGTGCCCTATGCAGAGGCGGTGAATGTGGTTCCTCAGCCTAAGGCGGGCGGCTCATTGGCAACTAAGGCCTATGCCAGCTTTGAAGAGCCCGTAGCACTTGAGGAAATCAAAGCTGACGCGGGGCTGGATATCGGATTCACACTGATAGGAATGCACCTGAAAAAGGTTGCGGTTCCCCTGAGACTTGAAAATAACAAAATCGGTCAGGCAATGGTTCTCGCCGCACGCACGCGTCCCAAGTTTATTGGCG
>JAZUAQ010000013.1:0-6509 GCA_045638085.1 Oscillospiraceae bacterium
ATGGCGGCATTGATGAGGTCCTCGTCCATGGAGTATGCCTCGGGGATGGGGTTGGCAACGAGCATACCTGCCTGCAGACCCATTTCTCTCTGAGCTGCGAAAGCTGCTGCCAGCTCTTCGGGAGTGTCGATGCGGTAGTCAACACCGAAGCCGCTGTGGCGGGTGTAGAAAGCGGGAAGCTCGCTGGTGCCGTAGCCGATTACGGGAACGCCCTTGGTTTCCAGATATTCAAGGGTGAGACCGATATCCAGAATGCTCTTTGCGCCTGCGCAGACTACCATAACAGGGGTCTGACCAAGCTCTTCAAGGTCGGCGGAGATATCCATGGTGGTTTCTGCACCGCGATGTACGCCGCCGATGCCGCCGGTGGCGAAAACCTTGATGCCTGCCATGTGGGCAATGATCATGGTGGTGGTGACGGTGGTTGCGCCGTCTGCGCCGCGGGCTACAAGAACGGGCAGGTCGCGGCGGCTTGCCTTTACAACCTTGGCACCGTTTTTGCCAACATACTCAATCTCCTCGGGGCTGAGACCGGCCTTCAGGCGACCGCCAATGATAGCAATGGTGGCGGGGACTGCGCCGTTTTCGCGGATGATGCGCTCAACATTGAGAGCGGTTTCAACGTTCTGGGGATAGGGCATGCCGTGGGAAATGATGGTGCTTTCAAGAGCAACAACGGGCTTGCCGGCTTCGAGGGCTTCTTTTACTTCGGGAGAAATGTCGAGAAATTTGTTCATTTGAGTTATCCTCCGTTTGGAATATATTGAAAAATTTATTTACATTCTTTCTAAAAGGGCTTCCTGACTCATCAGGGGGCTGATGGTGCTGGCAGATTCAACGGCTATGGAGCCTGCTGCCATGGCGCGCAGGGCGCTTTCCTCGTTGCTGCAGAGCCTGCAATAGGCGTCGCATATTGCGGCCATAACAGCGTCGCCGCCTCCGGTTGCGTTTACCAGAGTGGTGGGGCGGCAGGGGGTGCGGAAAAGCTCTTCACCCTCGGCAACAACTATGCCGCCTGAGCCGTCGCTGACGAAGGCTCTTTTAACACCGCGGCGGACAAGCTCCTTTGCGGCAGCTTCGGGAGTTGTGGTTTCGGTGAGACTTTCTGCTTCAAGACTGTTGGGCTTGAAGGTGTGGAGAGCACCGAGATAAGGCAGAAATTTTCTGCCTTTAGTGACGGATACGGGGTCGGCAAAAATTGGTGCGGTGACGTTCTCGCAGATGCAGCCTATGGTCTCGGCGCTGAGGTTTCCGTCTATAACAACGCAGGTGGCGCTGTTGAGGAAGTCCTTTTCGCGCAAAATGACCTCAGGGCTTATCTCGTCGGCAATAGCCATGTCGCTGAGACCGATTGCCATATCTCCGTCAGGTCCGCTGAGGGCAAGATAGGTACCCGTGCGGGAGCCGGGGACATGGAAGGCGCGGGAAAGGTCAATTCCGTTTTCCCGGCAGGAACTGCGGATCTGGGGTGCCCAGTGGTCATCGCCAATGGCGGTGAGCATACTGACCTTCTGGCCCAGAAGAGAGAGGTTATGGGCGATGTTGCGTCCCACACCGCCGAAGGAATAGCTTATAACGCCGGGGTTGGAGTCGTTTAGAATCAAGACGGAGCTGCTTTTGCCCCAGATGTCTATGTTGATAGCGCCTACAACGGCAACATAGGGTTCAGCCATGATTGAGCCTCCTCCGTGAATTTAGTCCATACAAAATTATTCTATAACATGCATATCAAAAGGTCAAGAAACTGCGGACAAAAATCAAAGGCCGACATCAAAGATGTCGGCCTTCAATTTGAGAAAATATGTAATTTACTCAGCAGCAATGCAACCCATGGGGCAGGTGTCGGAGCAAGCGCCGCAATCGAGGCAGGTGTTCTCGTCGATAGCGTAACGGCCGAGATCATCGTTCATAGCGATAGCGCCAGCGGGGCAGGAATCGCTGCAAGCACCGCAAGCGATGCAGCTGTCGTTGATAACATACATTGGTTTGGTCCTCCTTGTTTAATGGTACAATCATAATATCACATTATTTTTGATTGTCAAATTCAAATTGCGGATATTAAGTAAAAAATTTGAATAGCCTTGAAAAGCGGAGAAAAAGCGAGAAAAAGAGTCTTTTATAAAGCTAAATGCCCCTGATTTCCTGCCCTTTCCGCATTTGGTCAAAAAAGGTCAAAATTAATTCTTGACAAACTGACCAATCCTGACTATTATATAATTGTCAAAGGTCAGTGATAGTCAACGACCAAGTACTTGAGAGGTGTGAACGCCATGGCAACCAGTGATTTGATAGCGAGATTTATTATGGACTCCATAGAGGAGAGCGAGAGAGGCTTTGCAGAATTGCAGCGCAGCGCTCTTGCGGAAATGTTCTCCTGCGTGCCAAGCCAGATAAACTATGTTATTTCCACCCGTTTTTCTCCGGAGCACGGCTATGTTGTTGAAAGCCGCAGAGGCGGCGGCGGATATATCCGCATCAGCAGAGTTCGCTCCTCCCCCTCCGATGTGGTGATGGGGGCGGTGAAGGCGGTGGGCAGCACTTTGGATATGTCGACGGCGGCCGCCTATGTTTCAAATTTCTACAAAGCGGGTATTATTGACAGGCGCTGTGCCCGTCTTATTCTCACCGCCATAAGCGACAAGGCGCTGCGCGTAATTGCCCCCGAGGACAGAGACACTCTCCGCAGCGGCATATTCAAGCATATGCTTGTCAGCTTACTTAATGAATGAGCCTTCTTGGTAAATAATAAAAATATTAAAAATATAAAATCAATTCTATGTGAAAGGACGTGTTGAATGTGAAGTGCGAAAAGTGCAAAGAGAGAGAAGCAACATTTTTCTACAGCGCAAATATCAATGGCAACAAGATCGAGAAAAATCTCTGCACCGAGTGCGCCCGCGATGAGGGCTTCGGTGAAATGCTCGGTAACGCAGGCGTGTTTGACCGCGCCTTTGACTCAATGATCGGTGACTTCTTCGGCCCCGCAAGAAGTTTCATAGGCCTTCCCGCTTTCGATTTTTTCGGCGAAGGACTGCGTAGTATAATGGCTCCTGCTTTCCCAAGAGTCCGCATTGTTTTGGACGGAGGAGAGCGCTCTGCCGCCCCTGCAAGGGAGTCGGCGGAGAAGAAAATTCCCGAGGATATGGGCGAAGAGGTTCGCCTTGCAAGGGAAAAGGCCGCCCTGAAAGCTCAGCTTTCCGACGCGGTCAAAGCCGAAGACTATGAGCAGGCCATCGTGCTGAGAGATGCTCTTCGCAGGCTAGGCTAATCGATCAGAAAAAGACAAGGGGCACGGATTTGTGCCCCCTTTATCTGACGAATCGGAAAAGGAGTTGATTTTATGAATGGTTCCGAAAAATTCACAGGACGCGCAAAGAAAGCAATAGAAAAGGCACAGCTGGCGGCTGAAGAGCTTGGCCACAGCTATGTGGGCAGTGAGCATCTGCTCATCGGAATTCTTCGTGAGGAATTTGGCTGGGGCGTCCAGATTCTCCGCAAACACGGGCTCAACAAAGAGTTCGTTACATCTCTTGTTGAAACATATGTGGGACGCGGCGACGCGGGCGGCTCTGTTCAGGGTCTCAGCCCTCGCGCAAAGCGTATAATTGAGCTTGCAATTGGCGATGCAGGCCGTCTGGGCCACCGCTTCGTGGGGGTTGAGCATCTGCTTATGGGCATACTCCGGGAGCCGGATTGCACCGCGGTGAAGATTATCTCTGGCACAGGCTGCGATGTGAACAAGCTTTATACCGAGCTTGTGAACTCTTTCAACCCTCCCCTTGAAAACATCTTTCCCAATACCGCCGCAAAAACAGCCCCCAACAGCCCCCGCCGCGCCGAGACCAAGACTCTCGACCAGTATTCCAAGGACCTGACCGCTGCGGCAAGGCAGTCCGCCCTTGACCCTGTCATAGGTAGGGACAAGGAAATTCTCCGCGTGCTGCAGATTCTCTCCCGCCGCAGCAAAAATAACCCCGTTCTCATCGGTGAGCCCGGCGTGGGCAAAACCGCCGTTGCGGAAGCCCTTGCACAGAGAATGGTCATGGGCAATGTGCCCGAGGAACTTCGCAATAAGCGCCTGGTGAGTCTTGACCTGACCGCCATGCTGGCAGGCACCAAGTATAGGGGAGACTTTGAGGACCGCATTAAAAATGTCCTCAGCGAGGTGCGTAAAGCGGGGGACATCATCCTTTTTGTGGACGAGCTCCACACTATTATGGGTGCAGGTGCCGCGGAAGGCGCCATCGATGCCGCAAATATACTCAAGCCCGCCCTCAGCCGCGGCGAGGTGCAGATAATAGGCGCCACCACCTTGGAGGAATACCGCAGGCACATTGAAAAGGACGCGGCTTTGGAGCGGCGCTTCCAGAGCGTCACCGTGGATGAGCCCACTGTGGAGGAAAGCATTGAAATCCTGCGGGGACTTAGGGGACGCTATGAAGCTCATCATAAGCTGAAAATAAGCGACGAGGCCATGGAGGCTGCCGTAAATCTCTCCGCCCGCTATATATCCGACCGCTATCTTCCCGACAAGGCCATTGACCTGATGGACGAGGCCTGCTCCGCTGTGAGAATGGAGGATAAAACCCCTCCTGAAGAATTCAAGGCGGTGGAGGCGCGAATCCGCGCCCTTTCCGAGGAGAAAAATGAGGCGGTGAAGGCTCAGGATTTCGAGGCTGCAGCCCGCTTCCGCGACAGCGAAACCAAAGAGCGGGAGCTTCTTGCGGATATGCGCAGAAAATGGGAGGCAAAAAGCGGAGAGCATCGCAGCGTAAGCGCTGAGGATATAGCCTCCGTTGTGAGCCTTTGGACGGGCATTCCTGTCCGCAGTCTTTCCCAGGACGAGAGCGAAAGACTTCTGCAGATGGAAGAAGTGCTCCACCGCAGAGTTATAGGCCAGGACGAAGCGGTTTCCGCCGTGTCCCGCGCCGTGCGCAGAGGCCGCGTTGGTCTCAAGGACCCCAACCGTCCAGTTGGCTCTTTCCTCTTCCTCGGTCCCACGGGCGTTGGTAAGACGGAGCTTTGCAAGGCTCTTGCCGAGGCGGTTTTCGGGGACGAGAACGCCATGATTCGCCTTGATATGTCCGAGTTTATGGAAAAGCACACTGTCAGCAAGCTCATAGGCTCCCCTCCGGGCTATGTTGGCTATGATGACGGCGGTCAGCTTACGGAAAAGGTCAGGAGAAAACCCTATTCCCTTATCCTCTTTGACGAGATTGAAAAGGCCAATGAAGATGTTTTCAACATTCTTCTTCAGATTATGGATGAGGGGCATTTGACGGATAGTCAGGGACGCCGTGTGAACTTCAAAAACACTATTATAGTAATGACCAGCAATGTGGGCGCCTCCCTCCTTACCAACAAAAAGCAGTCTCTGGGCTTCTCTGCGGCAAGGGAGGAGGAGCGCGACGGCAAGGAGCTCGTTATGGGCGCACTGCGTCAGACCTTTAAGCCTGAATTCCTCAACCGCATTGACGAGACCATTGTTTTCCGCGGCCTCAGCAAGGAAAACCTCCGCCTTATCACCAAAAACCTTGTGGAGATTTCCGCAAAGCGGGTGGCGGCTATGGGAATAGAGCTTGAAGTGGACGAGGAGGCTATCAGTCTGCTTTGCGAAAAGGGCTTTGACAAGGCCTACGGTGCAAGACCCCTCCGCCGCTGCATACAGAGCATGCTGGAGGATGCGGTTGCGGAAATGGTGCTCAGCGGGACTCTTCGTGAGGGCGACAAGGCCTTTGCAGGAGTCCGGGAGGGAAAAATTTTCGTGGAAAATTCCGATTCGACAAAACTTCCCATAGCCTGACTTTCTTCGCTATTTACAAATTTCTGGAAAAGAGTTAATATTTGAGCACAGCTTATCCAATTGATGGGCATTAACTTATCGTTGGATACCCAGCTCATATCTTTATCCCACAACCCTTCGCGGGCCGAGAAATCGGCCCGCACTTTTTTATGGTCGGGGAGGGAAGTTGTTTGGCGCGAAATTGTCTCCGACGGCCATATTCTTTTCGTGTGGCCGAAAAGAATATGGACACCCAACAACTTCCCTCCTCGCAGCGTAGCTGCTGCGGTCGGAGGCTAAAAATGTGCCACCGGCACATTTTCTTAACGCCCCGACGTTTTCCGCTCGGGACGCTGCTGCTTTTTGGCGCCTGTTCGGCGCCACGGGGATTGCACATTGTTATATTTCCGCCCTCCGTAGGGCGCGACGACTCGGCCCGCCATCAAAGCCTTCCCCTCAAGGGGAAGGCTTTAAAACCTCTCCGACACGGCTTGCGCCGCGCCACCTCCCCCGATAGGGGAGGCTTTGAGAGGTGGATGCGCTTTTGCAGTGGGAGTAAACCTCCACCCTCCGGGGGGGTGCGGAAACATTACGAGGCACAGTCCCCGTGGCGCCGAACAGGCGCCTAGAGGCAGCAGCGTCCTGAGCGGAAAACGAGGGAAGCACACTAAGGTTTCGGTTTTGATTATGTGGCACAAAAGTTTTCCTTTTGTCGCAGCGAGGGAGT
>JAZUAQ010000014.1:0-13321 GCA_045638085.1 Oscillospiraceae bacterium
ACCCAGATGACCTTCGGCTTCAGCCGTGACGACGCCGGCAAGTTCCTCGGCGCTTACTACGACAAGAAGATCTATGAGAACGATCCCTTTGCCCGTCTGGACCAGACCGGCGTTGGCAAGCTGGTTGAGATGGCCTGCACCCTCGGCCGTCAGACCCGCCCCGACATCAAGCTCGGTATCTGCGGCGAGCACGGCGGCGATCCTTCCTCCGTTGAGTTCTGCCACAAGGTTGGCCTCAGCTATGTCTCCTGCTCTCCCTTCCGTGTTCCCATCGCACGTCTGGCAGCAGCTCAGGCAGCTATCAAGTTCCCCCGCGACTAATTTAAAATTCAAGCACCCCGCCAGAAATCGGCGGGGTGCTTTTTTGCCTTTTAATGCGGCTCGCGCTTTGTTAAGTTGAATTAAAAACGGTGGTATTTGTATGAAAAATCACCGGAGCCTCGCAAATTATATGAGGAAACTGAATGTGATTTTTTCGGAGATTTTATAACTTTATTGCAGTTTACTGAAGCCACTCGTTATATTTTTCGTCGAGCCTGGGAATCACAGAGTCAATATACTCTTGTATCTGCGAGATAGGAAATCCGGGAATGGCCTGATTCTTTCCCCACTTCTCACTTTCCCTATCAAGCACTTCCTGAGGAATGCTGCCATAGAATTCCTCAAATTTTGCTGATACATAGTCTGTATCAAGAACGGATGAACGCAGTTCAAAATATCGTTCAGCGATTTCTTCCTTGAACAGTTTTTCCATTCTTTCCCAGAGGAGATTGCGGCTCGTGCTCATCAAATTATTTTTGTAAGAATCTAAAAATTTGCCGGACCAGGTGGTTCCCCACGATGTGTCGAGGTCATACAGGCTTGGGTACCATACTTCTCCGTCATACGTAGCAAGAAGCATATTCTTAGCCACATTGTCAGCCATCCAGCAGTAATTGATGAACACATAGTAATTAAGTGTAGAATCTAAATCGAAATATTGTTCGAAATTTTTCTTGAATTCTTCGTCACTGCTTTCGCTTACGAACTTGACAAGACGCTGGATTTTTTCCAGAGTCTCATCATCATCCGAGCCTACTTCTACCTCCCAATCGTTGAAATCCACAGGCACTTTTCTAAAAACCACGGGATCATGCCAGTTTTCGCCACTGATAACAATATGGTTGGGGTTTTCCTCATCCATGGCAAACAACCAGGGTTCCTTGGGTATATTCATGGTATAAAGACCATGGAAGCTATCGTTTATATAAACTTCCACCGGGAATCCGTCAACGGCGCCGTTATTGGGTGCATCCTCAAATAATCCGTATTGTTTTTGAGCTTCACCCGCAAGTTTTGCTGTTACAACGTTACGAGAATGAGTTTTATCAACCCAGTTTGCCTTAAGGCAGTATGTGTCCTGAGCTCCCCATCCCACATCTATCGCCATCTCATTCGAATACTCTGCATCCTCAAAGAAGGTGATGGTGTAGTTCTTTTTAACGTACAACAAGCTGGAGGATCCCTGAACTTTTATCTCTGCCGAACCGGAAATAGTTTGTTCAGCACTGCGATACTCAAAGGTGATGCTTCTTACGTCCTTTTTATTATTCATTCCCGTCATATTGCCTGTGAAATATAATTTCGGGCAATATGAAGGATCATAGCCTCCGCAAACTGTGCATTCACCCACGGTGTAGTCATGTCCGATTGCCTCTCCCTGAGTTGCACCACACCCGGCGCAAGTCTGAGGCAGATCGCAGCTTGCTTCGGAGAAAGAATGCTCAAGAACAGAGCCTCTGGTCAAGCCGCATACGCATGTCTCTGGCGCGGCGCAGGTAGCAGCTGCGAAATTATGATCAGCAACGGAACCTCTGGTCAAACCACATACGCAGGTTTCCGGCTCGGTGCAGGTAGCAGCCGCGAAAGTATGCTCGGCAACAGTGCCTCTTATTTCACCGCAATCGCATTTTTCCGGTTCTGTGCAAGTTGCCGCAGAGAAACTATGTACGTGTACTTGCTCTGAAGTTTCTGCACTTAAGTCCCCATCTGTTTCGGTTTGTGCCGGGCCGTTTGCCATGTCAGAACCCTTTGCGATATCATTTCTGCCAAGGACGAAGCCTATTAGCAAGCCAAACAAAAATATCAAGATGCAGCAAATGGGCACGATTTTATTTATTTTTTTCATTTTTCTCCTCCATTGCACAATACACATCACTGAAAATGCTAAGTTTCTCGCCTACCAAGTGTAAGCTGATGTAGATAAAAAAATGATAGCACAACGGCAGTTGCTTATCAAGTTTTTTAATCCATCATCCAACACTATAACTGAAGAAAAATCCGATCCGCAGAGCAAGTTTAGCTTATATCGCTCAGGCTATGCATTTCCCCTTGTAAGGTCTTTTATTATACTTCAAGAATTAAAACACGCACTCAGGCTCGAATACGTTGTAAATATTCTTAGCTTTTGTTATAATCATAAAAAATCAAGCTCAATTTATTGGACTTCAATCGCTAAGGAGAAAATTATGAATTTTACCGAAATTGCAGAAAACAGGCAGTCCTGCCGCAGTTATGATTCATCCAGAATGGTTGAAAAAGAAAAAATAGACCGCATTTTAGAAGCCGCAAGACTTTCCCCTTCCGCCTGCAACGGCCAACCCTATTATATAACAGTTTGCAAAGGCGAGACTTCAAAAAAAGTGGCGAAGGCTACTCAGGGAATGGGAATGAACAAATTCGCATCGGATGCTCCCGTTATGATTGTTATTTCAGAAAAGCCTTACGTTAAAAGCGCAGCACTTGGCGCAAAGCTTAAAAATAACGATTACCGTTCAATTGATATCGGCATATTGTCGGCATATATTACCGCAGAGGCGATCGCTCAGGGACTTGGAACATGCATTCTTGGCTGGTTTGAAGACAGCAAAATCCGCGAAATTTGCGGCTTGGACGGCACTGTGCGCCTTGTTATCACTTTGGGATATGCCTCGGCAGATGATAAGCTCCGCACGAAAAAACGCAAGGATTTAAACGAGCTTGTTAAAATAATCGAGGAATAAAATCCCATAAACACCCATATGCTTCTCAGACAGCAAGGATTATCCTTTGTCCTTATGACTGATTTATAATTGCAGTTCCCCGCCGAGATTTCGGGGGGGGACTTTTGCGATGAACAATATTTGCGCAAAACCTATTCGCAAATCTAAAATTTTTCTTTGCTTTTTCTTCTTCAGATGGTAAAATATTGCAGCACAAAAAGGAGGTTTGAGCTATGGAATATACTCTCAGACTTGGTAATATGAGCGCCACCGTAAGCAGCATCGGAGCTGAACTCATCTCCTTCACCGACGGTGAAAGAGAATACATATGGCAGGGTCATCCCAGCGGATGGACCGGCAAAAATCCCAATCTTTTCCCCGTTATAGGTTCCAGCAGGAGCGAAGGCATTCTCTATAACGGCAAAAACTACCCAATGCCCAAGCACGGCTTTGCACGA
Source organism: Oscillospiraceae bacterium (assembly GCA_045638085.1). Lineage (GTDB taxonomy): Bacteria > Bacillota > Clostridia > Oscillospirales > Oscillospiraceae > SIG459. The sequence continues at coordinate 3,479 of JAZUAQ010000014.1, forward strand.
CGCGCGGAATTCTCTCTTGTTGAAAAAACCGAATCCGCCATCTGCTTTGAACTTCGCGAAAGCGAGGAAACGCTCGCCCTCTATCCCTACAAATTTTCCCTGCGCATCGCCCATCATCTCCTTGAAAAAGGCTTCCGCACCGACTATATCGTGAGAAACTGCGGTGACGAGGATATGTATTACTGCGTGGGTGGTCACACCGCATTCAACTGCCCCTTCGACGAAACGGAAAAGTTCTCCGATTGGAAGCTTATCTTCGACGAAGCTGAGGACAAAGAGGCCATGCTTCCCCGTCCCGGCGGCTTCATAGATCCCAATTACACCATGCCCGCCATCAAAGATGGACGCTGCATTCCCCTCGACCATGAGCTTCACGACCGTATCGACACCCTTATTTTCGACGGACTGAATTCCAAGGGCGTCAAGCTTCAGGGTCCCAAGGGTCAGGGCGTATATATGGACTTTTCCGACTTCCCCATGATTGCTTTTTGGACAGCCCCCGAAAAGCACGCTCCCTACATCTGCCTTGAGCCCTGGCAGGGTTGCGGCGCACTTGAAAACGGCGACCGTGAGTTTTCCGCAAAGCCTCACGCCGTCCGTCTCGCTCCCGCCGAAACAAAAATCCTCGGCTACAGCGTAAGCATTCTTTAATCCGGAGTTATAGATGAATTTCACATTTTTTATTACAAGCATGGGCCTCGGAATTGGTCTCGCCATGGACGCCTTTTCCGTTTCCCTTGCCAACGGTCTCAACGAAAACTGCATGAAAGCGCGCAGAATGGTCCTCATTGCGGGAACTTTTGCGGTTTTCCAGTTTCTCATGCCTCTTATCGGCTGGTTCTGCGTCCACACCATGGTACAGGCCTTTTCCGTTCTTGAACGCTTTATCCCCTGGATTGCTCTCATTCTTCTGCTCTTCATTGGCGGCAAGATGCTTCTGGACGGAATTAAAAACAAATGCGAGGAGTCGGACTGCTGCGCCGTTGCCTTCGGCGCCCTTATGCTTCAGGGCATCGCCACAAGCATTGACGCACTCAGCGTAGGCTTCACTATCGCCGAATACAACGCCCTTTCCGCCCTGGTCAGCTGCCTGCTTATAGGCATAGTCACCTTTGGTATATGCCTTGCCGGTCTTGCTATAGGCAAGCGCTTCGGCACCAAGCTTGCCGGAAAGGCCTCCTGCCTTGGCGGCATTATTCTCATACTTATCGGCATCGAAATCTTTATTACCGGAATATTCTGATATCCCCGCTCCGCAGCCTCCCGCTCTTGGCTGCGGAGTGCATTTTTTTGCCTTGCCACACATAATTATTGGGTATTTTATCTCTTGTATTGCGTATGCAGCAGGTCTATAATTATTCCGTCATAAATTTTAGTTTCCCAAAGGAGTGAATCTCTTGAATAAAGCAAGCATGGTAAACGACCTCACCACCGGTCGTCCCTTCCGACAGCTTGTGGTGTTCTCCATTCCTTTTGTTATCTCCAACTTACTCCAGCAGGCATATAACCTTGCGGATATGGCCATAGTAGGCCGCTTCGTCGGCTCAGAAGGTCTGGCAGCCGCCAGCGCAGGCGGCGAGATTGCAATGTTTTATCTTTTCCTCTGCATGGGCTTCTCTGCCGCAGGTCAGATAATCATTGCTCAAAATGCAGGTGTTGGTAACAAAAGAGGCATCACACGCACCATAGGCACACTCTTCACAATGCAGCTTATTCTCGGCATTATTCTCACAATTGTGTCCTTCATTTGCTGCGATGGTTTCATCCGTCTCATCAATGTTCCCGAAGCTGCGTTCCAATATGCCCACGAATATTCTCTCGTTTACTTCGCGGGAATGATCCCCGTTTTTGGCTACAACACCGTAAGCGCAATATTGCGCGGCATGGGCGACAGCAAGCATCCCATGATGTTCATTGCCCTCTCCGCCTCTCTTAACGTTATTCTGGACATCATCTTTGTTGTGCCCCTCAAAATGGGCTGCTTCGGTGCCGCACTTGCAACCACCCTCTCTCAGACCATCGCATTTATCGTAAGCATGATTTTCCTCTACAGACACAGAGAATCTTTCGGTTTCGACTTCAAGCTTCGCAGCTTCGCAATCGACAAAAGCATTTTCAAGTCCATCCTTTCCCTTGGCCTTCCCCTCACCCTTCAGAATGCTTCCGTCTCCATCTCCATGCTCTATGTTAACTCCTACATAAACGCAATGGGCGTCGTTGCCGCAGCCGCAACCGCAGTCGGCAACAAGGTCACCATGCTTGCAACCATTTGCACCCAGGCTCTCAGCACCGCAGGTTCTTCCATCATTGCCCAGAATTTTGCTGCTGGAAAGCATAAGAGAGTAAGCGCAACCATCGTTTATATCATAGTCATTGGCGCAGCATACTGCGGAATAATGTCCCTGCTGCTTATTCTTTTCCCCGAGCAGGTCTTCGGTATATTCGACAAGAATCCCGAAGTTCTCGCCCTCAGCCATCTTTACGCACCCATTGGCGTGCTGAATTTCTTCGGCTTCGCTTCCCGCGCTCCCGCAATCAGCTTCATCACCGGCATAGGCAACTCCAGACTCGCGCTTATAACCGGAATCGCCGACGGCATTGTTGCCAGAATAGCGCTCAGCCTTCTCTTCGGCATCAGCTTTGGAATGGGCATCAGCGGTTTCTGGTTGGGCAGCGCAATCGCTGGCTATGTGTTCCTCGTCGTCGGTGGAATTTACTACGCGATGGGAACATGGAAAAAGCGCAAAACCCTGGTTTCCGAGTTCTGATATAATAAAAAAGCTCCGCACTTTGTGCGGAGCTTTTTTATTATGCATTGATTTTTCTGATTGCCTTTTTGATTACAGAGCCCTTGAAGTAATAAATCGTTGTGGCAAGGCTGCTTATAGTCCAGCTTATTGGGTAGCAAAGGAAAAGCACGCGAATATCGTTGAACACAGGCAGAAGCAGAGTCAACCATAGTATGCGGAAAACACAGATACTCAGTGCACTTATTATGGTTACGGTTGTGGGACTTCCCGCTCCGCGTATGGCTCCGCCGAATATATCAGAGAAAACAAATATGAACACGAAAGGCGCCATATAGTGCATCTGGGTCACCGCGTAAGCCTGAGCTTCGGGAGTTCTGGTGAAGATGCTTACCGCATGCTCTCCAAGAAGCAGCACCGTGCCCGACAGCACAACCGCAGTTACAAGGCTCATAAGCAAGCAGGTTTTTATACCCTTCTGCACTCTGTCGAACTTACCAGCGCCCATGTTCTGGCCAACATAGGTACTGACCGCAAGGCTCAGCGCCATAAGAGGCATATAGATGAAGCCGTCCACCTTGCTGTATGCGGCAACACCCGCCATTGCGATGGAGCCGAAGGAGTTTATTTTTGACTGAACAAGCAGGTTGGAGATTGCGAACATGCTGCCCTGCAGACCGCAAGGCACGGAAATGCGGGTTATATCCCAAACGGTAAGGCCGTTCATGCGCATCTTCAAAGGACGCAGGCGGTAGTCCTCGGGCAGTCGGGTGAGGCGGATGACAATCAGAACAGCACTGGCAAGCTGCGCCATGACGGTTGCAATAGCCGCTCCGGAAGCGCCCATTCCAAGCCATGCGACGAAAACGAAGTCCAAAACCAGATTTACAAGTCCGCCAATGACAAGATAGACCAGCGGTCTTACAGAGTCGCCCTCCGCTCTTATCATACCTGCGCCGACGTTATAGATTAGGTTAATAACCGTACCCGCCATAAATATTCTCAGATAGGATGTGGCGAGGGGCAGAACATCATCGGGAGTACCCATCCAGCGGAGCATGGTCTCGGCAAAAATTACTCCGAAAGCGGAAAGCACAAGTCCGCAGATTATGCTCAGGAGCATGGCGCTGTGGATAAGCTTCTTAAGGCCCTGACGGTCTCCCGCACCGAAGTGCATGGCATAAAGAATGTTTGTACCTGTGGAAATTCCAAGGAAAAATCCAATCAGCAGGTTGATAAGTGCTGCAGTGCTTCCGACTGCTGCGAGCGCGGTGTCGCCCGCATAACTGCCAACCACCGCGGAGTCTACCGAGTTATAAAGCTGCTGAAAAAGATTTGAAAGAAGAAGCGGTACGGAGAAGAACAACAGACCTTTGAAAATCGGTCCTTCCGTAAGGCTTACAGAACTTTTGCGCAAGATACTCGCTCCTTTCCGATGCTACATCTGTTTTTCAATCTAACTTATTTATTGTACGCCCGTTAAATTCCTTTGTCAATTTCGTCGGTGTTAAGATTTGCTATATTTGTAATAAACAGATTTGGATATATGTACCAATGATTTTCCGGAGCTCTCTCGAAAACAAAAATCCCTATGGAATCATAGATCCATGATTCCATAGGGAGATGGCATATACTGCACAATTTGATACAGTGCAACGCTGTTGTACTGAGCGTTGCATTCGTTAAACGACTGAATACAGCGGCTTTTTCTCTGTATTATCCATTGCCATTCTGTGTGCGTTTTTTGTTCATTACAGCTTTTATAACAGCGGTGATGACTGTTGCGATAATGTTAATGCTTGCCCCCCAAAACGTCATAAGCTCGCCTACAACCAGTGTCATAGAATCGTTGCTAACATTATGATAATACAGGTATATAGAAGCATAACCGGCGCAAATTATTAAAACAAGTATAAAAGTTTGATAAAGAATATACGGAATTACTCTTTGACAATTTAGGTAGTTTAGAACAGTTAGACCTGCAAAGATCGGTAAAAACAGGAACAGATTATCCATCTTACCCGCGGTAAAGAAAAGAACATCCAATACAAATGGAAGCGCGTTAATCAAAATCAAAAATATCCATTTATATTTGATCCACACATTTTTCATATTGGTTCCTCCTTAACTTGCTTTACTGATTATAATATAGCTAATTATTATAATCAGTAAAGCAATGGCCTAAAAACAATACCTACCCTTGTTGATACGATTGTATCAAATAAGGGTAGGTACTATGGCATATACTACACAATTTGATACAATGCAACGCTAACCCGCCGAGCGTTGCATTCGTTAAACGGCTGAATTAAGGTGTTGCATAAAATTTCTGTACGAATGCGTCATAGTCAGGTGATGAATCTACTGAGGCTCTAAAAATAAGATCGCCGCTATAGTCATATGCCGAATAGACGCTTTCTGTATAGTACCAAATGCTGCTGATCATAGGGGGCGTTTTTTCGTATACTCCGGTATTGTTGCTGGAAACGATCAAATAAAAATCTCCATAATCAATGTATGCTTCTGGGGTGCCTGCGTCAAAATTTGTCAGCAGGCTGTCGCTTTTATAGATCGTTTTTCCGTTCTTTTCTCCCAACCGACTATCCAAATAATCTCTGCCGGTCTTCATTTCCTTGCCGGTTATATCTAAATCATAGTTTACAGTAAAAATCCAATCTTTCGGGAATCCGTTTGACTGAGAACCAACAAAATCTCCGTCATCCGATTGGGCGCTGACTGACAGGACAAAACCATTTTCGGTTATTTCTGCTGCATCCAAGCTGTCAAAATCCGAGCCTGCAATCATTTGTGTATTGGCTACAGCTCCGGTGCTGTCTATGACTACCATGTAAATATCTGAGCGTGAACCGACACCTTTAATTTTCGTTTCCGGTGTCTCAATTGTTCCAAAGAAATAAAAGCGCTCATTTACTTCAAAGCAGTGTTTGAGTGCTCTCCCTTCGACACCATCAAGTGGTGTATCAAAAAGAAGATTGCCATTTTCGTCGCATTTGATGATCCGGGAGGCAAAGCCTTTATCACTGGCCCAGGAATCTTGGTCATAAGCATAGTCGGAAAAGCCGAGTACAAACAAAAACCCTCCGTCCTGGGTAGCGGTAAGCACATTCACATGATAGGCATCATCGGAATTACAAATATAGTTGGCAAGCATGTTTCCGTATAGATCCATCATTTGAATATGATGGGTAACGACTCTGTGTTCTTCGTTTGTTTCAACGATTTCTGCTTTCAACAACCTATTCTCGAATGCAATAATACCATCAAAGAGATCATTCTCAACAATATGCCTAAAATCATCTGGGATCTGACCGACCTGCGCAACGCTTTTGGGCGCATCCAGAATCGCTACTTGTTTTGTATTTTCACACCCAGCCAAAACAAGGCACACAAAAGTAACAAGCACACACATTGATAATATACATTTTTTCATTGGATGCACCTTTTCCTTTCATTATTATTTGAGAATAAGCCCTTACTATTTTATTATACTGTGTTTTGATCAAAAAGCAACTACCGCCAATGATACGAATTGTATCATTGGCGGTAGTTATTATGGTGCCGGTGGGGGGACTCGAACCCCCACGTCCAGAGGACACTTGATTTTGAGTCAAGCACGTCTACCATTCCATCACACCGGCATACCACGGCATTATACATCAGCTTTTAAATAATTTCAAGCACGCAGCGGCAAAAACTTCTGTTAAAAAAATTAAAATCTTTCCTTTGTTCAAAATTATTTTACTACCATTTTTCAGCGATATATGGTATTATATGTTGGATATAATGTATGCTCATTTAATATGGGAAAAGTATGCAGCCCGCTCCACCGCATATATTATTTATTCTCTCCGGCTGCGGACAAATAAAGTCCGTTAAACGGGACATATGAAATTATAAAATACTCTTGGAAATAAGGAATAAGACATGGCAAAAAACAAATCCGAAAAAACCTCTTTCAAAACAAGTATAGGCGGTCAGGCTCTCATAGAGGGCATTTTGATGCGCGGCGTTGACAAGCAGAGCAAGGTCTGCCGCAAACCGGACGGCGAGCTGGCCGTTGAGGTTGAAGAGCTCAGCCACACCAAACAGAAATACCCCGTTCTTGGCTGGCCTTTCATCCGCGGCGTATTTATGCTTCTCTCCTCCATGGCAAACGGCATGAAGGCCATCACCTGGTCCGCCGAATTCATGCCCGAAGAGCAGCAGGAGCAGCCCAGCAAATTCGACCTTTGGCTTGAGAAAAAACTTGGCAGCGAAAAGGCCGAAAAAGCCATTATGGCCTTCGCAATGGTCATTGGCATAGTTATCGCCATAGGACTTTTCTTCCTGCTTCCCGCCTTCCTTTTTGAGCTTCTCCCCGATTCCATAGGTCTTGTCGGAAGATGCCTCATTGAAGGAATTATCCGCATTATCATCTTCCTTCTCTATCTTTGGTTTGCCACAAGCATGAAGGAGATAAAGCGTCTGTTTGCTTACCACGGCGCTGAGCACAAGAGCATTTTCTGCTATGAAAAGCAGCTGCCCCTCACCGTTGAAAACGTACGCAAGCAGAGCCGCTTCCATCCCCGCTGCGGCACCAGCTTCCTCGTTGTTGTTATGATTATCAGTATCTTCGTCATCTCCATTATGACCTGGGTTCTGAGCCTCTTCCCTGCCATTGGAACTCTTCCCGGCATTCTCTCCGCCCTCATCCGTATGGGATGCAAAATCCTGCTTCTGCCCATCATAGTCGGCATCACCTATGAGATCAACCGCTGGGTAGGCAAGAGCGACAGCGCCATCGCCTCCATTATCGCATGGCCCGGAAAGAAGATTCAGCACATCACCACAAAAGAGCCCGATGACAGCATGATCGAGGTTGCAATCGAGGCACTCAAGCTTGTCATCCCCGAGGAAAAAGGCAGCGACGAGTGGTAAAATAAATTATCAGAGAGATTAGATAGATATGCCAAAAACCTATAGCCAGCTTTATATAGACGCCCGCAAGGCGCTTCGTGACGCAGGCATTGAGGCTCACAGCCTTGAATCCCGCATTCTCATCTGCCATGCCACAGGAAAAACTCAGGCAGAGCTTCTTCGGGACATGCCCCTTTATTCCTCCAATCAGGTGGAAAGTCTTGTTGAAAGATATGTGCGCCGCCGACTTTTGGGCGAGCCCGTTGCATATATTACGGGACGCTGGGAGTTTTACGGACTCCCCCTTGAGATTACCCCCGATGTGCTCATCCCCCGCTCCGACACAGAGGTTTTGGTGGACAAGGCTCTGGAGCTTATCCGCCAGCGCACCGCCGCCCCCAGAGTGCTTGACCTTTGCTGCGGAAGCGGCTGCATAGGTCTCGCAATGGCCCACACCCTCCCCGAATCCCGCGTTGTTATGCTGGATCTCTCCCGCAAGGCGCTGGAGGTGACCCGCCGCAACATCCGCGCCAACTCCCTCTCCGCAAGAGCCGTATGCATGGAGGCCGATGCTCTCATTCCCCCCGCAGAAAATCTCGGCAGCTTCGACCTCATCCTCAGCAATCCCCCCTACATAATGAGCGCCGAGATTGATACTCTTGATTCCTCCGTCCGCGACTACGAGCCCCGCAGCGCCCTTGACGGCGGCGAGGACGGCCTCACATTCTACCGCTTTATAGCGAAGGAATGGAAACGCGCCCTTCGCATAGGCGGCTGGATGATATTTGAAGTTGGCGAAACTCAGTCTGCCGCTGTGCAGAAAATCATGCGTCTTGAAGGCTTCAAAAATGTGGACTGCGCCAAGGACAGCGCAGGCATAGAACGCGTTGTCTTCGGACGAATATAAATTAGTTTAATATTTTTTGAGATATAAGAGGTGTTCACTATGGCAAAAGATAAGAAAGCTCCCATCACCACCCCCGGTCAGGCAAGCGACAAGAAAAAGGCTCTTGAAACCGCACTGGCACAGATTGAAAAAAGCTACGGCAAGGGCGCCATCATGCGCCTTGGCGACGACATTCCTGTGAACGTTGAGGCCGTCTCCACCGGCTCTCTCTCCCTTGACCTCGCCCTCGGTATCGGCGGTGTTCCCAAGGGACGCATCATTGAAATCTACGGACCTGAATCCTCCGGTAAAACCACTCTGGCTCTCCACGTTCTGGCTTCCGCACAGAAGATGGGCGGTGAGGTTGCATTCATCGACGTTGAGCACGCTCTTGAACCCGCTTATGCCCGCGCTCTGGGTGTAAACATCGACGAGCTGCTTATCTCTCAGCCCGACACCGGCGAGCAGGCTCTTGACATCACCGAGGCGCTTGTCCGCTCCGGCGCTGTTGACGTTGTTGTTGTGGACTCCGTTGCCGCTCTCGTTCCCAGAACCGAACTTGAAGGCGAGATGGGCGAAAGCTCCGTTGGCGTTGTTGCGCGCCTTATGAGCCAGGCTCTCCGTAAGCTGGCAGGTACCATCAGCAAGACCAACTGCATCGTTATCTTCATCAACCAGCTCCGCGAGAAGATCGGCGTTATGTACGGCAATCCCGAAACCACTCCGGGCGGCCGTGCGCTGAAGTATTTCGCATCCGTCCGCATCGATGTCCGCCGCGTTGAAACTCTCAAGGTTGGCACCGAAATGGTGGGTAACCGCACCCGTGCAAAGGTTATCAAGAACAAGGTTGCTCCCCCCTTCAAAGAGGCAGAGTTTGATATTATCTACGGCGAAGGCATCAGCAAGATCGGTGAGATCATCGATCTGGGCGTTAAGCTTGAACTTATCGACAAGGCAGGCGCATGGTTCACCGTTGGTGAGCAGCGCATTCAGGGTCGCGACGGCGTGAAGGAATTCCTCCGCACCCATCCAGAAATCTGCGATGGCATTGAGCAGCAGATCCGCGACAACGCCTACAAGCTCATGAGCCCCCAGGCACGCAAGGCCGCTCAGGCAGCAGGCCGCGCCGTTGACATTTCCGCGGACGATTTCGAGGGCTGAGAAAGCGCCTTCCCGTAAAGGGGAGAACATGATTTTGTGAAAAGGAGGCAAAACCGATGGTGTCTGCTGTGAAAAGTCTGGGACTGAAGGGCGTGGGCGCCTATGGCGTTTCGGTGGAGGTATTCCTCTCCG
>JAZUAQ010000015.1:0-2583 GCA_045638085.1 Oscillospiraceae bacterium
GTGTATAATAATTCGGCTATTGTTCGACGAATCGGTGTAACTCCGAAAAGGGCATTATATTTTATTTAAGTGAGGTTTCACAAAATGTACGAAGATAAAGAATTAGTATGTAAAGATTGCGGCAAAACTTTCGTTTTCACCGCTGGCGAACAGGAATTCTACGCTGAAAAAGGTTTCCAGAACGAACCCCAGAGATGCAAACCCTGCAGAGACGCCAAGAAAAACGCTTCCAGACAGGCAAGAGAGTACTTCACTACTACTTGCGCTAACTGCGGCAAGGAAGCAAGAGTTCCCTTCCAACCCACCGAAGGCAAGCCTGTTTATTGCAGCGATTGCTTCGCAAAAATGAGAAACGCTTAATTGCTTTTTCAGAGCAGATGGCTTTGCCATCTGCTTTTTGCGTTTTTGGGAGGAGTTTTGGGGAGGAGTTTTGGGGGGGGGCGAAGGATATGATTGCCGAAGGAATTTTGCGCTCACCCAATGTGGGAGGCGCAATGATGCTGCATGTCCTGACCGCGTCGGAGCTGCCCGTGGGCAGTATAGTTATACCCACTGCGGGAAAATGCGCGCCCTCTGCGGATTTTTTCACTCTCGAATTTCGGGGCAGGGGTTGCCACGGTGCGGAACCCGATCGGGGGATTGATCCAATCGGCGCTGCGCTGGCCTTCACCGCCCTTTTTTGGAGGATAAGAGCTTCGGAGCTTGGTATGAATGAGCAGGCCGCCTTAAGCCTTGGCAGCATAGATTGCGGCAGTGCGGCAAATGTGATTCCCGAAACGGCGATTTTGAAGGGCAGCATAAGGGCTATGGAGGATTCTGTGCGGGAGCATATAAGGCAGCGCATAAGGGAAATAGCTGCGGGAGTTGCCGCCGCCACACAGACGAAGGCGAAGCTGAAGTTCGACAGAGCGTGTCCCGCGTTTTTGGAGGATGATGAGCTTGCGTCCTCTCTGGAAGTCTGGGCAAGGGAGATGTTGGGGGAGGACAAGGTTTTCAATGCCGGAGATTTTCCCGGTGGCGGCAAAAGCGCGGGAAGCGAGGATTTTGCCTATGTGAGCCGGGAAGTGCCTTCGGCGATGCTGGTGCTTGCGGCGGGGGAGAAGAAAAAGGGCTATAATTATCCCCTCCATCACCCTAAGGCGGATTTTGACGAGCAGGCGCTGCCCATAGGCGCGGCGGTGCTTGCAAATTCTGCCATAAAATGGCTGCAGCAAGGGCGGTTTTGACCTCAGCGCAATAAACACCTCATCCGTCTGCCTTCGGCAGACATCTTCCCCTCAAGGGGAAGGCTTTAAATGAGGGAGGCTTGCCCCATATACAAAAATCCTCCCCGTGATTTCCACGGGGAGGATTGATTTTTTGTTTGGCTTTGGATTAATACATACCGCCCATACCGCCCATACCGGCTGCAGCTGCGGCTGCGCCGTCATTGGCTTCGGGGAGGTCGGCAACGAGGCTCTCGGTGGTGAGAACAACGCTGGCGATGGATGCGGCGTTTTCAAGAGCGCTGCGGCAGACCTTGGTGGGGTCAACAATGCCTGCGGCGATCATGTCGCAATATTCCTCGCTTGCGGCATTGAAGCCGAAGTGAGCGCAGTCGGAGGAGCTGACTCTGTCATAGACAACAGCGCCTTCAACGCCTGCATTAGCTGCGATCTGGCGGATGGGAGCCTGCAGAGCGAGAGCAACGATTTCTGCACCGGTGCGCCCGTCACGGCTGAGGGTCTTTGCGGTTCCGGCAGCTGCCTTGCCTGCATTGACGTATGCGGTGCCGCCGCCGGCTACGATGCCTTCCTCAACTGCTGCGCGGGTTGCGTTGAGAGCGTCCTCAATGCGGAGCTTCTTTTCCTTCATTTCAACTTCGGTGGCTGCGCCGACCTTGATGACAGCAACGCCGCCGGCCAGCTTTGCAAGACGCTCCTGAAGCTTCTCGCGGTCATAGTCGCTCTTGGTGGTGGAAATGAGGTGCTTGATGGAGTTTACGCGGTCTGCGATTTCCTGCTTGTCGCCCATGCCGTCAACGATGGTGGTATCGTCGCGGGTGACCTTGACCTGATGTGCGAAGCCGCACAGCTCAAGGGATGCGTCGGAGAGCTGGAGACCCTTTTCCTCGCTGATGACGGTACCGCCGGTGAGGATGGCGATATCCTGCATCATGTCTACGCGGCGGTCGCCGAAGCCGGGAGCCTTGACGCAGACGCAGCTGAAGGTGCCGCGGAGCTTATTGAGAACGAGGGTTGCAAGAGCGTCGCCTTCAACATCTTCTGCGATGATGAGGAGCTTTGCGCCCTGCTTTACGATGCTCTCCAGAAGGGGGAGCATATCCTGAATGGAGGTAATCTTCTTTTCATAGAGGAGGATGTAGCAATCATCCATGATGGCTTCCATCTTGTCGGGATCGGTGACCATGTAGGGGCTGAGATAGCCGCGGTCGAACTGCATACCCTCAACAACCTCGGTGTAGGTCTCGGCAGTCTTGGCTTCCTCGATGGTGATGACACCGGCCTGACCGACCTTATCCATAGCCTCGGCAATGAGAGCGCCGATGACCTCGTCGCCGGAGGAGACAGTGCCAACGCGGGC
>JAZUAQ010000016.1:0-1637 GCA_045638085.1 Oscillospiraceae bacterium
GACATGGCTACGATCCGACTTGGAATCTGAGGCTGGTGCTTTCGGTTATTCAGCGCTTTGCGGGCCGGGGAGAGAATGTGGATGACCTTTTTCAGGTGGGCTGCATAGGTCTTATAAAGGCCATAGATAACTTCGACCCAAGCCACGAGGTGCGATTCTCAACTTATGGAGTGCCAATGATAGCTGGGGAGATAAGGCGTTATCTGAGAGATAACAGCGCTTTGAGAATTTCAAGAAGCGTCAGGGACACGGCCTATAAGGTGCTTCAGGCCAAGGAAAAGCTGACAGCGGAAAAGGGGAGAGAGCCTGATGTTTCGGAAATTGCGGATCTTCTGGGGCTGCCGAGGCAGGAAGTAGTTTTTGCCATGGACGCGGTTTGCGAGCCAATGAGCTTATATGAGCCTCTTTATACTGATAGTGGCGAGAGCGTAACCGTCATGGATCAGGTGGGGGACACCCGCAACACGGACGAGCATTGGCTGGAGCAAATCGCCCTCAGCGAGGCTATGGCGGCGTTAAGCCGGAGGGAGAAACGCATACTCTCCCTGCGCTTTTATGAAGGGCGCACTCAGATGGAAGTTGCCTCGGAAATAGGCATATCTCAGGCGCAGGTATCGCGTCTTGAGAAAAATGCCATTGCGCAAATCAAAAAGCAGATATTCGTTTCATAAATCAGACGGCGCGGCAGGCAACCGCGCCGTCTAATTTTTGCACATAGAGAATAACTTTTAATAAGGAGGCTGAGGATATGAGATGCGCAACACTCAGGTACAAGGAGATAATAAATGTCTGCTCCGGCCACAGGCTGGGATTTGTGGGTGATGTGGAGGTGGATATGTCCACGGGACAGCTTTATGCCCTGATAGTTCCGGGGCGCTGCCGCTGGTTAGGGCTGCTTGGAAGGGAGGAAGACTATGTTATTCCCTTCGAGTGCATAAAGAGAATAGGGGAGGATATAATCCTCGTGGAGATAAGCGGGGAGTACAGAAGGGAGAAGTGTCCCCGCAGACCTCTTTTATGACAAAAAAGTGAGAAAAAACATAGAAAAATCAGTGGATTTATTGAAAATAACACTTGCAAATAAACTTGGTGTTTGGTATAATACCAAGGCATTACGCATGGGAGTGGACTTTCCGTCTGTGGCAAAAGCTTGGCGGATGGGACGAAGCTCCCAGAGGTAAAAAACTAAATTTGGAGGAAAAAACGTAATGGCAGTAGTATCTATGAAACAGCTCCTGGAGGCCGGCGTACACTTCGGTCACCAGACCCGCAGATGGAACCCCAAGATGTCCGAGTACATCTACATGGAGAGAAATGGTATCTATATCATTGACCTTCAGAAGACCGTAAAGAAGCTCGAAGAGGCTTATTCCTTCGTTCGCAGCGTTGCTGAAAACGGCCAGTCCGTCCTTTTCGTCGGCACCAAGAAGCAGGCTCAGGACGCAGTTAAGGAAGAGGCAGAGCGCGTTGGTATGTTCTACGTCAACGCTCGTTGGCTCGGCGGCATGCTCACCAACTTCAAGACCATGCGCACCCGCGTTGAGCGTCTTGCTCAGCTGAAGAAGATGCAGGAAGACGGCACCTTCGACATGCTCCCCAAGAAGGAAGTTATCAAGCTTCTCCACGAGATGGAAAAG
>JAZUAQ010000017.1:0-28861 GCA_045638085.1 Oscillospiraceae bacterium
CTCCGCAATATGCCTGCTGAGTGCCGACTGGGTCATAAACAGTTTTTTCGCCGCACCGCTGAAACTGAGGGTCTGGCTCAGGACGAGAAATTCAAATAATCTTTCAGTTGTCATTGCCGCCTCCTGCTCCGAAGCTCCGGAAACTCTCGAGAAATTCACCCAGATAGGGGTTGGGGTTATCCTTGCGGTAGAACATATACATGGTGGTCTCAAAATTGGGATCTATAACCGGCAGCGCTGTCGTGTTGGGGGGTATCATTCCGCGCATTACGCGGGGACACAGGGCAAGACCCTTGCCTACGGGCACCATGATGAAGTGAGCGGTGGGGCAGACATCACCTTCATATAAGGAAAAGGAAATGCCGCTTCTTTTGAGTATGCTGAGCTCGGAATCATAGTAAGAGCTGTCCGCGCCTTTGGGATAGAGGACGAAGCGCTCTCCCTCTAGGTCGGAGACGCTGAGGGAGGATTTATGGGCCAAATGGTGGTGAAGCGGGACAAGGGCCAGCACCTTGGTGCTGTACACAGCTTCCTTTTCTATGTTTTCATAGCTTGCGCCGCTTTCTGCGTAGGTGAAAAAGAGGTCTATCTTCCCCTCGGCGACGCTGTTTTCAATATTGTGCACGCGGTCATCAAAAAACTCAAGCTTTATATTGGGGTAGCGCAGGTTAACGGTGTCGAGGAATGGGCCCAGCTTCGATGGGATGGTGAAGCCGGAAAAACCGATGCGGATGCCCATGCCTCCGCTTTCGGAAATGCTGTCCAGCCCGGAGACGATTTGACTGTACTCCTGTGTAAATTCCTTAGAATCAATGAGAAAACGTTTTCCCGCTTCGGTAAGCATTATGGAATGGGCGTTTCGTTTGAGCAAGGACACGCCCACTCGCTTTTCAAGAAGGTTTATATGGTTGCTGAGCAGGGAAGGGGATATGCCGAGGACTTTGGCTGCCTCGCGGAAGGAGCCGTATTCCACAAGGGTGTTGAATTCGTGCATACGCTGTATATCCATGCTGAACTCCTTATGTCAAAAATATCACATTACAGATATAAGGCTAAAACAAAAATAATGAATTGTCAAGCCCTTATATTTCTATAATTTAGGGGAAATTTCGTTGAAATTAATTTTTCTGTAATAACAGCGACAAAATAACGGAATAAGCAAATGGCGTGAAAGTGTTGAAAAGAAAAATCCCGGATGATAAAATGAAGATGTCAAATGGTGCAATAGAGCATCTAAATTTGTACTGTCAGATTTTTTGGAGGAATTCTTATGAAGAAACTGCTTGCAATCCTGCTTGCTGTCATTATGGTAGTGTCCCTTTTCGCTGCCTGCGGTGACAAGACTCCCGCCGCTCCCGGCGATCCCGCAGATCCTTCCACTCCTGCTGAGCCTGCTGAGCTGGACCTCGTCGGCTTCTGCACCGTCAGCATGAGCGAAAGTATCTACGTTCTGGAAGAAGAAGCACTGATCAACATTTTTGACGGCAAGGCCAAGGTCCAGACCGTCAGCTGCGATCAGGACTCCGCTCTCCAGATCCAGCAGATCAAGAACTTTATCACCATGGGTGCTGATCTTCTTGTTATCAACCCCACCGACATCCGCGCTCTGGGCGACGCCATTAAGGAAGCTCACGAAGCCGGTATCAAGGTCTACATCAACGGCGCAACCACCGATGAGCTCAGCGAAGAGTACTACGACTGCTGCACCGTGTCCGACGAGTATCTCTGCGGCGCTTATGTTGCCATGATCGCAAAGAACTGGATCGAGGCTCACGCGGACGAGCTCAACGCAGCCAACCCCGACTGGGAAATCGCTTTCCTGGAGTCCAATCTTGCTGAAGAGACCGTTATCCGTTCCAAGGGCGAACAGAGCATCCTTGAGCCCTACCTCAAGAACGCCAAGGGCGAATATGTTGACGTCAGCGGCAATGTTGTTGACGAAGCCAACAAGGTCGAAAACCCCGCATTCTGCCAGCTGGCTCTTGACCATTTTGCAGGTGTTATCACCGAGCAGGATCAGACCAACGGCGGCCTGAATGTTGCAAACATCCTCACCACCAATCCCAACACCCGTGTATTCATTGCTTACAACTCTCTCGCTTCCACTCAGGGCGGCCAGTACATAGTTGATAACTATGCCGACCAGCTCGACGAATTTGCATTCTTCTCTGCCGGCGTTATGGGCAATGAGGCTGACTACATTGTCGGTTCCGTTGACGCAGACGCAGTCGGCTTCAAGTCCGTTATGCGCGGCGCTGTTCAGTTCGGCGTTTCCGCAGCAGGCGGCGACGTTGCAACTTCTGTTGCCAACACCGCTTACGGCATCCTCTATGGCGTTGAAGGCGTTGACTACTTCAAGAAGAACCCCGACGGCATTGCCGCTTGGTGGGCTGTTGATGATGAGTGGGCTCCCGACGGAGTTGCCAGCGTTGCTCACTTCAACATTCTCTCCGGCGCAACCGTTCAGCCCTTCGATCCCATTGAAACCCTTAAGAGTGAAAACACCGTTTTCTATTGGAACAGCCGCGACGGCTTCATCGTTGAAGAAGAGCCCGAAGAGCCCGCAGCTCCCGTAGTTCCCGTAGCTCCCTCCACTGGTGGCGCTCCTGTTCCCGCCGGTGAATACAGCTACATCGAAACCACTCCCTTCGGCGAGATGCTCTGGACCATCACCCTCAACGAGGACGGCACCGCCAAGTTCGGCCAGCCCGAAAACGAAGGCATGGGCAATCCCATGTGGGATGCTGTCTGGACCGATAACGGCGACGGCACCTTCACCACTGCTGAGTGCGTTGGCGACGGTCCCCAGATCGCAGGTTTCTGGGAGAATAACTCCATCCTTTGGGCCGCTCTCAACGAGGGCAAGGCTGTTCCCGTAAAGAGCGAGGATTATGCAGCCCATGTCGACCAGTACGGTCTCCTCGAAGGCGGCGCTGCTGCAGCTCCTGTTCCCGCAGGTGAATACAGCTACATCGAAACTACTCCCTTCGGCGAAATGCTCTGGACCATCACCCTCAACGAGGACGGCACCGCCAAGTTCGGTCAGCCCGAAAACGAAGGCATGGGCAATCCCATGTGGGATGCTGTCTGGGCCGATAACGGCGATGGCACCTTCACCACTGCTGAGTGCGTTGGCGACGGTCCCCAGATCGCTGGTTTCTGGGAGAACAACTCTATCCTTTGGGCCGCTCTCAACGAGGGCAAGGCTGTTCCCGTAAAGAGCGAGGACTATGCTGCCCATGTCGCCCAGTATGGTCTGCTTGAAGCTGCTCCTGCCAGCATCGCTGCAGGTGTTTACAGCTACATGGAGCCCACTCCCTTTGGCGAGATCCTCTGGACTGTAACCATCAACGAAGACGGCACCGCTATTGTTGCTCAGCCCGAGAACGAAGGCATGGGCAATCCCACCTGGACCGCAACTGTTGTAAACAATGCTGACGGCAGCTTCACCACCGCTGACTGCGTTGGCGACGGTCCTCAGATCGCAGGCTTCTGGAAGAATAACGGCATCACCTGGATCAACAACGGTGACGGCACCGTTACTCCCGTTGAGTAATAAACTCATCAATTAAATATTCAATGCGGGGACGCGTTCGTCGCGTCCCCGCAATCATTTAGATAGTCTATTCAAACCCTAAAGGGAGAATATTATGCTTATATTAAAGAATATAACAAAGACCTATCCCGGTGTCGTTGCCTTGGACGATGTGTCCTTCTCCGTCGCCGACGGCGAAGTCCATGCTCTCCTTGGCGAAAACGGTGCAGGCAAATCCACACTGATCAAGGCCATTGCGGGCGCTATTGAGCCCGATAGCGGCGTAATGGACTTTGACGGCAAGCAGTTTAAGAAGCTCTCTCCACAATCCTCACAGGAGCTGGGTGTTGCCGTTATTTATCAGGAGCTCAATCTCTGTCTGCCTCTCACCGTTGCGGAAAACATCTTCCTCGGAAGACCTCAGGCAAAGCTTTATTCTCAAAAGCAGATGAACCGTCTTGCTCAGGAAATTTTTGACGAATACGGCTTTGATCTCAAACCCAATGTGCCCGTGGTTTCCCTTTCTCCCGCTCAGCAGCAGTTGGTTGAAATATGCAAGGGCATAAGCAACAAAGCGAAAATTATGATTATGGATGAGCCCACCTCCGCTCTTGCTACCACGGAGGTTGAACTTCTGTTCAACGTTATCCGCAAGCTGAAGGAGAACGGCGTCACCATCATTTATATATCCCACCGCCTTGACGAGGTTTTTGAAATCACCGACAGAATCACCGTCCTGCGCGACGGCAAATTTGTTGCCACCATAAACACCGCCGACACCAACCGCGCCGAGCTTGTTAAGCTCATGGTTGGACGCGAGCTCGACCAAAGCCACCCCACCCGCGACCATGAATTGGGAGAAATCGCCCTCGAATGCCGCGGTCTTACAGGCAACAGCGTTGAAAACATCTCCTTCACCCTGCGCAAGGGCGAGGTTTTGGGCATGGCCGGTCTTGTTGGCTGCGGACGCACCGAAACCGCTCAGCTCATATGCGGCGCCGCCCGCATCGAAAAGGGCGAGGTGCTGGTAAACGGCAAAAAGGTAAAGATAAAATCTCCCGCCGATGCCATTGCCGCAGGTATTGGCCTTATCCCCGAAGATCGCAAAGAACAAGGCTGCATACTCTTCAACACCGTGCTTTTCAACACAACTCTTATATGCAACAAAAAATTTATGCGCGCCGGTGTTATTTCCAAACGCAGGCGCAAAGCTGTGGCACAGGAATACAAGGATAACCTTCGCATCAAAGTTCCCAGCCTCAACCAGATGGTCATCAACCTCTCCGGCGGCAATCAGCAGAAGGTTGTTGTTGCCAAAACTATGGCCGCCGACCTTGATATCATCTTCTTCGACGAACCCACAAAGGGCATAGACGTCGGCGCAAAGCAGGAAATTTATCTTCTTATGAACAAGATGGCGGCAGAAGGCAAAGCCATAGTTATGATTTCCTCCGATATGGAGGAGCTTTTGGGTATGAGCGACCGCATTATTGTCCTCAGCGAAGGCCGCGTGTCCGGTGAGCTCACCAAAGACCGCTTCACACAAGAAAACGTCCTGACGCTTGCGTCCGGAATGGAGGTAACCGTATGATCAAATCCAATCAGACTACTGCAGAGCGCATCAAGGGCGCTTTGTCCTACGCATGGCGCGAGGGCACTGTCTATATAATTCTGGCTGCGCTTATCGTAATGTTCACCATTATTAACCCCGCCTTTTTCAGCAAGAGAAACATCTATAACCTTATAAGCGAGTCCAGCTACTATATTATAGCAGGTATGGGCATTGCCTTCGTTATGATAGGCGGCGGCATCGACCTTTCCGTCGGTTATGAGATGGCAATGGTCTCCACCACCTCCTTCCTGCTCACCCAGAAGATTCTGGAAAGCACCGGCGGCGCTTTCGGCATTGTACATATGCTCATCGTCCTTGTCTGGGGCGTTTTCCTTGGCTTCATGATGGGTCTTCTCAACGGCCTTATCGTCACCAAGCTGAAGCTCTTCCCCCTTATCGTCACTATCGCCAGCAGCGAGGTTTTCAAGGGCATCTGCCTCACCATTACCAATGCAAAGACCTATTCCGGTCTTCCCAGTCTTTTCCGTTCTCTTTATACCGTCAAATTCCTCGGCATGCCCATAGATGTTTATCTGGCGCTTCTCTGCGTTATTCTCGCCTGGTTTGTTCTGAACAAGACCCACTTCGGCCGCAATGTTCTTGCCGTTGGCGGCAACCGCGAATGCGCCCGTCTCAGCGGCATCAAGGCCGATTTCGTTGAAGCCATGACCTTTGCCATCACCGGCGCCGTCTTCGCTCTGGCAGCTCTGGATATGATGGCTCATCAGAATATGACAAGCGCCAACTCCGGACCCGGCACTGAGTTCACCTGCCTCACCGCTGCCATCATCGGCGGTATAAGCTTCATGGGCGGCAAGGGCAACGTTGTCGGTCTCGTTGCCGGTATATTCGTAATGCAGATTATCTCCAACGGCATGCAGCTTGCAGGCTGGGGTATTTATCTCCAGTATGCCGTCAAGGGCATCATCCTGCTTGCCGCAATTTCCTTCGATGCCATCAAGAACAGACCCAGACCCACCGTTCGAGTACATAATGACGAGGAGAAAAAGCCCGAACTTGAAGCCAAAGCATAAGGGAGGTATCAGCATGGATTTTATGAAAAAGCCTCCAATGGGCGGACCACCCCCCGAAATGCCCGACGCTGATATAAGCGCATATCCCAACAACAAACTTGACCTGCGCTATGGGGACGAACACCCCAGACAGGTTTTCGATATCTTTTATCCCGAAACCGGTGAAGGTCCTTTCCCCCTGCTACTGCACATCCACGGCGGCGGATTTGCCATGGGTGATAAGCGGGATTTCCACATTCAGGAGCTTCTTGACTGCACAAAGCGCGGCTATGCTTTTGCTTCCTGCAACTATCGCCGCAGCGGCGATGCCCCTTTCCCCGCCGCAGTGCTGGATTGCCGCAAGTTTGTGGACTATCTCCATTCCCACGCAGCGGAGCTGAATATTGATGACAGCAAAGTCTGTGCCTTCGGCGGCAGCGCCGGCGGCAACCTCAGCGCCCTTCTGGCAATGAACATTGAAAAGTTCTACGGCGAGAAGGAGTCTGTTAACGCTAAAATTGCCTGTGCAATCGACTGGTTCGGACCTACTGATTTTGCCGTAATGGACGAGCAGGCAAGAGCAAACGGCCTCAGCCTTGCCGACCACGATGATCCCCGCTCCCCTGAAAGTCAGTATATTGGCGCGGCATTGCAGGAAGCCGACAAGGAGAAACTTGCGGCCGCAAATCCCGCCAGCCACATAAGCAATGCCATGTGCCCCATTCTCATCCAGCACGGAAATGCGGATATTCTTGTCCCCTTTGCCCAGGGCGAGCTGCTTGTTGAGGCAATAGAGGCCGCGCTTGGAAAAGGCCGCGCTCTGTGGGTCCCTCTTGAGGGCGCAGGTCACGACAGCCCCGAGTTCAAAACCGATGAAAACCTTGCCATCATGTACGCATTTATGGATAAGCACCTGAAAGGCATAGAGCCTGCAACACCCTTTGAGGAAATGCCTTTGCCCAAGTGCGACGGCAAGGGTGCCGCAAACGCCCATTTCGGTTTGAGCGACAAACTGCCTCCTGTGGGCGGACCTATGTTCGATGGGCCTCCCCCTCCGGGCTTCGAGCCGCCCAAGCTTGCTCAGGCAATTCTTGACGGCATCAAGGAAAAATATCTGGATATTCCCTATTGCGATATATCCCCTTCTCAGATACTTGACCTTTATCTTCCCGAAAAACGCGAAGGCAAGTGCCCCGTCATCGTCCATTTCCACGGTGGCGCATTTATGATGTGCACCAAGCGGGATGACAGCGTAGAACCTATGCTTCAGGGTCTGAAGCGTGGCTATGCCGTTGTCAGCGCGGAATACCGCAAAAGCGGCGAGGCCATTTATCCCGCCATGGTTCATGATGCAAAAACAGTTATTCGCTGGGTTCGTGCCAACGCGGAGAAATACGGCTTTGACACAGAGCGCATCGCCGTCTGGGGACCTTCCAGCGGCGGCTGGCTCAGCAGCTATGTGGCTGTCACAAACGGCGACAGCGCATTCGAGGATCTTTCCATGGGCTACGGCGAATATTCAAGCCGCGTGCATGCCTGCGTGGATTGGTGCGGCCCCTGCGGCGGCTTCCTTGAGATGGACAAGGCCTTCCGAAAAAGCGGAGCGGGCATAGCCGACCATGACGAGGCCAACAGCCCCGAAAGCCTTTTCCTCGGCGCAAAAATAACGGAGATTCCCGAGCTTTGCCGCATCGCAAACCCCATGAGCTATGTAAGCAAGGACACCGTACCCTTCTTCATACTCCACGGAGGCAGCGACCAGATAGTCCCCGTGGAGCAGTCCATTGACTTTGCCGAGGCCATTAACGCGGCCGCGGGCGAGGAGCGCGCCAGACTCCACATCGCAGAGGGTATGCCCCACCACGGACACCCCTGGTACCACGAAAAATGGGTCAGCGATATGTGCCTGGATTTCCTCGATGAGGTTCTTTAAGCTTAGCTTAAGTAAGGGGGATGGAATAATGAAAAAAGCAATCAGCGTCATTCTTATAATGGCAATATGCTTGTGTTTCTTCGCCGCATGCGGCAGCGCCGGCTCTGTGCCGGAACTGACAGTTACAAGCAACATTCTGGGTCTTGCCGATACCGGCAATAAAACCACCCTCAAGGTGGATCTCATCTATACCGACGGACCCGGCGACATAAACATATATCATTATGATGAGAGCGGTAAGCGTGTTGTTTATGAAAACCAGGAGGAGCTCTGCATCCCTCTTGACCCTGTAACCTACACCGGCGCAGCAGTACTTGATCTTGGCGACGGCGTCAAGGACAAACTCATCGACAGCAGCAATGCCACTGTCCGCATCATAGACGGCGACGGTTATTTTGCCGATGAATACATACTCAGCGCCACCACTCTGGACGGCGAATGGGTGGACGGAAAGTATACCTACACTCTCGATGTCGGTGATATAGAGTGGAACACCTGGGGCTATGACACAGGGGCAGATTATAACTCCAACCGCGAGTGGTCCATTATGGGCGGCGACGGAAACGGTGTCTATGCCATGACATTCGAAGTCAGCGGCATCATTTATGACGGCAAGGAAATTCCTGCCGCCACCTTCCCAGTCCACGTATATTGCTATGGACGCACTTGCACCGACATGGCTCTTCACAAGGAGTTTGTCCCCAACGCCTACGACACTTCCTATCGCTGCGGCGGAAAAGCCGGCGAGGAAGCCAAATGGATCTGGGTGACGGACGGCGAGAAGGCCATTGCGGCAGGCATGCCCTTTATGCACGATTACAGCACCGATTATTTCTCTGTTATATGGCCCAAGGGCACCGATGCCTCCGGCATCACTGCAGAAGATGTTAAAATCACCCTCCGCAGCGAATTCGGCAGTGAGCGTGTTCTGGAAACCATGACCGCTTACGGTGAGGAAGAGTACGCCGTGTTTGGTGATGCAGGCGAAACGGTTATTGCTGTTACATATCAGCAGTGGCATTATGTTCCCGCATACAGCACCATGACTATAGAGGTGGAAAAGGGTAATGTGAGCTCTTCCGCCACATATGATATTGCGTCTGTTTATGCCTTTATGGTGCAGACCGGCGGCGGTGGAGTTGACGTTGACCGCACCCTCACCTGCTATAACTATTACGGCATCGGCGGACTTACCGAGGAGAGTGCTCTCGCACCTATGTATACTCTCAGCACCGAAGTTGAGGGCAAAAAGCTTTACTACGCTGAGAACGCATCCGGTGGATACCTCACCGAAAACAAAGACGAGGCATGGCAGGGTGACGGCACCGAAAAGTTCAACATCGCCCTTCGCGGAAACTGCATTTTCGTTGAATCCCGTCTCGATATGACCGAAGAAAAGTTCGTTGACGGCAAGAGTATAATATTTGACCAGAACATGGGGCTTGGCTACAAGAGCATACCAGACATGCTCTCTTCCGGCGCTTATCTTCTGCCCGGCTACAGCGAAAGCGTTATGGGCGGCGCCAAATGGGGCTGGACTATGCGCTATCAGGCAGGCTGGAGCTACAAAACCGCTCAGCCCGACAGCCTCCCCTACCCCGAAGGCTGCTATCCCTATGGATACGTGCCCGGCAGCAGCAACCCCGTTTACGATGAGGAATTTGCTGCCAAAGCAAAATAATAACCAAATAAAGGCAGGTATAAATAATACCTGCCTTTTGCTAAAAGGAAATTATATGGATCTTATATTCAAAACCGAAAAGCTTTCCGACCGTATCACCCGCATCTTCGCCTTCAACTCCGAGCTTATGTATCTCATCGAAGGCAGCGAGAAAGCCGTGCTTATCGACACAGGCAGCGGCTACGGCTCTCTTAAAGCGTGCGTGGACGCTCTCACAGACAAGCCCCTTACCGTGCTCCTCACCCACGGACACACAGACCACGCGCTGGGCGCGGCGGAATTTGAGGATGTTCGCATCAATCCCCTTGAAAAGCGAGCCTATTCCGTTCACTCGCAATGGGCTTTTCGCGCCAACAGCGGCACTATGTGGCCCGATTTCAACAAGCTCACTCCCCAGCAAATTATAAAGCCTATGGCTTTTGAGAATATGAAAAGCCTTTCCGAGGGCGAAAAATTTGAGCTTGGGGGGATATCTGTTGAAACTTTCGCCTGCCCCGGTCACACCGAAGGCAGTCTTGTCTTCCTCATCCCCGAAGAAAAAATGCTACTTTTGGGCGACTCCTGCAACTACTCCGTATTTCTCTACGATGACCTGAGCCTTAGCGTGAGCACATATAAGCAGTCTCTTCAGCGGCTTTTGAAAATTTTGGGTGGCCGCTATGACAGCGTATTGCTCAGCCACGGTGACGGAGTGGGGCTTCCCGACATGATAGAGCGTGTCATCGAAGTATGCGATGACATTCTTGAAGGCCGCAGCGACGAGGCATATTTCAACTTCCTCGGCGATGAAGCTCTGCTTGCCCATGCCATAGGCGAAGACAGACAGCGCTTAGACGGCGGCTTCGGAAATATAGTTTATTCCCACCGCACCCTCGCATAAAAAGTAAATAAATCAAAAAAGCACTTGCGAAAGCAAGTCCTTTTTCTATGTTGTAAAATAAAAAAGAACTGCCCTTACAGGCAGTTCTTTTTTGGCGGAGAAGGAGGGATTCGCTTTTCTGCGGAAAAGCCACGGCGGTTGCAACATGCCCCCGGCATGTTGCCAAGAGCCGCCTTTCGAATCCCCTTATTGCAAAAAAAGAACCGCCCTTACAGGCGGTTCTTTTTGGCGGAGAAGGAGGGATTCGAACCCTCGAACGGTTTTTTCCCGTTACACGATTTCCAATCGTGCGCGCTCGACCGGGCTACGCGACTTCTCCACGTATTTTGCGTCGAACAAAAACATATTTTCATGTCAGCTTTGCCATTATAAATGAATTTATTATGAATGTCAAGTAAAAATTATTGATAATCCGGGTAAAAATGTTATAATACTTCTACATCTGAAATTTTTCGGAATTCCAAGGAGGATATCCATGAAATCCAGAAACGCAAAAAGCATTATTATCAGCCTGATAATAACCCTTCTCTTCGGAGCTGTTTATTTCTATTTCAAGCTCCCCGCAATCAACCTGCATAACCAGAGCTTTTACAGCTTTTTCTTCCTGCTGGCTCTTGTATACTGCGCTCTCAGCGCCGTCAGCGTTGGTCTCCACAAGGTAACCAGCGGCGGCGAGCTTTGGCGCGGTCTGAAGGCCCACTGCATCGTTCCCGTTGTAATCTGCGCCTTTTTCGTCCTTATTCTCATCATAGGCAGCGTCATCGGTCTGCCCATTTTCCGCGCAAACGCATACGCAAATCTTCTTGCGCTCTCCGAAGGCAACTTCGTTGAAGAGGTTGACGAGATAAGCTATAACCAGATCCCCATGCTGGACGAGGACAGCGCCAAGCGTCTCGGCAACCGCAAGCTGGGCGAACTCAGCGAGTACGTCAGCCAGTTCGAGGTGGCAGAAGATTACACCCAGATTAACTATAAGGGCCGCCCCGTCCGCGTGACCCCGCTTGTCTACGGTGACATCATCAAGTGGGCCACCAACCGCAGCGAAGGTCTTCCCGCCTATCTTATCATCGACATGGTGACCCAGAATGTTGAGGTTGTCCGTCTGGACGCACAGGGCGTTGGCATCAAGTATACCACCGCCGAGCACTTCGGACGCAACCTCGCCCGCCACATCCGCTTCCAGTTCCCCACCTTCATGTTCGACGATGCCAACTTCGAAATTGACGAAGAGGGCGTCCCCTACTGGGTAAGCCCCCGCATAGTCAAGCGCATAGGACTTTTCTCCGGCACCGACATCAAGGGCGCGGTTCTCACCAATGCCCTCACCGGCGAGAGCACCTACTATGAAGAAGTTCCCGAATGGGTGGACCGTGTTTATACTGCCGATATCATCATCCAGCAGTATGACTATCACGGCAAGTACCAGAGCGGCTGGCTCAACTCCATCTTCGGTCAGAAGAACGTGACCCAGACCACCAGAGGCTATAACTACATCGTCAACGGCGATGACGTTTATATGTACACCGGTATTACCTCCGTCATGAGCGACGAGAGCAACATCGGCTTCATCCTCACCAACCAGCGCACCAAGGAGACCAAGTTCTACCCCGTTGCAGGTGCCGAGGAATATTCCGCCCGCGCCAGTGCAGAAGGTGTTGTTCAGCAGTATGAATATATCTCCACCTTCCCCCTGCTTCTCAACATCTCCGGCCAGCCCACTTACTTCATGGCTCTCAAGGACGATGCTCAGCTGGTCAAGATGTACGCCATGGTCAATGTTCAGCAGTATCAGATAGTTGCAACCGGCACCACTGTTGCCGAGTGCGAGGCCAACTATATCCGCCTGCTTAATAATGCAAACCTTGTTGAAGAGCAGACTCCCAGCACCAACACCGTCAGCGGCAGAGTTGGTGAGCTCCGCTCTGCGGTTATTGATGGCAATACCCATATCTTCATCCGCTTCGAGGGCCAGAGCGTTTACTATGTTGTAAGCGTTGCCGATGCCCCCATCGCCGCTATTTTGAACCTTGGCGACGCTGTAACTCTCTCCGCCGCAGAAGGCGAAGGCGAGCTCATCAGCGCCTGGGATGTTAAAATCAAATAAGAACTTTCTGAATGCAATAGCAAAGAACCCTCCCCGAGGCAAGATCTTTGCTATTGCATCCGACATTACAGAAATAAAATTGAGGGATAGTACCAATGAAGAGAAATAACAACATCATCCGCATGATTGTACTGTTAATTGCAATCGCAACTCTGACCATGTCTCTGACCGGTTGTGCTATGTTCAAGAGCGAAGTAAATGACCTGCGAGGTGACCTTGCCGGTGTCTCCTATCGCTGCGAGTTTTACGACAACAGCGGTAATCTGAACATGGTTTCTACCGGTGAGCGAATCAGCATTACCGGCAACAAGGTTGCTGAGCGCGGTTATGACAGCGATGGTTATTCCATCACTACATATTCTCTGTCTTCCGTGGTTACCATTACTATTGATGGCAAGCAAATGGTGACTTGTGGCGACACTGTTATCTTTGCTGAAGAAGGCATGAAAAAGGAAGTTGATTTCAGTCTTGAGGATATCGGCGAAATCAACAGCGAAAGCAGCGGTAAACTCGGCGAATATACCAGCATTGCCCGTTTCGTTAATAACTACAAGAACGCCTTTGGTAAACCTATGATCGTAGTTATCCAGTCCCAGCTCGGTGTGCCTATTTGCGCATATTCCGGTCAGGATGTGTATTGGGAAGTTTGCGAAGACCTTCCCAAAACCACCAAGTTGATGATTGACGGCAAGGCTTTGTACATTCACCGTGCAAACTTCAAGATTCTCGACAAGATTATGCTTGACTAAGATGCAAAATCCCGAATGCTTAGCCATCGGCGATTTTTTATTTCATTTCCACCAATAGTGCTTCAAAGATTCGGGCATCATCTCATAAAGAGCATCCGCAGCGGCGGAGGGGTCTATTTTATAGCGCTGGCAGATCATATTGCGATAAACGGCGCAGATGCCGTTGCAGAAAACGTCAACCTGCAGTTCCTCCACGGGGGTGAATCCCGCTCCCGCGCGGTTGAGGCGGGTGATTTTCAAAGCGGTTTCATAGGAATACTCATAGATGAAGTTGCTGAGGGAGTTGAAGCCTGTGCTTTCCAGAGCGCGGCGGAAAATCTTCAGATTGCGCTGACCGAAATCAAAAAGATGGTAGCACAAATCCCGATAATTTTTGCTGCGGTCGGGATGGATGTAGTAATCAAGTGCCATCTTGTAGTTGGCATTCATAACATCGTATTTATCCTTGAAATAGCGATAAAAGGTGGAACGGCTCACCTTGGCTTCCTGCATTATCATCTCAACGGAGATTTTATGAAAATCCATCTTGTCGATGAGTCTGTTGAAGCCGTCTATTATTGCCTGAAGTGTGCGGCTTACCATATATCTCCCTCCTTGTGCCCAATACATACAATACAATTTTGTTCAATTATATCATAATGAAACAAAAGATGCAATTTGTTTCAAGCCTTTATGATTTCTTAACGATATAATTATCCAGTAAAAATACGCGGGAAGGTATCGCTGATGCACGAACTTGGTGTTTTGACCCGAGCCCTTGAGAGGGTGCAGCGGGCGGCAGACGAAAACAAAATAGCCGCGGTGAAATCCGTCACCCTGGAGGTGGGACTAAGCAGCAGCTATGTGCCTGCGTATTTCGAAAAACTTTTCCCCGCCGCAAGAGAGCTTTTCCCTGCAACGAAAAAAGCCGTACTGAAGATTGAAACGGTGGCGGGAGGCGGACTTTTCATAAAAGAGATAGCATACTGAAAGGTTTGAGTATATGGAAGAAAAAAGACAAGCCAGCAACATCACCGAAAGCGGCAAGGTGCTTTATCTGGACGAGGAGAGACTTGCCCGCAAGGAAGTTGGCTTCCCTCCCTATAAGAATAAGCCCAACGGACTTGGCATATATAACTGGCTCAAGGAGCATGTTATATATATGTCCGATAAGCGCTGGCCCTTGGCGCTGAAGCTTTATAAAATGTTCATCCGCTTTTCCGTCTGGATGAAAGAGGGCGGCCTGAAGGCAAAGATTTATAAAAAGGGTATTATGCTCTATCCCGACATGGAGACCCACACCTCCACTGTGGTCATGCCCCTGAATGTTGATCTTGAAGAGGAGGAGACTACCCTCCCCCTGAATCTGGATATCTCCCGCGAGGGAGAAAAAGTGGTATTGCCTTTGGATGTCATCAAGGCAAGCCTCAAAAATGCTGACTTCATCGGCGGCATGGACTCCTGCCTCTGCCGCGAAGCCAATGACTGCAAGGACTTTTCCCACAATATAGGCTGTCTCTTCCTGGGTGATGCAGGCAGAATCATAGTCAAGCATAATCTGGGACGGGAGTTTACTTATGAAGAGGCTATGGAGAGGGTCAACATAGCCGCGGAGGCCGGACTTATGGGTCAGGCCGTCTGGGTTGAGGTTGAACAGCTTCTTTGGGGCATACGCAACGACCAGCTGGATAAGTTCCTCGAAATCTGCTTCTGCTGCCCCTGCTGCTGTATTGCCGTGCGCCTCGCCCGCAACGCAACCGAAAATGAGCGCCACCGCTTCCACCCCGCAGGCTGGACAGCAGTCCCCGACCGCAACGCCTGCATTGGCTGCCGTGCCTGTGTTTCCACCCCAAACGGCTGCCCCGTTGAGGCAATAAGCTTCGGCGAGGATGGCAAGGTCGTCATTGATCAGGAAAAATGCGTGGGCTGCGGAATATGCAAGGCTCACTGCAAACCGGGCGTTATAAAAATCAAGCAGACCATGCCCATGAGAGCAGATCTCCACGAATATTTCCTGAAGGACTTTAATGTGGATTTGAAAATCTGGGAGGATAAATAATGGAAGATATCAAAATAATCGCCCTGCGGGAAAGCGTATTTGAAGATAATAATGCGGATGCGGCCAAGCTGCGCCGTGAACTTTCCGAAAAAGGCAGCTTTCTTATAAACCTTATGTCTGCCCCCGGTTCCGGAAAGACAAGCACTCTCCGTGCCCTTTTGCCCCTGCTCACCAAGGAGCTCAGTGTTGCGGTTATGGAGGCGGATATCGATTCCTCCGTTGACGCGGAGGCAATAGCTGCCTGCGGCGTGAAATCCATTCAGCTCCATACCGGCGGAATGTGCCATCTGGACGCGGACATGTGCCGTCAGGGTCTTCGGGAGCTTGGCTATGAGGAGTTTGACCTTGTAATTCTTGAAAATGTGGGCAATCTCGTCTGCCCCGCCGAGTTTGACACCGGCGCCCATCTGAACATGACCATCCTCTCCGTCCCCGAAGGACACGATAAGCCCCTCAAGTATCCCCTTATGTACGAAACCTGCGGTCTTCTTGTGATTAACAAGACCGATGTTCTCCCCTTCTTCGATTTCGATATGGATAAGCTGAGGGAATATGCCCTTATGCGCAATCCCAACATAGAGATCATCCCCATCTCCGCCAAAACCGGCGAGGGAATCGCCGAACTGGCGGATTGGATACTGAAGAGAGTCAGGAAATAAATAAAAACCCGATGCAAAAGCATCGGGTTTTTTATTTTCACTTTTCAAGCGCCATGGAGTAAAGCTCGTTTTTGGAAAAGCCAGTTTCTGCGGCGGCCTTTTTGCAGGCCTCCTTAAGGCTGAGTCCCTCGCTGCGGTAGCGCTCCACAATCTCAAGAGCGTCCGCTTCACTAAGCTGCTGAGGCTCTTCATCGGGGGCGCCCTGAACAACCAGCACGAACTCACCCTTGGGGGGAGTTGCGGTGAAATGTTCAATGGCAGAGCTGAGAGAGCAGCGGATAACCTCCTCGTGAATCTTGGTCATTTCGCGACAGAGGGCAATCTGCCTGTCACCGAAATACTGGAGGAAATCGCTGAGGGTGCGCATAAGCTTATGGGGAGCTTCGTAGAAAATCATAGTGCGTTTTTCGCCCACAAGCTGCTCAAGATGCTCCCGGCGGGTTTTGTTTGTGGTGGAAAGAAAACCCTCGAAGCAAAAGCGCTGGGTGGGCAGACCGCTCATTGCAAGAGCGGTGACGCAGGCGCTGGGGCCGGGAATGGCGCAGACGGTGATGCCGTGGAATGCGCACTGGCGTACTATGTCCTCGCCGGGGTCGGAGATGGCGCGCATGCCCGCATCGGTGACAAGGGGGCAGCTTTCCCCCGCCATAAGGCGGCTGAGTAGCTTTTCGCCCATCTCGGCGCGATTATGTTCAAAATAGCAGATGAGGGGCTTTTTAATCTCGAAGCGGTTGAGAA
The DNA here is from genome assembly GCA_045638085.1 of Oscillospiraceae bacterium. Taxonomy (GTDB): domain Bacteria; phylum Bacillota; class Clostridia; order Oscillospirales; family Oscillospiraceae; genus SIG459. The sequence goes on from JAZUAQ010000017.1 coordinate 16,943, forward strand.
GCTTCAAGGTAACACGGGTATCCTCGGCGGCTATGAAGTCCACTCTGCTGAGTGTTTCAAGGGCGCGGGAGGACATATCACCGAGATTTCCTATAGGTGTGCCCACAAGATACAAAATTCCTGCCATTGCTTTCTCCTATCTGTGATAGATCAATTTGGTCTCTTCGCTGTCGCTGCCGTCGGCATTGCAGAGAATGAGAGGCTTTTCTATGTTGAGGCCGCTTTTGCCGCCTCGGCGCGCCTCGATAAGCACTAAATTAGGCGCATGCCCTGCCTTGTATTGTACCATACGCAGGCGCTTGGGCTCAAGACCGTGCTTTGTCAGGGCGCAGAAAATTTCCGAAAGGCGCTCAGGGCGGTGGACAAGGGCAAAAGCCCCGCCCCAGCGGCAGAGATATTTTGCCGCCTCGCAAAGCTGCTCAAGGGTCAGACAGCGCTCGTCACGGGCTATGGCTCGGCTGTCCGCAGGGGCATTATATCCGCTGTCCACAGGGAAATAGGGAGGATTGGAAACCACAAGGTCATAATCCCCAGCCTTCAGAAAACTGCGGAATTCTCTCACGTCACCCAGTATGACAGCGGAAGGCGCAAAGCCGTTTGCCTCCATATTCTCGCGGCTGAGGGCGGCGGATTCCTCCTGAATTTCAACACCCTCCACCTTTGCGCCGGGTCTTGCGTGGCTGAGCAAAACGCTCAGCACACCTGCACCGCAGCCTATATCAAGCACCTTGTTTGCGCGGATGCCGGAGACAAAGTGGGCAAGCATCACGGAATCGGTGGAAAGGCGGAAGGAGCCCTCCTGCTGCTTGAAGCGGGGGCCTCCCGGCCAAAGTTCATCAAAAGCGGCCATAAGCTATCAATTCTCCCAAAGTACGGTTTCGCCCTTTTTCAATGTTGCGGGCAGGTCGATAAGGCGCTGGTTGCGGCTGCCGCGGAAAAGAAGGGTCAGGTCTCGTTGCGCCTCGATAAATTCTCCGTCAACAAGCACATCGATGAGGCTTAGAAGCTCATCGGTGACCTCGCATCGGGCGCGGGAGGGCTGCAGAAGCTCGGTCTCCAGAGTGTATCCGGTGTAGCACCAGATATCCTTCTGAGGATAAAGCTCCCTCACTTTTTTCACCAAAGGCAGCAGAACCCGCTGATTCACCTTTTCCATAGGCTCGCCTCCCAGAAGGGTAAGGCCGTCCACATAGTCGGGAGCGAGGGAGGCGATTATCTCCTCCTCGGTCTCAGCTGTGTAGGGTCTGCCGAAGTCAAATTCCCATGTCTCGGGCTGGAAGCAGCCGGGGCAATGGTGGCTGCAGCCGGAGACGAACAGAGTTGTGCGCACTCCGGGACCATCGGCTATATCGAAATATTTAATATTGCCGTAATTCATAGATAACCTCTTAGATAAGCTACTTAGAAAAATCGAAGTAAAGGGCAAAAGCCCTTTACTTCGAGGGGAATTTTTTACAGATGAAGCACGCGCTCCTTGATTTCCTGAGTTCTGCCCTGATTCCAGAACTGAGTTCCGATATAACCGCAGGTGCGGCGGGCAACGTTCATCTTGTCCTGATTGCGGTTATGGCAGTTGGGGCATTCCCATACCAGCTTGCCGTCATCCTCGACGATGCTTATCTCACCGTCGAAGCCGCAGACCTGGCAGAAGTCGGACTTGGTGTTCAGTTCAGCGTACATAATGTTGTCATAGATGTAGCGGATGATCTGAAGAACAGCCTTGATATTCTGCTGCATGTTGGGAACTTCCACATAGCTGATGGCGCCGCCGGGAGAGAGAGCCTGGAACTTGCTTTCGAAGCTGAGCTTGGTGAAAGCGTCGATTTCCTCGGTGACATGGACATGGTAGGAGTTGGTGATATATGCCTTGTCGGTAACGCCGGGGACAACGCCGAAACGCTGCTGAAGGCACTTGGAGAACTTATAGGTGGTGGACTGCAGAGGAGTGCCGTAGAGGGAGAAGTCAATATTGTGCTTTGCCTTCCACTCCTTGCATCTGTCATTCATATGCTGCATAACATCCAGAGCGAAGGGGGTGGCTTCAGCATCGGTATGGCTCTTGCCGGTCATATACTTGACACATTCATAAAGACCTGCATAGCCCAGAGAAATGGTGGAATAACCGCCGAAGAGGAGCTTATCGATAGGCTCGCCCTTTTCCAGACGGGCAAGGGCGCCGTGCTGCCAGAGAATGGGAGCGGCATCGGAAAGAGTTCCCTTCAGTCTTTCATGGCGGCACATCAGGGCTCTGTAGCAAAGGTCGAGGCGCTCATCAAAGATGCGCCAGAAGAGCTCCATATCTCCGCCGGAGGAGAGGGCAACGTCAACAAGGTTGATGGTGACAACGCCCTGATTGAAGCGACCGTAGTACTTGGGTTTGCCGTTTTCGTCAACATAGGGGGTGAGGAAACTGCGGCAGCCCATGCAGGTGTAGCAGTGACCCTCGCCGTTTTTGTCAACCTTCAGCTTGAGCATCATCTTTTCGCTGATATAGTCGGGAACCATGCGCTTTGCGGTGCACTTGGCGGAAAGCTCGGTGAGGTACCAATAGGGAGAATCGGGAGTGATGTTCTGCTCTTCAAGAACATAGATGAGCTTGGGGAAAGCGGGAGTTACCCAAACGCCGGTGTCGTTCTTAACGCCCTGATAGCGCTGGAGCAGGGTCTCTTCGATGATGAGGGCAAGGTCCTTCTTCTCCTGCTCGTTCTTGGCCTCGCCAAGATACATGAACACGGTGATAAAGGGAGCCTGTCCGTTGGTGGTGAGAAGGGTGACGACCTGATACTGAATGGTCTGAACGCCTTTCTTTATCTCTTCGCGCAGGCGCTTTTCGGTGAGGGCGGAAAGCTGCTCCTGGTTGCAATCAAGACCAACAGCCTTCATCTCTTCCTCAACGGTCTTGCGAATCTTCTTGCGGCTCACATCTACGAAAGGAGCGAGATGGGTCAGGGAGATGCTCTGTCCGCCATACTGGTTGGAGGCAACCTGAGCAATAATCTGGGTTGCGATGTTGCAGGCGGTGGAGAAGCTATGGGGCTTCTCGATGAGGGTACCGGTGATGACGGTGCCGTTCTGGAGCATATCCTCAAGGTTGACAAGGTCGCAGTTATGCATATGCTGAGCGAAATAGTCGGCGTCGTGGAAGTGGATAATGCCTTCGTCGTGAGCCTTGACTATCTCCTCGGGCAGCAGAATGCGGCGGGTGAGATCCTTGCTGACCTCGCCTGCCATGTAGTCGCGCTGGGTGGAGTTGATAATGGGGTTCTTGTTGGCATTTTCCTGCTTTGCCTCTTCGTTGTTGCACTCGATAAGGCTGAGGATCTGGTTGTCAGTGGTATTGGCGCGGCGGGCAAGGTTGCGGGTGAAACGATAGCGGATATAACGCTTTGCGGTCTCCGCTGCACCTGCGCCAATGATTTCGGTTTCAACAAGCTCCTGAATTTCTTCAACGCTGAGAGCGCGTCCCAGTTCCTCGCAATAGCGCTCAATGCGCAGAGCGATGGCATCTATCTGATCATTTGTAAGCTCGCTGCCGCCTGCGGCCTCGTTGGCCTTGGCAATAGCTGCGCTGATTTTTTGCCATACGAAAGTCTCTTCGCTTCCGTTTCTCTTAATTATCTTCATCTTGTACCCCTTGTAATCAAGAATATCTATATATAGTGGTTGAATATGTCGTGCCGGATTTTGATTATACACTATATTATGTAGGAACGCAAGAGGATAAATCACAATATTTTGTATTTTCTCAGTCGCATTTATAGAGCATCTAGTGGCCTGCCCATAAAAAAAGCCTCCCTTGCAAAGGGAGGTAGCACGGCCTGAGCCGTGACGGAGGGATTGGAAAGGCCTCCCCCCTCGGAGAAGGCAAACAAATGAGGTGTTTTAAGTACACAAGCAGACGAAGATCGTGTTGTCTCCGACGACCATATTCTTTTTGTGCCAGCAAAAAGAATATGGAAAGAAAAACAGGCCAAAGAGGGGCACAGAAGGCCCCCCTTTGTAAACTCCCCAAATGCGCAAATAAGAAACATATTGTGCCACATAATCAGCGCCTAAACCTTAGAGTGCTTGCCTCGTTTTCCGCTCGGGACGCTGCTGCCTCAAGGCGCCTGTTCGGCGCCACGGGGGCTGTGCCTCGTAATGTTTCGCACGGCAAGTAGGGCGGGACGCCCACATCCCGCCGCAAAAAAAGCACACGGCACTAACCGTGTGCTTTTTATTTATTTAACCACCACATTTTCCTCGCCCAGGAGTTCCTTAAGTTCTCTGACAAGGGCGGGATGGACAAGGCAGGAGCAGCTGCGCTGCTTCTTTATATCCGCAAAATACTGGATCATGGTGTCCTTTCCTTCGAACATCTGCAGTATTATCTCTATGCGCCGAAGCATTTTCTCATCGTCGCTTCTAAGCTTCAGATAAAGCTTCTTCTCTCTTCTGCCGCCGACATCGGCAAAAGACGGAATTTCCGTCTCGGCAAGAGGACGGATGGTATCCACCATAAGCTGGGGTTCTTTGTCCTCGCGGACAGAGATGCGTCCCCGCACCGTTAAAGCGGCATTATCCTTGATATAAACCTCGCCATTATCAAGGGCCTTCTGGAAGCAGATGAGCTCCATAAAGCCGCTGTCATCCTCCAGCATAACATAAGCCATCATTGAATTATTCTTGGTGGTCCGGGTCTTATAGGAGCTTACCACACCGCATACGGTGGCGTACTGTCCGTCGGCATACTTGCCCTCTCCGGAGCCGCTTTCATGAGCCTCCAGAATGGTGCCTATCTTCACGGCGCCCATTTTCTTGGCCAGCTCTCTGTATTCGTCCATGGGGTGTCCGCTGAGATAAAGACCCGTCATCTCCCGCTCCATGCTCATCTTTTCGCGGAGGGAGAATTCGTCGGTTTCAGGCAGGCGCATAGGCTGGCTGCCAACGCCGCCCTCCTCCTCGCTCATGCCGAAGAGGTCAAACTGGCCTTCTATATTCTTTCTGCCCGCACTTGCAATGCCGTCAATAACGCTGTCCAGCACCTGCAAAAGAGCGCGGCGCTTATAGCCCAGACTATCAAAAGCACCTGCACGGATAAGGCTTTCAATGGCGCGGCGGTTCATATCCTGGCCGTACATACGGCGGCAGAATTCATCAAAAGCGGTGAAGCGTCCGTTTCTCTCCCTCTCTCCCACGAGGGCGCGAACGAAGCCACGGCCAACATTTTTTACGGCGGCCATGCCAAAGCGCAGGTCGTTGCCCACAACGGAAAAGTCCGCGAATGATTCGTTCACATCGGGAGGCAGAAGCTTTATGCCAAGGTCGCGGCACTCATTTATATACTCGGCAACCTTGCTGCTGTTATCCAGAACGCTGGTGATGAGGGCGGCCATATACTCTCTGGGATAATGAGCCTTCATATAGGCGGTACGGTAGGCCACGATTGCGTAGCTGACCGCATGAGCTTTGTTGAAGGCATAGTTGGCGAAGTCCAGAATCTCGTCATAGATGCTGCCCGCCACGTCCTCGGATATGCCATTTGCAACGGCGCCGGGGATGTTGCGCTCGCTGTCGCCATAGATGAAGGTCTTGCGTTCGCGGACAATCTCCGCTTCCTTCTTCTTGCTCATAGCGCGGCGAATCATATCCGCCTGCCCCAAAGAGAAGCCCGCAAGACGGCGGCAAATTTCAATAACCTGCTCCTGATAGACTATGCAACCATAGGTAACACCCAGAATATCCTCCAACATTGGGTGCTTATAGCTTATCTTCTCAGGATTTGCGCTGCACTCAATGAAGCGGGGGATGGAGTCCATGGGACCCGGGCGGTAAAGAGCTATGATAGCGGTGATATCCTCAATGCTCTTAGGCTTGAGACCGGTGCAGACGGCGGTGATGCCGCTGGATTCCAGCTGGAAAACGCCGCTTGTGCGGCCTGCCTGCAGCATTTCGAAAACCTTTTTGTCGTCCTCAGGAACTTTTTCAATGTCAAAGTCCGGCTCTTTCGCGCTCACAAGCTTCACCGCATCGTCCAGCACGGTCAGGTTGCGCAGACCGAGAAAGTCCATCTTAAGGAGACCCAGTTCCTCAAGGGTAGTCATCTGATACTGGGTGACAACGGCTTCATCATTTTTCGCAAGAGGCACATATTCATAAACGGGGCGCTTGGTGATAACAACGCCCGCTGCGTGAGTGGAGGCATGGCGGGGCATACCCTCAAGATCTCTTGCTGTGTCCACAAGAGCCTTTATCCTGCTCTCGCCCTCATAAAGCTCCTTGAGAGCTTTGGAAACCTGCAGTGACTCATTTATGGTGATATGAAGGGCATTGGGCACAGCTTTTGCAACCGCATCCGTCTCCGCGTAGCTTACGCCCATAACGCGGCCAACATCGCGGATGGCGTTTTTCGCCGCCATAGTGCCGAAAGTAACAATCTGCGCCACATGGTCGGAGCCATACTTGCGGTTTACGTAGTCAATAACCTCTCCTCTGCGGCGGATGCAGAAGTCCATATCGATATCGGGCATGCTCACTCGCTCGGGATTGAGGAAGCGCTCGAAATAAAGGCTGTATTTAACGGGGTCAACATCGGTGATGCCCAGGCAGTAGGATACAACGCTGCCTGCGGCGCTGCCGCGTCCCGGACCCACGGGAATGGCATTGCGCTTGGCATAGCCAACGAAGTCGGAAACTATGAGGAAGTAATCCACAAAGCCCATGCGCTCAATCATATTCAGCTCATAATCCAGCTGAGCATGAACCTGCATATTTGCCCCGTAGCGGCGCTCAAAGCCTTCCTCGCAGAGCTTGCGAAGGTAGGAAGCAGAGTCCGTCTCCCCTTCAGGGAGCTTGAATTCGGGCAGGTGATAATGGCCGAATTCGAAATCGAAGGCACACATATCTGCAATTTTTGCGGTGTTTTCAAGAGCTTCGGGATGCTCGGGCAGTATTGCCGCCATCTCCTCCTCGCTCTTCAGATAAAACTCCTCGCCCTGGAACTTCATTCTTCCCGGCTCGTCAAGATTTTTGCCCGTCTGTATGCAAAGAAGCACGTCCTGGCTGACAGCATCGCTCTTTTTTATATAATGTGCATCATTGGTAAGGACTATGGGGATGCCGGTTTCTTCGTTTATGCGAAGCAATCCGTTCATTGCGCGCTTTTCGTCTATATCCCCGTGGTCCTGAAGTTCAAGATAGAAATTGCCACGTCCGAAAAGCTCATCAAGCTCAATAGCTTTGGCTTTGGCCGCCTCATAGTCGCCGCGGAGCAGCTTTCGGGGAATTTCACCTGCAACGCAGCCGCTGAGGCAGACAAGTCCTTCGGCATGGTCGCGGAGAAGATCCCAGTCAATTCTGGGCTTCAGGTAAAAGCCCTCTGTGAAGCCCGCGGAAACAAGGTAGCAGAGGTTGCGGTAGCCGGTGGCATTTTTGCACAGAAGCACAAGGTGGCTGTAGTTTCCGTCGCTGCTGTGCTCTCTTCCGAAGCGGCTGGCAGGGGCAACATAAACCTCGCAGCCGATAATGGGCTTTACCCCGGCTTTCTGGGCAGCCTTATAGAAGGCCACAGCGCCGTACATAACGCCGTGGTCGGTTATGGCAACGGCGCTCTGTCCCAGTTCCTTTGCCCGCTGGGGCAGCTGGGAAATTCGGCACGCACCGTCAAGAAGGCTGTATTCACTATGCACATGAAGATGAACAAAAGCCATTGGGGTTTTCCTTTCTTGGTTTGTTGCCCGGGTTTATCGCTCAGGATTTTTAGTCCTCGGGGTTATAAGCCATCAGCTTACGCAGTCGGTGGTTTATGCCGCTTTTGCTGACAGGAGGGTCGGAAAGCATTGCAAGGTCGCTGAGGCTGGCCTCGGGGTTTGCTATGCGGAGATATGCAACTTCCTGCAGGTCAGCGGGGAGATTATCAATGCCTATCTCCCTATCCAGAAAACGAATCTTCTCCAGCTGGGCAGAGGCGGCGGATACTATTTTGTCCGCATTCGCGCTGTCGCAGTTGACCTTGCGGTTGATGGAGTTGCGCATATCCTTCTCCACCTTGGTCTCCATTATCTCCATAGCGGAGCCAACGGCTCCAACAGTGGTGAAAAAGTCCTCTATTGCCTCGCTCTGCTTGAAATATATAATATAGTGTCCCGCGCGGGTGGTGTCGTGGGGACGGAAGCCCATCTCCAGCAGAAGGGAGTATGTCTCGCGGCTCACATTCATATGGTCGGTGACCAGCTCAAGATGGTAGCGTTTTTCGGGGTCGGTTATGCTGCCGCCCGCCAAAAATGCGCCTTTTATAAAGGCAATGCGGCAGCACTCATCCTCCAGCACACCCAGATTGATGTGGTGGACAAGGGTGTTTTTTGCGTCATAACCGTAGCGGTTGAAGATTTTCTCAATCTTGGCGCTGTCGTTCATTATGAGGATATACTTGCCCTTGTTTCCCTCGGAGGGAAGCACGTCAAAGCTCAGATTAAAGGCTTTTTTCCAAAGCTTGGGCAGATGCTGGGCGAACTCTTCGCTGCCTGTTATTATTTTTATTTCCGTGGCGGAAAAGGTGTTGGCGTACAAAAGCACACCGTAGGCCTCCGCTGCAGCGCAGCAATTTCGGCCAATGCCCGCGCGGCAGAGTTCTGCCTTTGCGTTGCCGGAAAAGGACATATTTTAATCCTCCATCATTTGTCTATATCGCGGTGAATGTTTTCCGCGCTCTGTCCCAGAGAGCGGATAAGCTCCGTCAAAGCCTCGGCAACAGCCACGGAGCGGTGGCGGCCGCCTGTGCAGCCTACGGCAATGGTGAGGGTATGCTTTCCCTCCTCCACATACTGAGGCACAAGAAATGTTATAAGCTCGCCAAGTCTGCGGAGAAATTCCTTGGAGCTTTCATGGCGGAAGATGAAATCCCTGACCTCCATATCCAGACCCGTTTTTGTGCGAAGGTCGCTGTCATAGAAGGGGTTGGGAAGAAATCTAACGTCGAAAACCATGTCCGCCTCAATAGGCAGGCCGTATTTGAAACCGAAGCTCATAACGTTCACCTGCAGAGGGCGCTTTGAGCTGTCGCCCACGAAAAGGCGATAAATTTCCTTTTGAAGCATGCCCAGAGTGAGGTGGCTTGTATTGATGATGTAATCCGCTCTGTCTCTCAGAGGTCCCAGACGGGCGGCCTCCAGACGCACGGCGGATTCAACGCCCGAAACCTCCTGCTGGAGGGGGTGGGGGCGGCGGCTTTCCTTATAGCGCTTGACAACGGTTGCAATGTCCGCCTCAATGAAGAGGATATGGTGGCTGCAGTCAACTCTTTCAAGGGCATCCAGTGCATCAAGCATGTCCTGCAGGCCGCCTCGGTCTCTTATGTCCGTGACAAGGGCAACCCTCTCATAGCGTCCGCCCATTCCCAGACAAAACTCCGCAAATTTGGGCAGAAGCGCTGCGGGCAGATTGTCAACGCAATAAAAATTCAGATCTTCAAGGATGTCGGCAGCGCGGCTTTTTCCCGCGCCGGACATTCCGGACACAATCAAAATTTCCATAAATCAGATATCTCTCAGCCTATTATTCTAACTTCCGCCTCCAGCATTGTGCCAAAGCGGCGGAAAACCTCTTCCTGAACCTTTTCCATAACTGCCTTAACATCGGCAAATGAGGCATTCCCCAGATTCACAACGAAGCCTGCATGCTTCTCGCTGACCTGAGCATCGCCAACGCGCAGACCCTTCAGGCCGCATTCATCTATCATCGCTGCAGCATAGCCTGTTGCGGGGCGCTTGAAAGTGCTTCCTGCAGAGGGCTTATCAAGGGGCTGGCTGCTCATTCGCTTCTCGCTGAGAAGCTTCATCTGAGCGGCAATTGCCTCCTTCTCGCCCTTTTCAAGCTTGATATATGCGCCGAGGATTATGCTTTCCTCTTCCTCAAAGCGGCTGTGGCGATAGCCAAAGCGGCAGTCTCTTGTTTCAAAAATGCTGCCTTCGCCATCCATATAGCGAACGCAGTAAACGATGTCCTTAAGCTCACCGCCGTAAGCACCTGCGTTCATCATAACTCCGCCGCCTATGCTGCCGGGGATGCCGTGGGCAAATTCCATGCCGGCGAGACTTTCGCGCAGCGCCGCGGATGCCACGGAGGCCATTGTTGCGCCCGCCTGGGCATAGATGGTCTCTCCCTCAATTTTCACAGATGCGAGGCCTTCACCGATATGAAGAACAACGCCCTTTATGCCCTCGTCGCGGACTAGGATGTTGCTGCCCTTGCCTATAACGATGGGCCTGAGACCCATTTCGCGGAGGAGCGCATAGCTCTTTGCAAGCTGCTCCTCACCTTCGATTTCTACGAAAATTTCCGCAGGTCCTCCAACTTTGAAGGAGCTGTGGTTTTTCATAGGCTCATTTCGCAGTATTTTCAGCTGAGGCATAGCCTCGCTGAGGCTGCGGTATATAAAATCAAAATCCATAATTATTTCCTACTTCCTGTCAACCGCGTCATCGTGCTTGCGCATAAATTCAAGAGCGGTGTTGTTGCCAAGGCGCTTCTGGCGGTTATTCATGGCGGCGACCTCAAGGATAATGGCCAGATTTCGGGCGGGCGCAACAGGGATTGTCACCATGGGGATATCCACACCCAGAATTGACGTAGTCTCCGTTTCAATGCCGAGGCGGTCATAGTATTTGTCGCCGTCCCAATGCTCGAAGTGTACCACGAGGTCAATGTTGCAATCGGGCAAAACCGCACCTATGCCATATAGTTTTCTGACATCTATAAGACCCAGACCTCGAAGCTCCATAAGATAACGTATCATCTCGGGGGCAGAGCCGGAAACCACATTGCGGTTCATGCGGCGTACTTCAACTGCGTCATCGGCAACAAGGCGGTGGCCGCGCTTAACAAGTTCCAAAGCAGTCTCGCTCTTGCCTATGCCGCTTTCGCCGGTGATAAGCAGACCTTCGCCGTGAACCTGCACCAAAACGCCGTGCTTGGTCTCTCTGGGGGCGAGATGGGTTCGCAGGGTGTTGATTATCTGAGCAATAAATTCGTTGGTGGGAATATCTGTGCAGAGAAGGTTGGTGTCGTATTTGCGGGCGCAGTCAACAACGAAGCTGTTGGGGGGTATACGGCTGCAGATTATGACGGCAGCAACACGCTTGGCGAAGAAGGTATCCAGACTCTTTTCCATCTCTTCCTCGCTCAAAGTGCGAAGATATGCCAGCTCTGCCTTGCCTATAATCTGGATCATGGTGGGATCAAAATAATCGTAAAAACCCGCGAACTGCAGTGCAGGACGGGATACGTTGTAGTTGCTGATGATGCAGCTTTCAAAGTCCGCTGTTGCGTGGAGAATATTCAGCTCGTGTTCCTCGGCAATGAGCTTGAGTTTTACCTGATATCTTCTTTCCATGCTGTCCCTCCCACGAAAAATGCATAGTTTCTCATCATTATATTTTATACACTTGAGCGCATTTTGGCAATGTTTTTATTAATATTAGTGTGCAAAGCACATAAAAGAAAAAATTTTTGCATAAAATTAAAAATTTTTCTTGCTTTTGCATGTTCCTTCTGTTATTATAAATAAGCTGTTTAATCAGATTTATTTAAGCGAGGAGGTGCAGCATAAGATGGCAAAGTGCGAATTTTGCGATAAGGGTGTTGCTTTCGGCATCCAGGTGAGCCATTCTCACAGACGCTCCAACCGTACTTGGAAGCCCAACGACAAGCGCGTTAAGGTTATCGTAGACGGTACCCCCAAGCATGCCTACGCATGCACCGGTTGTCTGCGCAGCGGCAAGGTTACCCGCGCTGTGTGATTGAAGAGAATTAAATCCCACCAAAATTGGTGGGATTTTTTCGTTTAAAGATTTTTCCTTTAAAACTCAAATCCCCATCTTTCGATGGGGATTTATTGTTATATGGATATCAGATATAGCAAAGCTCACGGGCCGCACGGCGAAG
>JAZUAQ010000018.1:0-13461 GCA_045638085.1 Oscillospiraceae bacterium
GATCTTCGCATTCATTCAGCGCAACGTCGTCATGAAGGCCTCCGAAGGCGATGAGAAAATGGTCAAAATCGCCGCTGCTATCCGCGCCGGCGCAAACGCATATCTCAAGCGCCAGTACACCACCGTCGCAATCGTATTTGCGATAGTCTTCGTCATCCTGCTCGCCATCGCTTTCCTGTCCGGCGGTCAGATGCTCTCCCGCATCACTCCCTTTGCATTCCTCACCGGCGGTATCTGGTCCATGCTGGCAGGTCTCGTTGGTATGAAGATCGCAACCGCATCCAACGCTCGTACCGCTCACGCCGCACACGAGGGTCTTAACAAGGGTCTCCGCGTAGCTTTCGCTTCCGGCTCTGTTATGGGCTTCACCGTTGTCGGTCTCGGTATGCTGGATATCAGCCTTTGGTTCATCGGTCTCAAGATGGCCGGCATGGACGCTGATACCCTTGCAAACGTTATGGTTATGAACGGCATGGGTGCTTCCTTCATGGCTCTCTTCGCCCGTGTTGGCGGCGGTATCTACACCAAGGCTGGTGACGTCGGTGCTGACCTTGTTGGTAAGGTCGAGGCCGGTATTCCCGAAGATGACCCCCGCAACCCCGCTACCATCGCTGACAACGTTGGCGACAACGTCGGTGACGTTGCAGGTATGGGCGCTGACCTTTATGAAAGCTATGTCGGCTCCATCCTCGCTACCTTCGCTCTCTCCGCAGCTGCAGGCTACGGCTGGGCAGGTATGATGCTCCCCATGATGCTGGCTTTCGTCGGTATCCTCTGCTCTCTCATCGGTTCCTTCCTGGTTAAGACCAAGGAAGACGCAACCCAGCTCTCTCTTCTGAAGAGCCTCCGCACCGGTACTTACACCGCTGCCGTCCTCTCCGCAATTCTGGCTCTGCCCCTCTGCTGGTGGATCCTCAAGGAGACCGGCAACTGGCTCGGCATTTACATCTCCATCCTCTGCGGTCTTATTGGCGGCTGCGCAATCGGTTACTTCACCGAGTACTACACCTCCGATAACTACAAGCCCACCCAGAAGCTGGCTGCAGCTTCCGAAACCGGCTCCGCAACCATCATCATCGGCGGCGTTTCTCTGGGTCTGAAGTCCACTCTGGCTTCCATCCTCATCGTTGGCGCTGCTGTTCTCATCAGCTACTTCTGCTCCGGCGGCACCACCGCTATCGTTGACGGCAACGGCCTCTTCACCGAAGCCTTCAACCAGGGTCTCTACGGCATCGGCATTGCCGGTGTTGGTATGCTCTCCACCCTCGGTATCACCCTCGCAACCGACGCTTACGGCCCCGTTGCCGATAACGCCGGCGGCATTGCCGAGATGGCAGGTCTCCCCGAGGAAGTTCGCGAGCGCACTGACGCTCTGGACAGCCTTGGCAACACCACCGCTGCAACCGGTAAGGGCTTTGCAATCGGCTCCGCCTCCCTCACCGCTCTTGCTCTCCTGGTTTCCTATGTCAACATCGTTCAGGACCGCACCACCGAAGTTCTCAACTTCAGCCTCACCAGCCCCACCGTTCTCGTCGGTCTTTTCATCGGCGCTATGCTGACCTTCGTGTTCTCCGCACTCACTATGAGCGCTGTTCAGAACGCTGCTCAGTCCATCGTTAAGGAAGTTCGCCGTCAGTTCCACGAGATCACCGGCATCATGACCTACGAGGCAGATCCCGATTACGGCCGCTGCGTTGACCTCTGCACTCAGGGCGCTCTCCGCGAGATGGTTCTCCCCGCACTTATCGCTATCGTAGTTCCCATCGTTACCGGCCTTATCCTTGGACCCACCGGCGTTGTCGGCCTTCTGGGCGGCGTTTCCGTCACCGGCTTTGCAATGGCCGTATTTATGTCCAACGCAGGCGGCGCATGGGACAACGCAAAGAAGTACATCGAGCGCGGTAACCACGGCGGTAAGGGCAGCGAGCAGCACAAGGCAGCTGTTGTTGGCGACACCGTCGGCGATCCCTTCAAGGACACCGCCGGTCCCTCTCTCAACATCCTCATCAAGCTCTGCTCCACCGTTTCCATCGTGTTCTCCGGCCTCATCGTGGCCTTCCATATTTTCTAAAATATACACATTAAAAGCGGCGTACCAATCGGTACGCCGCTTTTTTATATGTAATATATTTCAAGTTCACCGAAGCTTACGCCGCCTGTCAATGTGATAATGCCCTTGCACTGCTCGTTGGGGTGCCCGTGGGTGGATATCTCTCCAAAGCTCGTTCCTGCCGCGCATTCCACCTGATACTGCGCCGGCACGTTCAAACGCAGAGAACCAAAACTTGCTCCGATGTCTATCTCGCAGTTTTCCGCGATTTCTCCGCATCCTCTCAAATCCAGCTTCATCTCGCCGAAGCTTACGCTCGCCTTTCCGTAGCTCAGGCGGGGCAATGTGATATAGTGCTCAATCTCTCCGAAGGCAATGGAACAGTTAAATTCCTCCCCTTCCTGAGTGAATTGCTTTCTCTGCTTATGGGATATGTCCCCTTTTTTATGGATGGCGAATCTGCCCTTCTTGGGTTTTCTCAATGCATCCGCCAGAAGGCTGATGCCCACAAGAACAATCAGCGCCGGAAACAGCAGCTTTTTATCCGGATATAGCTCAAATATTCCCAGATTATTCACAAGGAAATATCCACCCAGCGCGGCACAGACTACCCCGGTAAAATGGAAGCGGTGGAAGAGCGATGCCAGAGAAAATACCAGCAGCGCCGAAGGCCACACTATCCCCCAAAAGCCCACATCCCATTCAAGAAGACGGGCCGCGAAAAGCAGCGCACCCACCAGAAGCACAAAAAATGCCGATGTCACCGCACCCCGACGTCCGCTGTCCCAGTGAAATTCCCAGCCGCTTTTTTCTTCCTTCTCATGTATTTCCGCCGGCTCTGAGCTGCTCATCCCAAGCAGCTCATCCGTGGTGATGCCGAATAGCTCTGCTAATTTTGGGAGCATATAAATATCAGGGCAGGACTGGTCGTTTTCCCATTTGCTGACAGCCTGCGCCGTAACGCCAAGCTTCTCTGCAAGCTGATCCTGAGTCAAACCCAATCTCTTGCGGTGAAACACAATGCGTTTGCCCATACTCTGTTCCATATGTAATTCCTCCTGTGCTTTATGGTGCTATTATACAGAGTTTGTATGTAATTTGCTATCAACTATTTGGAAATTAAGCCTTTTCCGCTCACAACTGCAGGTTGAAATGTCCTCAACCGGACATTGATTCGCCAAACGGCGCAGACGGAAGAGCGTCTGCGCCGTTTGGCGAATATTTAGCCTTGCCGATATAAGTTATTGCTCCGCCGTTTCGGCAACACGGGGTATAAACAGCATATTTCTGTCCACATCGCCATCGATGCCTTCTACTCTGCCGGTGATGGAATATTGCCAGAAATCGTGCTTATAGTAAAAGTCGGGGTAATCGCTGAGGGTTGCAACCCACCAGCACAGATGAGTCATGCGGGGAAGGTCATAGCTGAAATAACCCAGCTTTCTATAGGCATAAACTCCGCCTTCATAGCCCGCCTCCTGAATTTTTGCGGTGAAGGCGAGAGCGCATTCGGTGATAACCTCTCCCGTAACGCCGTCCGTGCGGGCCTCATCGGTATCAATGCTCTCCCAATCATAGAAGATAGGAAGCGTCACGGTATCGGATGGGTAGTTTTGCAAAAGTGCGAGAAGGTAATCCGCTTCCTCCGCCGCCTCTTCGGGGCTCGTTGCCTGAGAGAAGAAATAGACGCCCACATCAAGTCCGTTTTCCGCAGCACCTTTTATGTTACTGTCAAAATATGCATCAGTGAAAAGTCCGCCTGCGCTGTAGCCTCTGTAGCCCCCGCGGATGATTGCGAAGTCTATTCCGTCGGATGCCACCGCAGCCCAATCTATGCTGCCCTGATGTTCGCTGACATCTATGCCCATTTTCACATCGTAGGCTTCGCCTATGTACTTGCCCTCCACAAAGTCCTCCGCGGCAAGGTCATTGACGGCAACGCCCTCAAATGGAGTTATCCATATGAGATTGCCAAATCCCGACTCAACCTGAACCATACCCTCATATGGATCGGCGGCTTTCTTTGAACAGGCGCAAAGGGAGACCATAACTATTGCCGCAAGAGCTGCGGCTATGCATCCTTTTCTTCTCATTATCCGTACCCGTATCTTTCTCTTTTTTACAAATTTTAACACTCACTTGCATCCTCTTTGTTACATAACTTTAGCAAAAATACCGCGCTCTGGCAAGAGTGGTTCATTTACATTTATTCCGATTTGTGGTAGCATATGCTCAATAAAACTTCACAGAGAGGGAGACATGGATATGAACTTTCTTGAAAAGAGAATTTTGGCCGATGGCTGTGTTAAGGCCGGCAACGTCTTGAAGGTTGACAGTTTTCTCAATCATCAGATGGATATTGCCCTCATAGAGGAAATCGCAAAGGAGTTCCGCCGACGCTTTTCCGAAAAGAGCATCAACAAAATTTTCACCATCGAAGCATCTGGAATTGGAATTGCAGCCCTCGTTGCAAGGGAATTCGGTGTGCCCATGGTTTTTGCAAAGAAGTCCAAATCCATCAATATTGACGGAGAGATGTACATAGCAGAGGTGAAATCCTTCACCCACAACACCGTCAACCGTGTAATAGTTTCCAAAAAATTTCTCTCTTCGGAAGACCGCATACTCATCATTGATGACTTTCTCGCCAACGGCTGCGCTCTTCGCGGGCTTATCTCCATCGCGGAAGAGGCCGGCGCCACTGTTGAAGGCATAGGCATCGTCATTGAAAAAGGTTTTCAGGATGGAGGAAGGGACATACGCAATCTGGGCTATCATCTGGAGTCTCTCGCCATCGTGGAAAGCATGGACGCAGAAAGCGGCAGCATCTGCTTCCGCCAGCAGTAAAAACATAAAAAACCCTTCACACAAAAGTGTGAAGGGTTTTATGATATACGTTTCCAGCGGATTATCGTTCAAACGTAGTACTGCAAAACACCAACAAAGTTAATAAGCAGGCCCGCCACATAGCATACGGAAAAAATTACTCCCTCAATACTATACCTTTTATATATTTCCGCAGTTATTGTCTCCGACTGAATTGAACTGATTTTCGCCAACACCAGATAGACAGCCGGGATTACATCGATAATATATCTGTTTCCGAAATGTGATCCCCCCATCGTTTTGTGTGCACACAGCAGCAGAACATGAATGCACATCAGCACAAGGGGCATGGCTATGCTTATGTATTCCTGCATTTCGCAGTCAATGCTGCGTTTCATCAGTTTGTAGACAAGCTTTATGAAAGAGAAAATCAATACAACAAAAATCGGAAATACTATAAAAATACACGTTCCGTTGAATTGCTGGAAAATCAATTTTCTCGTGTTAGGATCAAAAACAGGCAGTTCAAAAAGACGGGGGAGATTATCTTTGAGATATGTAATCGAGAATTGTCCCTCTTCCGCCATAAGGAATTCCGGAAGATAGTTATGGCCGAACTCAAAGGGATTATCAAAGCGCAGAACATTGAGCACCATATATGAAACTCCCAAGAGAAGTGCCGGAACAAAGCGATATATCCTGCGCAGGAACAAATTCCTAAAGTTTCCAACACTGTTCAGTTCTTCCTTAAACAGCCAGTAAACGATAATCAGGGAATATACAATTTGAAACGGACGGCAGCCGACCGCTGCTGCCAGCAAAAAGAGTGACCTTCCGAATTTTCCGGACAAGCCATAATATAGGGACATAAGAGTCAGGGTGAAAGCCAAATTCTGTGCAAAAAACCACACCCAGGCATCCACCGTAACCATCCACAAATTGTTTGAACAATATAGAAATGTTGCAAGGAGTATACTCTGCCAATCATCCAAGCCACAGTGTTTTGCAATTCGTACGGCAAAGAAAACACCGATCAGCATAATGAGGAAAGCGATTATACCGTCCGGCGTATTTTCCCCAAAAATGATGGCAAAAGGGAAGAGGAGATAAGAAGGAAACGGAGGAAAGGACACATAATAATGTCCTTCGTATATAGCCAGTTCCAACCATGGATAGTTTTCTGGCAAATAAAGCTGCCCTTGAGACCACGCGATAGCCTGACGTATATATGAATTATAAGGATTTGAATCCAGGAAGCCCTTGCCCGTAAAAAGCATGAATACAACATGCGCCGCAATAACAATCAGCACCGCGTATATTGCAGGAAAAGCATTTTCTGTTTTCTTTCTGTTCTCAAAACGCATTATTGCTCTTTCACCTCTACAGCCGCATTGGAAGTTTTTCTCTTATCATTTGCTTATTGCACGAAAGTCAAACGAATTTCCAAGGACTTTCCCCTGCAGTATATCACCCCGTTTTTTAAAATTCAATAGATGCTCAGCCCGTACCGCACTCTTCGCAACGGAGCTTTTTATTTACCTTCACCCACACAAAAAGAGACATCCTTTCGGATGTCTCTTTTTGTATGTTCTGAGCCATTATATTGCCCTGGCTAAGCTTGGATTTTAAGAAGTCGCAATAGTCTCGTTTTTGAGGAATGCAACAGCCACAGCACCTGGGTCTGGCTGTATGTCACTCCTCATTCAAATTATTCTACTTCCACAATTCCGTCAAGCTTTACGCTAATCTTCATTCCATCTTTAACGTAGTTTAAAAATTCGTCTCCCAGTCCGTCTATAACGGGCATTGTGACGCCATCAACCCAAACGTCTGCAAGCACAGCGCCTGCTGCAGCAAGCGAGTCGATGTGGTTGGCAAACAGCATGCAAGCCGGATTCTTCTTCATAGAGCAAGCACAGTAAAGCACGAGACCGCCCGTAGTGGAACCAATGGTCTGGGGTAAACAAAGCGCCTTGTTTATAAGTGATTTGCCATAAAGTTCCTTATTGCTTTGATCTCCGCATTTCACTTCTTTGTCACCAAACTGCAGCGCCATCTGAAGCGATGCCAATGTGTTGAATCCTTCTTTAGTTACAACCGCTTCTGCAGTTACCTCGCCGGGAGTTACAACTCTTCCTTTGAACTGTTTCATCAGATTTTACCTCCCGTAATAGTTTCAAGAATTTCTGCATCGGTATGGTATCTTGCACTCGTATAAGTACGGAGCTTATTGGAGGAAGTGATAACAGGCATCTTTTTGCAAAGAGGGTTGTTCATATACATTAATGGGCAGATATATGAAGTAATAACGCCTGTTGCCTTAAGTCTTGCGGCATATTCGGTCTTTTCAAAGGCTTCAAGCACACCGGGAGCTGCAGTAAAAACAGTGTTGATAGTCACTTTCTTCCTGCCGTTCTTTTTAAGCTCCGCTTCAAGCTTGAGCGTCCAATCCTTCAGTTGTTCCAAAGAAAGATGAGGACAACCTACAAAACAAAGTTTCGGCTTTGCATCGGGATTCTTCCAGATAACAGGATAGTTATTTTTCACTCTTTCCAGCTCGGCATCGTCAATAATATATTCCTTTGCGCCCTCTGCAATAAGGTTTTCTCCAAGTTCCACTGCTTCGGGAGTAAGGTTTTCGATATGGTAAAGGCCTACTGCACCATTGGATGCGGTTGCCGCGCCGAAATCCTTGAGGTAGGCACAAGCAGAATCGTTAAGCTCTCTTCCCAGCCACTGATCAAGTCCTACTACGTATGGAACATCCTCCATAACTTTCATACCGATAGCAGAACCCAGAAGCTGTGCTTCAGGTTTCTTTGTGGTTTTCACTTTAATTACCCAAGTGGCTTTTCTGCCCTCATCCGTCAAAAGGCCAAAGTAAGGAACGAAGCCCACAATGGAACCCATAATATCAATAATACCGGAATTGCGGTTGCAACGAGCTCCCAGCACGGAGTTGGCATACACCACCGCACTTGATTCTGCCCAAGAAAGAACCTCGCCTTTTTTCGGCGTATTACCTACCTCGTCCATATAGCAGGTACATGTAAAGGCGTTCTTATCCATAAGACCGAGTTTTTCAAGCTGCTCCTCATAAAAGTCCTGCTTTGTATACATAAACTTATTGAACACGAAATTCTGCAGGAAATTTGCGGGAACATTTTTATCAAGGGGACGGGGATCAACTGAAAATTTCTGCTCCGATGCGACATCAGCATCAAGAAGCTGCTGCATCAGATCATAAACGGGAGACATTACCTTGAGACCAAAAGAAGTTACAAGGTGGTTGTATTTTGATGTGATAGGTACAAGCTTTTCAGCTTCAAAAGCATCGCCATACATCACGAGCGTTTTCATTACTTTTGCAAGCGTTTCACCTTTTTCACCGTCAAGGATGGCTTGCTGTTGTTTTGTCAATATCATCTTTCTGGCTCCTTGTCTTACAATTTCATTGCAATATCCCAGGCACCCCAAATAACAGTGCGGAGGTTGCCAACCTTTGCGGCATCACCGATCACATGGATATGTCTGCCTTTTGAAACAATCGGTGCAGGATTATAACCTACCGAGAGAATAACAGAATCGGAATTCACGGCAAAGGTTTTGCCTTCCTTGTCTTTAAGAGTAACACTTCCTTCGTTTATTTCGCAAAGTGAGGTTTCAAGATGTACCGGAACATTATTAGTCTTAAAGAAATCACGCAAATAACTTGTGTTGGCAAGGCAAACACCGGGAGTGGTAATCAGGTCGTCCATCATTTCCACAATAACAGGTTTTTTGCCGTTCAAGTATAAATCATATGCAATTTCGCATCCTGTAAGTCCGCCGCCGACAACTACAACATTTTCACCAACAGTCTTGTTGCCCAGCAGATAGTCAACTGCTTCTACGGCTGTTTCAGCTCCCTTCACAGAAATCTTTTTAGCCTTAGCGCCCGTAGCTACAATAATCTCATCTGCATCAAGTAATTTTACATCCTTAATTTCGGTATTTAACTTCACTTCAATTGGATGCTTTGCAAGTTCGCGGATATACCATGCAATCAGAGCTCTGTCTTTTTCTTTAAAGGAAGGAGCTGCCGCTGCAATGAACACGCCACCAAGTTTGTCGGTCTTTTCATAAAGGGTTACTTTATGTCCGCGCTTTGCACAAACGATTGCCGCTTCCATACCACCTATGCCGCCGCCGATAACAGCTATCTTCTTAGATCTCTTTGCAGCTTTGATGTGATACTTCTTGGACTGCATAGTTTCAGGATTCAGCGCACAACGAGCAACCCCCATCGTATCGGTAAGCTCCTGAGTATTGGCGTGTCCTTTGGAGGACGAGAAGTTAAAGCAAGCGCTATGACAGCAAATGCAAGGTTTTATGTCTTCCAGTCTGTCTTCAATGAGTTTTGTAATCCATTCAGGGTCAACGAGGAACTGACGCGCAACACCAACAGCATCAATTTTGCCATCAAGAACCGCTTTAGCACCAACTTCGGCATCCATTCTGCCGGCACATACGACAGGAATATCCACAAA
The DNA here is from genome assembly GCA_045638085.1 of Oscillospiraceae bacterium. Lineage (GTDB taxonomy): Bacteria > Bacillota > Clostridia > Oscillospirales > Oscillospiraceae > SIG459. The sequence goes on from JAZUAQ010000018.1 coordinate 9,406, forward strand.
TTTCTTAATATGCGCTACATCGTCAAGATTGCAGTTTTCAGGCATATACATAGGAGGATGCGCCCAATACCAAGAATCATAGGTGCCATTATCGGCGTTAAGCATATCATAACCGGCATCCTGCAAAAATTTAGCAGCCTTTTCGGATTCTTCCATATTGCGACCTACCTCGGTGTAAACTTCACCGGGCATAGCGCCTTCGCAGAAGCCTTTCATCTTGGATTCTACGGAATAACGAAGCGATACAGGATAATCCTCACCGCAAGCTTCTTTAATCGCTTTTACTACCTCTGCTGCAAAGCGATAACGGTTTTCAAAACTTCCGCCGTACTCATCAGTACGTTTGTTGAAAAATTCGATTGCAAACTGGTCAAGAAGATAGCCTTCATGAACAGCGTGAACCTCCACACCGTCAACACCGGCTTCTTTGCAAAGCTTTGCAGTTTTCGCAAAAGCTTCAATGATTTCGTGAATTTGTGCCTTAGTCATTTCGGGGCATTCGATATCGTGCGCCCAACGAGATTTTTGCACAGAGGGGGAAGCAAGCTCGTGGGAAGTATCTATAATCGGCTTTACAATTGCGCGCGTAATTTTGTTTTTATGCAAGGGCGCTACAAGCTCGGTAATTGCCCAGGAACGTCCCATTCCTGCTGTAAGCTGAATAAAGAGTTTTGCACCCGTTTCATGAATCTCGTCCATGAAGACCTTGAGATCCTCAAACATTTTCGGGTTTTGCCAAAGCCATTTTCCCCAGAAAGTATCACGCAAGGGGGCGATACCGGGAATGATAAGACCTACATTGTTCTTGGCTCGCTGAAGGAACAGTTTTGCCGCCTCCTTGTCAAAGTGGCAGCCGGTAAGTTCAAACCAACCAAAGAGGGAGGTTCCTCCCATAGGGCACATTACAATTCTGTTTTTGATTTCAACATTACCAATTTTCCAAGGCGTAAAAAGAGCCTCGTATTTCTGATTTGTTTCCATATAAAACCAATCCTTTCGAGTTTATATAGTGTTTGTTGTTTTAGTAAATACAGCGCTCCAGGCACTCGCTTATAATAGATAAGCTACGATAAAATGCAATGCGTTCTTCCTCGGTAAGACCGTCGCTGACAGTATCGAGCACATTATCAATTTTGTCGGCAATCTTTTTACCGGCTTCTAAACCTTTATCCGTAAGCAACAATGGACTTTTATATCTTTTTGTGCTGTCTGCTTCACGATTGATATATCCATTGGTGTTAAGATAATCCAACGCACGGGAAATGGTCGCCTTGTCTTCCTCACAACGCTCACAAAGATCCGTAGCAGTCGCACCTTTCAGAGTATAAATATAATAGAGGCACGAAACGTGGGCACTTCTTAAATTATACTCTGCCATCTCCTGGTTTTTTATTTTCCGAATATTACGGCTAATTCTGTTGATTAAAACCGTAAAGGTTTCAAATCTCTCTTGCATTGCATTACCTCCGTGCATTTGTTGAAATATCAACAAATCTTAGTATATCGCGAGTTTGTTGATATGTCAACAAACCGTGGCAAAGATGTTTTTCTTGAACACAAATGGGAGAGAACAAAAAACTTGATGCGTTATCTTTTCAGAACGCAGCCCAGGCGGTATCTAAGTTACAGCCGCTTGCTCAGCCAGGCTTTTCAAGCCTCTTCACCCACGCAAAAAGAGACATCCGAAAGGCGGACTCACACAGGGATTTATACGCTCCAAAGAGTATCTTTTCCCGCAATACTGCAAATAAAATCCACGGCAGGCGACAGCCTTGCCGTGGATTTTTTCATTGTCTTGCAGAAAAATCTTTCTCTTTGGAGTGCTTTGCAGTTTTGAATATTAGATTTTTTCTTGCAGCAAATTTGATGATCGCGGAAATACTTTGTGTATTTCAAGATCAACGGAGGAAGCTGCGGGGAAAAAGATTTATTCAAAACCGTGTAAATCCCTATGTGAGGCCGCCTAAAGGATGTCTCTTTTTTTAAACATTAAGCAGATATGACGGTTTCAGTTCAGCTTCTCAGCAATGTTTCTTGCAACATGAATACCGCTGGCGGAAGCATGGGACAGGGAATGAGTTATTCCGCTGCCGTCGCCGATGATGTAAAGCCCCTTGTGCCTCGATTCAAGCTTTTCGTTGACTTCGACTTCCATGTTGTAGAACTTAACTTCAACGCCGTAGAGGAGCGTATCCTCATTTGCGGTACCGGGAGCCACCTTGTCCAAAGCGTAGATCATTTCGATGATTCCGTCAAGAATGCGCTTAGGAAGAACAAGGCTCAGGTCACCGGGGGTCGCGTTCAGAGTCGGGGTAATGAATGCCTCCTCAATACGGCTGGCGGTGGATCGGCGGCCTCTGATAAGATCACCGAAACGCTGGACGATAACACCTCCGCCAAGCATATTGCTTAGACGGGCAATAGACTCACCATAGCCATTGGAGTCCTTGAAAGGCTCAGAAAAGTGTTTAGCCACAAGAAGCGCAAAGTTTGTGTTTTCTGTCTGTCTGGCAGGATCCTCGTAGCTATGGCCGTTTACTGTAATGATTCCGTTGGTATTTTCATTTACAACAGCACCTTTGGGGTTCATACAGAAGGTACGCACCTTATCCCCATATTCCTTGGTGCGGTAAACAATCTTGCTCTCGTAGAGTTCGTTTGTAAGATGGGCAAAAACAGCCGCCGGAAGTTCGACGCGAACGCCAATGTCAACGCGGTTGGACTTTGTGGGTATCTCCAGCTCGCGGCACACGCTTTCCATCCACTTGCTGCCGATACGGCCAACGGAAATGATGCATTCAGAGCAGGTATAGCTATCCTCTTTGCACTTCACCTCATATCCACCATCGATAATGCGGACAGTTTGCACCGGAGTGTCAAAGAAAAAGTCTGCCTTGTCCTTGAGGTAAGAGTAGATATTTTCCAGAACAATGTAGTTTATGTCCGTTCCCAGGTGACGGACAGAGGCGTCCAGAAGATGGAGATCATTTTGAATGCAAACGGTCTTAAAACGGGTGCCGGCAGTAGTGTAGAGCTTTGTTCCCTCGCCGCCGTGACGCATGTTAATATCGTCAACATATTGCATAAGTTCCAGAGCTTTCTTTTTGCCGATGTATTCAAAGAGAGTTCCACCGAAATCATTCGTTATATTATATTTGCCGTCAGAGAAAGCACCGGCGCCGCCGAAGCCGCTCATAATGCTGCAGCTTTTACAGCCAACGCAGCTTTTAATCTTTTCTCCGTCGATGGGGCAGCAGCGCTTTTCGAGAGAATGACCTGCTTCAAAAATGGCTACTTTAAGCTCGGGTTTTTCCTGAGCAAGCTCATATGCCGCGAAGATGCCGCCGGGGCCTGCGCCGATAATTATAACGTCGTATTTCATAGAGTTTCCTCCCAAAAAAATAAAAGTTGACCACAGATAATAATCGTAGTCAACTATTTAAGGCAGTTGGTAGAGACGCTCAACCATATTATGAGCTTATACATTATTCTTTTGCCGTAGAGGATTATAGCATGCTGTGCATAAACATTCAATAGCTTCCGCTAAAAATGTGCCCCCGGCACATTTTCTTAACGCTGCAGGGATTCGAACTCACCGCCGCTTGCGCAGCTGAGATTTTCAATCACCTTCCCCCACGCAAAAAAACCGCAACCTTGCGGTTGCGTTTTTTTGGTGGGGGAAGGTGGATTCGAACCACCGAAGTCGTCGACAACAGATTTACAGTCTGCCCCCTTTGGCCGCTCGGGAATCCATCCATAAAAGCCGATGATCGGACTCGAACCGATAACCTGCTGATTACAAATCAGCTGCTCTGCCAATTGAGCCACATCGGCATAGGCTTTTATTTTATATAGTTAAATGGGACCAACAGGGCTCGAACCTGTGACCCCCTGCTTGTAAGGCAGGAGCTCTCCCAGCTGAGCTAAGACCCCAGACACGACCCAGATGAGACTCGAACTCACGACCTCCGCCGTGACAGGGCGGCGCTCTAACCAACTGAGCCACTGGGCCATTTCAGAAGTTTACCCCCTGAAAACCACAAAGAATATCACAAC
>JAZUAQ010000019.1:0-18292 GCA_045638085.1 Oscillospiraceae bacterium
CCCCTCTTTGGCCTGTTTTTCTTTCCATATTCTTTTTGCTGGAACAAAAAGAATATGGCCGTCGGAGACACTCAAAAACCAATCCCCCAGTCTTTTTGCTTCGCAAAAATCCACCCCCCTTTGCAAGGGGGCCTTTAAAACGCCACAACCAACTCTCACCCTCGCGGCATAGCTGCGGCGGAGGGAGAGAAAAAGCCTCCCTTCACACAAGGGAGGCTTTAAATTGCGGAAAAGGATTTTATTAGTTCAAAAAGGCATTTTCGGTGATGGCATCGAACTGCGCATCGCTGAGAGTGCAGTGGAAGAAAAGTTCGTAAAACTCCTTGACTTCTGCCTTCACGTCATAGTCGCAGTAATCGGGATAGAAAACAGCGGTGAGCCAGATGAGACCGAGAATGCGCTGGGCGCCCGGAGGGCTGCCAAGCCAGTTGAGAGGAGCGGAGGGGACGAGAAGACACTTGCCCTCCTTAACCGCCCGAAGCTCAGCCCACGCGGGGTCGGTTTCAAGGCTTGCGTAGCTTTCGGCAGTGCCGAAAATGACATACTCGCTGTCCCAGAGTGCCACCTGCTCCATACCCACGGGGTTGCCGGTGCCGCGGCTTACGGGTTCTTCCACAACTGCGGCATTATCGCAGAGAAGGTCAATTATCTCCGCGTGGTAGCTGCCCTTTGCAATAACGCTCAGCTCCTCGTAGCCGGGGATATATATTACCTGTGCCTTATTTTCCCCAAGCTGCTCCATGATGGAGAGGGTGCGGTCATAGCTTTTCTCGCAGAAGGAGGCAAGGACTTCCGCCCGCTCTTCAAGACCAAGGAGCGCGCCAAGCTTGCGGTAGGTCTCGGGGAGGGACTCCAGAGTGGACTCGATGAAAACGCAGGGGATGCCAAGCTGTTTCTGCAGGGATTCAACATCTTCGGCAGTGCTTTTTTTGACCTCGCCTATGTCGATTATCAGCTGAGGGGCAGCAAGGGCGAGGGACTCAACGTTCAGATCGGCCGAGCCGTAAAGCTGACCGAAATAGGGGAGGGAGAGGTATTCCTCGGGGATGATGCCAATGCTGTTGGCGTCCCATTTGTTCGCAAGACCCACAAACATCTCCGGGCAGAGGGCAAAAAGAACTATCTGGGAGAGAGGACCTGTGGGCACTATGCGGCTTATTTCCTCGGGGACGGCCACGCTTCGTTCGCAGTCATCGGTAAATTCCACGGTTTTTACAGGCTCAGCAGAGGGTGCGGCACTTCCGCAGCCGCTGAAAAGGCTGAGGACAAGGCTTATAAGAAGAATTAAAGTGATTGTTTTTTTCATAGGAAGTTTCCTTTCGGACGCTTATAAATCGGCGGGGACGCAGACGCGGACTTTGTCCTCCTTCAGAGAGCAGACCTCCACATCAACACCGTAGAGAGCGCTTATGAGGCTGCTGTTTATGGTGTCCTCGGGCTTGCCCCAGGCCAGCACCTTGCCATCATGGATGGCGAGCACCTTGTGGGAATAGAGGAAAGCCTGATCGGGGTCATGGGTGGACTGGATTATGGCATAGCCCTCGGCTGCAAGATTTTTAACGGTGCGCATAACGCGGGTGCGGTTGCCGTAGTCAAGGTTGGCGCTGGGCTCGTCCATAATGAGGATTTTTGCCTGCTGGGCGATGGCGCGGGCTATAAGCACAAGCTGCCTTTCGCCGCCGGAGATGTTGGTGTAGCCGCGATTGGCAAGATCGGCTATACCGAGGCGCTCAAGAGCTTCCTTTGCAAGGGAAACCTGACGCTTGCCGGGGACGGACATTGCGTTTACCTGGGCAGTTGTGCCCATAAGCACCATGTCCATAACGGAGTAGTTGAAGGTTGGATAGTGGGATTGGGGGATATAGGCAATACGGGCGGCAAGCTCTTTGGCGCTGAAGAGGGATGTGGACATTCCGTCTATAAGGCATTGGCCGCTTTCGGGCTTCAGCAGACTCAAAATGCAGCGGAAAAGGGTGCTTTTTCCCACACCGTTGGGACCGAGAACACTGAGAAGCTCACCGTATTCGGCGGTGAAGCTGAGTCCCTTCAAAACCTCTCTCTCGCCGTAGGAAAAGTGCAGGTCGCGTATTTCAAGACTCATATTCTCTCACCGTCCCTTGTTATAAGATAAATGAAGAAAGGCGCACCGATGAAGCTCGTGAGGATGCCTATGGGAATTTCCGTTGTCATGGCGTTGCGGGCAAGGTCGTCCACAAGGAGAAGGAAAAGAGCGCCAAAGAGCATGCTTGCGGGCATCAGGTGGCGGTAGTTATTGCCTACGAGGCGGCGGGCAAGATGGGGGATAACGAGACCCACCCAACCTATAACACCGCTGACGGATACGGCGGCGGCGGTGACAAGAGTGGCGCAAAGGATAACAAGGGTGCGAAGGCGGGGAGCATTCACGCCCATTGTGCGGGCTTCCTCGTCACCAAGAGTGAGGATATTGATGCGCCAGCGCAGAACGAAAAGAGGCACAATACCGATGAGCATGGGGATAAGGGCGAAAACAACGTCTTTTCCATCGGCACCGTTGAGAGAGCCCATAAGCCAGTAAGTAATGGCGGGAAGCTGCTGGGCGGGGTCGGCCATAAGCTTGATGAAGCTTGTGCCTGAGGAGAAGAGAGAGCCGATCATAATACCTGCAAGGATGAGGCCTATGACCCTTTTGCCCTTGGCTCTTCCGCCAACGAAGATAACAAGACCCACGCAGAGAAGACCGGAAGCGAAGGCGAAAAGGGTGACCATAGCGTTGCCCAGACCAAGCACTATGGCGAGAGCTGCGCCAAAGGATGCGCCTGCGGATGCACCTAAAATGTCAGGCGCGGCCATGGGATTCTGAAAAGTGCCCTGATAGCTGGCGCCTGCGGCGCTGAGGGCGCAACCCACAAGGCAGGCGAGGGCAATTCTGGGCAGACGATGGCTCAAAAGAAGAGCCTCCTGAGTGGGAGACCAGAAGCTTTCAAGGGGGAAAACTCTGCTCCACAAAATGCCGCAAAGCTCCTTAAAGCCTATGGGATAGCGTCCCAGAACAACGCTGCCTATTATTGCCGCGATGAGAGCGGCGCAGAGCAGAGCGATAATCGCCGAATATGATAAATGTCTTTTAGGCTTTGCCATAATTGGACTCCTTTTTCGGAATTATGAGCTGGAAATATAAAAACGGGTGCTTTCTGAGAGAAAGCACCCGTTGCTGTTGGTTTTATTATTCCCAAGTGGGAGAAAACCGCTTCCTTCTCAAAATGTGAAGGCCATACTGTTTCCGGTATGACCCCGGTCGCATGCCATAGACCGAAATCCTTAGGCAAGACGACTCGAAAGCACCAAATATTCTGTTGTATTCAATATAAGGTGAAAAGGGGGAAAAGTCAAGGGGAATCCTTGGGCAACAATTTCTTATACACAGTGAAGTACATGGTTATGAAGCAGGCACCGCCGCCTATAAGGTCGCTGATAGGCTCGGACCAGAAAACTCCGTGGACACCCAGCGCGGGGATGCAGGGGAGGAGAAACACAAGGGGAGTGACGATGACGGCCTTGCGCAGAAGAGAGAAGCAAACCGCCTGCCTGCTTTTGCCCAGACCCACGAAAACGCACTGACCCGCAAGCTGCAGTGACATAAGGAAGAAACCGCAGAAATAGATGCGCATAGCCTTTTCCGCCACATCCAGAAGCAGGGCGTCGGAGGTGAAAATGCCGGCCAAGGCGCGGGGGACAAGCATAACAGCAAGCCAGACGGCGAAACCATAGACAAGGCTTGCGGCAGAGACAAAGCGTATGCCCTTTTTGACCCTTTGGAAAGCTCCTGCCCCGTAGTTAAAGCCCAAAACGGGCTGAGCACCTGCGGTGAGACCGTGGGCGGCCATAAAGGTCAGCTCGCGAACGGAGTTTATTATGGTCATTGCGCCCACATAGCTGTCGCCGCCGAAAAGCTGAAGCTGTCTGTTGCAGGCGGTTTGGACGAGGGCATTTGTGATACTCATTATAAAGCCCGTTACACCCAGAGCAAGAATGCGCCGGACAAGAGAGGCTTTCAGCAGCATATTTTTCAGTTTGAAGTCCAGTATGGCTTTCTTTCCGAGAAGGAAAGCCAATGCCCAAAAGGCGGAAACCGCCTGAGCTATGACAGTTGCAAGGGCTGCGCCTGCGATGCCCATGTGAAAAACGAAGATGAATATGGGGTCGAGGACTATATTCACAACTGCGCCTATGGCAACAGTGAGCATTCCCATGGTGGCAAAGCCCTGGGCGTTTATGAAATGATTCATGCCCAGACTTATCATCACGAAGACTGTGCCAAGGAGATATATGCGCACATATTCCTCCGCGTAGGGAATGGTGGCATCGCTGGCGCCGAAGGCAAAGAGAATGGGCTCTGCAAAAATTTCAAGCAGCAACGTGAGACATACACCGAAGATGAGAAGCAGCGTGAAGCAGTTGCCCATTATCTCTTCCGCGTGCCGCTTTTTGCCCTCGCCTCTTGCGATGGAGCAAAGAGGGCCGCCGCCTGTGCCGCAAAGACTTGCGAAGGCTATAACTATGCTTACTATGGGCATACACAGCCCCATTCCCGTCAGCGCAAGGCTGCCCACATCGGGAATATGGCCTATGTACATTCTGTCAACAACGGAATAGAGCACATTCACGAGCTGAGCAAGCATCAGCGGCAGCGCCATGCGCATTATAACCCGCCATACCGCGCCTTTTGTGAAGTCGTTTTTTATCTCTTTCATTTCTCGCCTTTCAGGGTGATTATGCGGTCGCGAAGCTGGGCGGCGATTTCGAATTCCAGCATCTTTGCCGCCTCCTTCATCTTCTTCTCAAGCCGCTCTATCTCGGCCTTGCGCTCTTTTTCCGTCATCTTTACGCCGCTTTTACTCTTGGCAGAGGGGGGAGCGGAGATGTCCATAAGCTCACGGACACCTTTGATGACGGTTTGGGGAGTTATGCCATGGAGGGCGTTATACTCGGTTTGCTTCTTGCGGCGGCGCTCGGTTTCCGTAATGGCGCGGCGCATGCTGCCCGTAACCGTGTCTGCATACATGATAACAAGACCTTCCGCGTTTCTTGCGGCGCGGCCAATAGTCTGGATAAGGCTGGTCTCACTGCGGAGGAAACCCTCTTTGTCCGCATCCAGAATGGCAACAAGGCTGACCTCGGGCAGGTCAAGACCCTCGCGGAGGAGGTTTATGCCAATAAGCACATCGAATTCTCCCAAACGCAGGTCGCGGATTATCTCCATGCGCTGCATAGCGTCAATATCGTGGTGCATATAGCGGCAGCGTATACCTGCGTTGGTGAGATAGCTGCTGAGATCCTCCGCCATGCGTTTGGTGAGGGTGGTGACCAGCGTGCGCTGGGAGCGGGAAGTGCGATCGTGAATTTCCGCGATAAGGTCGTCGATCTGGTTTTCCGTAGGACGGACGGAGATTTCCGGATCTGTGAGACCTGTGGGGCGGATAATCTGCTCCGCGATACGCTGAGCGCGTTCTTTTTCAAAATCGCCGGGGGTGGCGGAGACGTAGGTCACCTGATTGAGACGCTGCTGAAATTCGGGGAATTTCAGAGGGCGGTTATCGAAGGCGGAGGGGAGGCGGAAGCCGAAATTAACAAGGGCTTCTTTTCTTGCCCTGTCGCCGTTATACATGGCGCGAACCTGAGGAAGGGTCACGTGGCTTTCGTCGACGAACATTATGAAGTCATCGGGGAAGTAATCCAGCAGAGTCATAGGTGGAGAGCCCTCCGCTCTTCCGGAAATTATGCGGCTATAGTTTTCAATGCCGGAGCAATAGCCAAGCTCTGTCATCATTTCAAGGTCGTAATTGGTGCGTTCTGCAATGCGCTGAGCCTCTATGAGCTTGCCCTGACTTTTGAAATATTCAACCCGCTCCTCGCACTCTTTGCGAATTTCCCGGGCGGCGCGCTCCATCTTTTCGTGGGTGGTGACATAGTGGCTTGCGGGCCATACGGGGATGGTCTGGAGATAGCGGATGGCTTTGCCCGTGACGGGGTTTATCTCGCTGATGCACTCAATCTCGTCTCCGAAATATTCAACGCGGAGGGCGCTTTCCGCCCAATAGGCGGGCCAAAGTTCAACGGTGTCGCCGCGGACGCGGAACATGTTGCGCTCGAAGGCAATGTCGTTGCGCTCGTAGCGTATGTCTATGAGGCGGTGGAAAAGTTCCTCCATGGGCAGCTCTGCGCCTACACGGAGGGTCACCATCATTTTCTCAAAATCATCGGGTTCGCCCAGACCGTAGATGCAGCTGACGGAGGCAACGACGATAACATCCCGACGCTCCAGCAACGAGGCAGTGGCGGCAAGGCGGAGGCGGTCTATCTCCTCGTTTATGCTGGCATCCTTCTCGATAAAGGTGTCCGTGCTGGGTATATAGGCCTCGGGCTGGTAGTAATCGTAGTAGGACACAAAGTATTCAACGGCATTATCGGGGAAAAATTCCCGAAACTCGCTGCAAAGCTGGGCGGCGAGGGTCTTGTTGTGAGCCAGTACCAGAGTGGGGCGCTGGACAGCCTCAATAACCTTTGCCATGGTGTAGGTTTTGCCGGAACCCGTTACGCCCAAAAGCACCTGCTCTTTGAGACCACTCTTTATGCCGTCGGCAAGGGCAGCGATAGCTTCGGGCTGATCGCCGGAGGGAGAGTATTCACTTTTAACCTTGAATTCGGGCATGGCGGCCTCCTGAGTAAAGAAGTTCTTTGATTTCATTATAACCGCTTCGTCATTCTTTTCAAGAGGAATAAACTTAACGGTTTATTAACGGTTTTTGAGTAATGCTTAACTTGCGGCAGTGAATAAAATATAGTCTAATTTTAATATAAATATTTTGGAGGACGGCTATGCTCTTTGCAATATTACTTTTTGCGCTCACTTATATTCTTATGCTGACTTTCCAGAAGTGGAGACCTGTTATCGCCCTTGTTTCCGCCGCGATATTTGTTGTCAGCGGTATGATGCCCTTTGGCAAACTGATGGAGTATATCGACTTCAATGTGCTGCTTATGATTGCCGGCACTATGGGTACCGTTGCCCTTGTAATCGAGTCCAAAATGCCCTTCCTGCTCTCTGATATCATTGTGGAGCGGGTCAGCAATGTTAAGTGGGCAATCGTAATTCTCTCCCTTTTCGCCGGCATTGTGTCTGCCTTCATTGACAATGTGGCAACCGTGCTTATGATAGCTCCTATTGCTATGGCTATGGCAAAGAGACTGAATCTCAACCCCGTGCCCATGATTATCTCCATCGCGGTGTCCTCAAACCTGCAGGGCGCAGCAACTCTGGTGGGCGACACCACCAGCATCCTTCTGGGCGGCTACGCCAACATGAGCTTCAATGACTTCTTCGTGTATCAGGGCAAGCCCAGTATTTTCTTCGCCGTTGAGCTTGGCGCGGTTATCTCCGCAATCATCCTGCTCATTCTCTTCCGCAAGGAAACAGCCCCCGTTGAGGCGGGCAAGAGAACCGTTGTTGAGGACTATGTCCCTACCGTTGTGCTGCTTGCAACCGTTGTGCTGCTCATTGTGGCTTCCCTCTTCCCCTCTCGCCCCGCTCTCACCAATGGTATTATCTGCACCGCACTTATGCTGGTGGGTGCTGTGTATAACGCAATCCGCAAAAAGAGTTTTAAGGGTTTCATCTCTCCCATAAAGGAAATTGATTACCAGACCGTGCTGCTGCTCTTCGGTCTCTTCATCGTTGTTGGCGGCATATCCGAAATGGGCGTTGTGGAGGCGGTCGCACAGCTCTTCACCAAGGTTGGCGGAGGAAACCTCTTCCTTATCTATACCATCATTGTTTGGGCCAGCGTTATCATCTCTGCCTTCATAGACAATATTCCCTATGTTGCAACCATGCTGCCCGTGGTGCAGGGCATAGCTGCAGCCCTCGGCGTTGACCCCACCGTTTTGTACTTCGGACTTCTCTCCGGCGCAACCTTGGGCGGCAACCTGACCCCCGTGGGTGCAAGCGCCAACATCACCGGCATCGGCATTCTCCGCAAGGAGGGCTATGAGGTGAAAAACGGCGACTTTATGCGCATCGGCATCCCCTTCACTCTGGCGGCCATAATCCCGGCATATATTTACATCTGGATATTCTACGGAGTATAAAAAAACACCCTGCGCCACATATTGGCGCAGGGTGCTTTTGTTAATAGCCCAAATGGCGCAGCAGGCCGCTGCAGCCTTCGGAAACATCGTCCCATGTTTCCTGAAAATCTCCGGTGTACCAAGGGTCGGCAACATCTCCGGGGCGGGATGTGAAATCCATAAGCAGATGCATTTTGCTCTGGCTGTCGCCGCCGCATATGCGCTGCATCCGGCGCAGGTTGCTGCCGTCCATGCAGATGAGAAGATCATAATAGCGGTAGTCTCTAGCGCTCATCTGCCTTGCGGTTTTGCCGGCGCAGCTTATGCCGTGCTCGGCCAGTTTGCGGCGGGCGGGCGGATAAACGCTGTTGCCTATTTCCTCGGTGCTTACCGCGGCGGAGGCAATCTCGAATTCTTCGGAAATCCCCGCCTTCTTCACCATATCCTTCATTATAAATTCCGCCATGGGACTTCTGCAGATATTGCCATGGCATACGAATAAAATTTTGTGCATAGCTGAAGCCTCGCTTTCGAGAGTATTATAACCCAGTTCGCGGCGGGAGTAAAGCCTGCCTGAGGATTGATTTAAGCGCCCGGTCGAGGTATAATTTGAGCAGATATAAAATCACGGATGCGAACTGAACAGGGGAGAGGTGCAAAGTGGAGCACGAAGAGAAAATATTATTGCTCAAAGGGCTGTGCAGCGAAGAAGTTTCGGAAGTCCACCATTTTTACGAGGTTTTGGACAAATGCGGCATACTAAAGAGCGACTACTGCAAATATATGAGCACCGCGCCGATAAACAGCGATGATGAACTGCTCCGCTTGGAAGGCGCAGACTATGATTTGAGCTGTGCCCTGATAACAATGCTGCTAAGAGAAGACTATTTCGATAACGGCAGTTTTGAAAGGAGGATTGCACACGGGCAGGTGAGACCGATAATTGAGCGCATAATCGACTGCCTTATGGGAAACAAGACGAAACACATACGCAGTTTCTCTGAGAAAGCTATCGAGGCGCTAAACGGATTTTACGTATATTCTTTGATAGACCCCAGAAATGGTAAAGTCTTTTATATTGGCAAAGGAACAGGAAACAGAGTCTTTTCTCACGAGACTGAAAGCGGGAAACTGCTCCAATCTGAAAAACAGAAGCTGAAAATCATCCGCGAAATAGAAAGCAGCAATCATTCGGTAAGGCGAGTAATCGTCAATTGGGGCCTGAGTGAAAGCGAAGCTTTTGCAGCTGAAGCTGCGCTTATAAATCTGCTGAATTATACGGAAACTATTCAGCTGAGCAATGCGGTTGCGGGACACCATACCCATGAGGCGCTTGCTGTAGAGGATTTTGAACTGATGCACGGTGCGATACCTTTGCAAAAGGAAGATATAAAGCACAGCATACTTGTTATTAAAATCAATAAGCTTTATCGCAGAGACATGTGCGAGGCGGAGCTGTATGACACCGTAAGAGGCTATTGGGCTGCATCGTTGAAATCCATTGAGGCAAGAAAGGTACGCTATGTTTTTGGTGTGTATAACGGCTTGATAGTTGCTGTTTACAAGCCGGACGAGTGGCATTACGGGCATGAAATGGTGGACATTCCTCAAAAGAATATTTTAAAGCCGGAAGATTATGACAAGATTAAAAACAGAGTGTATTTTACTTGTTGGGACTATCGCGCTCTTGACGATGAGGGGCAGTTTTATCTGAATAAGACCATAGATAATCTGAAGGTGAATCAAACAGCGCAAAACCCGATAAGCTACTTGATGCCGGAAAAGAACAATTCCGAGGATGCTCAATAAAGGATACAGACAAAAAAGCCGTCTCCCAAATGGAGACGGCTTTTTACTTATCTTACGAAGATCTTGCGGATGTCGATTTTCTTCACGCGGAAGTCAAGGATGAACAAAAATGCCACAACAAGGAGCATGCCGTGGAGGATGCCCGCGAAGACGGCGGCGCTGAAGAGGCCGTGGAAAAGATATATCACGGGGAAAATAATGGAGATTGCAGTTACGGGGAGACCGCGGTAAAACTTGTTGATGCCTTCCTCAACCTTCTGGCGCTTGGCTTCAAGAACATTGAAAAATGCCAGACGGATAAGAGCGCAGAGAGCAAAAATGCAGACGCAGATATAACCGAAAACTCCGTTTACGCCCATGCAGTAGCACAGAAAGGCGGGGAAAACGCCGAAACTGACAACATCGCAGAGGGAATCCAGCTGAATGCCGAAGTTCTTTTCGTCCTCGCTGCGGTTTTTCTTGGTGCGGGCTACTATGCCGTCAAAAGCATCGCAAACACCGGAGCCCAGCAGACAGAGGATTGCGGCGGTGAAATGGCCGTGGGAGGCAAAGCTTATTCCAAGCACGGCGGAAACGAGGCTCAGGTAGGTGAGGATGACGGTGTAGTCATAAAAACCGATGAATTTTTTCATTAATCTATCTCTTCTTCCCTAAAATATAAGACACAATAAAGCCTGCAATAAGCAGAATGATGGAGATGGCGGATGCCCAGTTGAAGCCCAAAACGCAACTTTTGTTAAGCATATTGGGTATCATTGAAATGAAGATGCCAAAGATGACGGAGTAGGTTGCGGTATAAAAGCGCTTGAAAAGGAATGTCATAAAGCGGGAGATGGCCACAAGGCTCAGAGCAAGACCGATAAGCATGGGCGCCAGTATGGAAACATCGAAATCCGCCAGCGCGGAGACATACATGCGGTAAATGCCGAGGGTGGTGAGGACAACTGTGGGGTCAAAGCCGGGGATAACTGCGGTGAGGCCCACTGCGACACCAAGAAGGATAGACTGGAGCACATTGGGGTCGGTGACCTCGGGGAAAAGCTGGGGATTTGCGCGGAAAAGCCAGAAGCCGAAGACGGCGGCAAGGACCATATAAACATAGTGGCGCCATTTGCAGCCCTCTTTTCTGACCTCCTGCCAGACCATGGGGACAGTGCCGAGGATGAGGCCGAGGAAGCAGAAGCGGGTGGGCATCTCGAAGTTGCCCATGAAAAAGTCGATTATTTTGCTGAAAAGCAAAACGCCCACACCCATTCCCAAAACAAGGGGAAGGAGGAAACGGCCGTTTTTCTTTATATCCTTGAAAAGATGCCCGAAAGCATCAAGGGTTTTCTGATAAAGGCCGAAAATAATGAGAAGGACACAGCCGCTGAGACCCGGGGCAATGCCGCCGATGCCAACAACTATTCCCTTGAGAAAGTTTTTCAAGTGTTAGCCTCCGGAACAAAACTATTACATAACAGTATATCACAGGGAATTCGACATTTCTACAGAGAATGTGAAAGGACGTGGAAAAAATTTTGCATTCTTAATGAAAAGCTTTTGTTCCCGACGGGGGAGAGATGTGCTATAATCAAGCCATAGAAAAAGGGAGGGCAAAATTATGATAACAGAAAGAATACCTCTTTGGGAAGGCCGCGAAGACGTGGCGCTTTATACTATGCTGAGAAAGTGCAGCCCCCTGCCTATGCAGACAGAGCCGGTGGAGGATCTTCCTGCCGTTATCGTCTGCCCCGGCGGAGCCTACCTTTTCTGCTCCGTTGATCTGGAAGGAGATACAACCGCCCTCAGCTTTGCGGACAAAGGCTACCAGACCTTTATTCTTGAATACACCGTTGGCTCCCGCTGCGGAGATATTGACTCCCGCCATCCTGCCCAGTTGCTTGACCTTGCAAAGGCGATTTTGATAATCCGAGAAAACGCAAAGGCATGGCATGTGGATACCGATCGCATAAGCATTGCAGGCTTTTCCGCAGGCGCAAACCTCTGCGCCAATATGGCGGTGCATTGGCACGATAGCTTCCTTGCCGAATATTTTGGCGTGGACAGCAGCGTTTTCAAGCCCCTTACGGTCATTTTGGGCTATGCCCTCATTGACTATCGCTATCAGGAGGAATATATGGCTGAGGCTCTCCCCGGCAACTCCATCATGATGGGCGGCAACAAGACCATTTTCGGCACTCCCACCCCCACTCCCGAACAGTGCGATGAGCTGAGCCCCCATAATTTTGTAAGCGAGAAAACCCCTCCTGTTTTCATGGTGCATGCCGCCAACGACACCCTTGTGCCTGCGGTGCATTCCCTGAAACTGGCATGCGTTCTCGCTGAAAAGGGCATTCCCTATGAGCTTCATATTTTCCAAAACGGTGAACACGGCTTCGCAACGGGCGTTCCCGCTGGCGTCGGACCTTACCGCAGCGATAAGAAGATGGCGGTGAGCGCATGGGTTGACCTTTGCGCAAAGTGGCTTATGCACTATGCCTCTCCCGAAACCGCCGAGCACGATGAATGCGTTGCTGCAGGCATACGCCGCAGCGAAGAGGCCAGACGCGCCGCCGCAGCGAAAAAATAAAAATATAACTCCGACAGAAAAAGCTCTGTCGGAGTTTTTTGTCAAAGATAAAAATACATGGTGCTGGCGCCGCAGCAGCCAACATTTTCGAAGCTGAAGCTATACTTCTCGCTCTCGCCGCTGAGGCACTTTTCGGCAGGGAGGATAAATTCTCCCTTGCGGGTAGCCATATACTGTTTGGAAAGCTCGGCCAGAAGAGCCTTTTTGTTGGGCTTAAGCCCTGTCTTTTCCTCGTACCATGCGAAGAAAACTTCCTCGTTGACATAGTTATACATGCCGTTTCAGCTCCTTTCTTTGCAAATATTATATATTTTCCCCCTCCACGGTGCAAGAAATATTATTTGTTGCCAAGGGAAGGAAATTATAGTATAGTGGGGCGGTAATATAAATCAGGAGGATTCCCATGGAAAAAGAGAAATATATCGGTCTGAAGGCCAGCAAGTGCGTTCACGCCGTTACTGAAGAAGAAGTCACCGAGTATCTGGAGAAGCTTCGTCAGGCCAACACCAAGACCGAAGTTGTCACCGACCGCGCTGCTCAGGACGGCGATGAAGTCATCCTGGACTATGCAGGCTTTGTTGGCGACGGGCAGTTTGCAGGCGGCACCGCCGAGCGTCAGAGCCTCACCCTCGGCTCCGGCACCTTCATTCCCGGCTTTGAGGAGCAGCTTGTAGGCGCCGAAATCGGCAATCAGGTTGACGTTCGCGTAACCTTCCCCGAGGTTTACCACAGTGCAGACCTTGCAGGCAAAGAAGCCGTTTTCAAGTGCACCATTCATGAAATTCATGTAAAGAGCCTCTATGAGATGGACGATGAGTTCGCACAGAACATCGCAGGTCTCCCCACCTTCGCAGATATGCGCGCCGCTCTCAAAGAGCAGATGGCCGCTGCCGCCGAGGAGCAGGCATACAACAGAGTTATCGATGAGCTGATGTTCAATCTGGCTCAGAATTGCCAGGATATCGAGCTTGACGCAGAGGCTATTGAGAAGGAAATCGACGGCATGCTTGCAGGCATGGAGCAGCAGCTCCGCCAGCAGGGTCTGGGCATCGAGCAGTATCTCCAGTTCACCGCCCGCACCATGGAAGAGCTTCGCGATGCACAGCGCGACCAGGCTGAGTTCGGCGCAAGAGTCAGCGCCGCCCTTGATGCCGTTGCCGATGCAGAGGGCATCGAAGTGGGCGAAGAGGACTTTGAGCGCGAGTTCCAGTTTATCGCCGACCAGTACGGCCTTACCATTGATCAGGTGAAGGGCTTCTTCGGCGAGGATGTTAAGGCCAACATGGGTCGCGAGATTCGCCAGAAGAAGGCTGTTGCCGTCATTCTGGAAAATGCCGACATCATCACCGTTGAGGAATAATTGAAAAAACAAAAATACGCAGAGCAAAGCGCTCTGCGTATTTTTTATCCCATGGCGAGGGCTTCTTTTTTAAAAATCTGCACTTCCAGCTGATATCCTTCGGAAACAGAGTAAAGGGCATCGAAAACGATATCCTCCAAAATGCCTGCGGGACATTCGGCGCTTGCGTTGAGCAAAACGGCAATTGCGCTTGCGGGATTTTGGAAGCGGCGGCTTATTTCTATCTTACGGTCGGTGCCAATAAGGTCAAGTTTTGCATAATCGCCCTCACTTCCCCAAGCTAGAAGCTTCAGATGGGGGATTTCGTGACCTGCAGCGCGGATAAGCTCAGCGATGCGCTCTGCCAAGTCCGCGAGATAGGCGGTGCCGTCAAAATCATCGCAGCAGACCACGGCGCGGTACTGGATATAAAGCTCGCTCATCCTGCCCATGGCGGACATAAATGCCTCGCCGCCATAGTTTATATCGGGAAGGCGCATGGAGGCACTTTTGTTTATAAGCGCTTGCGAGAGCTCCTCGAGACCCTCGCCCTTGAGGGCGCTTATTGCAACGGTGTCGGCATGGGGATAGCGCTCCGCAAGAAGAGAAAGGAAGGAGGCCTTTTCCGCCTCGCTCATGCTGTCGCACTTGTTCAAAACGATAAGGTCAGCTTCTTTAAGCTGGCTGTCATAGATATATTCAAGAGCGCCTGCGCTGCCTGCTTCAAGAAGGGAGAGGGTTTTGGGCTCAACAAGCACTGTGAAGGGGGCAAGCTCAAACTCGTCGGGGAATTTTTCTGTCAGACCGTGATAAACGTGCTCCGCTGCGCCCACGCCGAAGCCGGGGATGTCGGAGATGACAAGAGAGAAGCCATCATCATAATAGGCGCTGAGCCGCTGGGCCAAAAGCTCATTCGCATAGCAGATGCACTCCCCTGTGATTTCCGAAGCGCTGCACCCTGAAAGGACGGCCAGCTTGTTGTCTGCAAGGCTCACCCCGTGGCCGAGGTCGTTGGAAATCATTGCCGCTTTGCCGTGGCGGGAGCTGAAATGTTTTGTCAGGGCAATCATTGTCGTTGTTTTTCCCGAGCCGAGAAAGCCACTGAAAACCGTGAATTTTTTCATAGGGTATGTCCTTTGCGTTTTTTACGAGTATACCATGCAGGGGAGAGGAGGACAAGGGGGAGGGGATGGCAGCCCGCATTAAAAAAGAGAGACCGCATTTGGCGGTCTCTCTTGAATTTATTTAGAACATTTCCTTGCTCATACGGTCGATCTCTGCGTTGATCATATCGTAGGGGACGAAGCAAGTCATGGGCATACCTGCGGTCTGGCAGGGGATGAAGCCGTGCTTGCCGCACTTACGGCAGGCGCGCTCAACTTCGGCCTTGACCAGTTCGGGAGTCCAGGTGGGAACGTCCAGAACGCGGGTCTCGATCTCGCCCATGAAGGTGATCTTGCCGGCATACTCCTCGATGAGGGAGGGGATGTCGTTGGCGGGGATAACGCCCTGCCAGATGTCGATGCCCATCTCAATCATGTAGGGAACGAGGTTTCTTGCGTAACCGTCGTTGTGGTGGATGATGAGGCAGCCGTGCTCTTTGTAGAAGCCATAGATCTTCTTATATGCGGGGAGGAGGAACTCTTCGAACATCTCGGGGGAGAGGAAGGAGTTCTCGGTTGCGCCCCAGTCGTCATGATGGAAGATTGCCTCGATGTGGCATCTTTCGATCAGGGTCTTTGCGAAGTCCAGCTCGCGCTCGGTGATGAAGTCGATGAGAGCGTGCATCTCTTCGGGCTCTTCATAGAAGTTTGCGAAGGTGTCTTCCATGCCCATGAGAGCGTGGAGGCGCTCGAAAACGCCCTGTGCATGGAATCCGCAGACATACTGGTTCTCGCGGTCGGTCTGTGCGGCGATGCCGTTGAGCATGCCCCAGGAGCCGGGATCTTCGGGAACATAGTGGGGACGGAGAAGCTCTCTCCATTTGGTGATGTCCTTCAGAACGCGGTGCTCCTCGTCGTGGCGGGGGAATGCGCCCATCTGTCCGATGGGAAGGCACCAGGTAACGCCGTACTGGTCAACGCCGTCGGGAGAGCCGGGGATAACGGGATAGTTGCCCATGTAGTAGGTGTCGGGAACAAGGATGTTCAGGAATTCATACTGCTTAACAAAACGGTCGGGATTGCCGTCTTTCTTCATAACTTCGAGAAGATTCTGTTTTGCTGTTAACATCTTTTTACCTCCAGATGCCTCGTCACAATTTAGAAATTCGATTTAATTAAAGAGGCTTATAGGGGGATTTTATACTAATATCCGACATTTTTCAAGAGGGAATGTTGTGGGGAGCTCGAGGGGACGAAGTCCGCCTCGAATTAAAATCTCGTGCACCAGTAAACAAACCCCATCGCGAAAGGCGATGGGGTTTGTTTACTGGTGCTCCAGCGCGGATTCGAACCGCGGACACCCTGCTTAAAAGGCAGGTGCTCTGCCGACTGAGCTACTGGGGCATATTCGATTTTTAGCCAAAGAGTGGCAGGGATGGCTGGACTCGAACCAGCGAATGAGGGAGTCAAAGTCCCTTGCCTTACCGCTTGGCTACACCCCTGTATGGGGAAAGTAAAACCGGGATCGGGAGGTTTCCCAATCCCGGTTTTCAGTGGGGTGGGTAATGGGACTCGAACCCACGACACCCGGAACCACAATCCGGTGCTCTAACCAACTGAGCTATACCCACCATAAAAATGGCACGCCAGAAGGGACTCGAACCCCTGGCCTACTGCTTAGAAGGCAGTTGCTCTATCCAGCTGAGCTACTGGCGCATATTCTTGCTGCGGCTCGTAGTAAAAAAGCTGGAGCGGGTGAAGGGAATCGAACCCTCGTATCCAGCTTGGAAGGCTGGTGTTCTACCATTGAACTACACCCGCAAGCCTAAAGAGTTTAACATCTATTTTTATTCTTGTCAATAGGAAATGAGGCAAAAATATATGTTTTTTGTGTAGAAACGGGGGAGAAAGGCCTTAAACACCTCATCCGTCTGCCTTCGGCAGCCACCTTCCCCTCAAGGGGAAGGCTTTAAAACCTCTCCGACGCGGCTCGCGCCGCGCCACCTCCCCTCGCAGGGGAGGCTTTAAAGGTGCGACCACTGGGCGCACCCTACAAACAAATCGTTGTGTTCTGTAACGGCGCGCTGAGGTCATCGTGCCCTACGGAGTTCTTCAACCAATCTCGTAGGGGTCGGCGTCCCCAACGACCCGAACAAACACCTCATCCGTCTGCCTTCGGCAGCCACCTTCCCCTCAAGGGGAAGGCTTTAAAACCTCTCCGACGCAGCTCGCGCCGCGCCTCCTCCCCTCGCAGGGGAGGCTTTGCTGGGCGGACACATCGGTCCGCCCTTACGAATAAATCGTAGTGCTCTGCAATGGCGCGCTGAGGTCATCGCGCCCTACGGAGGAGAATGGCAGAAGGATAAATAAAAAACTTCCGCGAAAACACGCGGAAGTTTTTTATCAATTTCATTATATCATTTTATCAGCCGTGGAAGAGTTTTTTCACCTGATATCTGGGCTCGAAGGTGATATTCACGCCCAGCTTCTGGAAGAGGTTTTCATCCACGCGGGAGAGAATGACACTGGAATGAGCCTCGCAGCCGCGAAGCTTATCAAGCTGATCCATAGCCTGTTCTGCCATGGGATCGGTGACGGCGCAAATGCTCAGCGCAACGAGAATTTCGTCGGTATGGAGACGGGGGTTGCGGTTGCCCATATGCTCGGTTTTCAGGTGCTGGATAGGCTCAATAATATCGGGAGAAATGAGAAGCCTTTCCTTTTCAAGATTGCCAAGCTCCTTAAGAGCATTGAGAAGGCAGGCGGAGGCGGCGCCCAGCAGGGAGGAGGTTTTGCCTGTGACGATGGTGCCGTCGGGCAGCTCCAGAGCCATTGCGGGATTTTCGGTTTCCTCGGCGCGGGCCATGGCGGCGGCGATTACGGGACGGTAATCGGTGGTGATGCCGCACTTATTCATAATAAGCTCGATTTTGCGCAGCTCGTTATGGTCGGAAAGACCCTGACGGACGCTGACAGCGGCAGAGTAATAACGGCGGATTATCTCAAGCTTGCTGGCGTGGCGGCAGGCTTCGTCATCAAAGATGCAGTTGCCAACCATGTTGACGCCCATATCAGTGGGGCTCTTATAGGGGCTCTTTCCCCAGATGCGCTCCAGAATGGCGTTGAGAACGGGGAAGACCTCCACGTCGCGGTTATAGTTGACAGTCATCTCGCCGTAGGCTTCCAGATGATAGGGGTCAATCATGTTGACACCGTCAAGGTCGGCGGTGGCGGCTTCATAGGCCAGATTCACGGGGTGGGTGAGGGGCAGGTTCCATATGGGGAAGGTCTCGAACTTGGCGTAGCCGGAGGAGATTCCCCGCTTATGCTCATGGTAAAGCTGGCTCAGGCAGGTGGCCATTT
>JAZUAQ010000020.1:0-2533 GCA_045638085.1 Oscillospiraceae bacterium
AAGGGAATACCCGCTCCGATAAATGGAGCGGGTATTTTTGCACGGGGCACTTTTTAAGGGCTTCCCCTTGAGGGGAAGCTGTCAGCGGGGCTGGCTGATGGGGTGTTTTATTTTATCAGCCATCGCCCAGTACACCTCATCCGTCTGCTTTGCGGCAGCCACCTTCCCCTCAAGGGGAAGGCTTTAAAGGACCGCCGAGGCGTCGCGGTGGTACGAGGGCATGGAAACAGAACGAGGTGAAATGCCGGTGGCGCCGAACAGGCGCCAAAAGGCAGCAGCGTCCTGAGCGGAAAACGAGGCACGCACACTAAGGTTTCGGCTCTTATTATGTGGCACGATGCCGTTTCTATCTACGCACCGAGGGGTGTTTCCAAAGAGGGGGGTTTCCTCGCCCCCTCTTTGGCCTGTTTTTCTTTCCACATTCTTTTTGCAGGCGCAAAAAGAATGTGGCCGTCGGAGACAATCCCTCCGCCCCTGCGGGGCACCTCCCTTTACACAAGGGAGGCTTTAAAACCTCTCCGTCCCGGCGTGTGCCGCCCCACCTCCCCTCGTAGGGGAGGCTTTGACACCTCATCCGTCTGCCTTCGGCAGCCACCTTCCCCTTGAGGGGAAGGCTTTAAAGGGGATAGCGCGCTTTTTCTTCCCCCTGCAATTGACCTTTGAAATATGGCGTGATATAATATGGTGTTTTAATATACATTATTGTAACAAACTGGAGATAATGCTTATGTGGATAGCTGATAAATGGCAGGATTTTGAACTTATAGACTGTTCCCGCGGAGAAAAGCTGGAGCGTTGGGGAAATCAGATTCTCATTCGCCCCGACCCTCAGGCAATATGGCAGACCCCCCGCGATAACCCCCTTTGGCGCAAGCCCTCCGCCCGCTACAGCCGCTCAAGCACCGGCGGCGGACATTGGGATAAATCCTCTGTGCCCGAGTCCTGGAAAATCAATTACGGCGAACTGACCTTCAACGTAAAGCCCATGAACTTCAAGCACACCGGTCTTTTCCCCGAACAGGCCAGCAACTGGGATTATATCATGGAGAAAATCCGCGGTGCGGGCAGACCCGTCAGCGTCCTTAACCTCTTTGGCTACACCGGAGCCGCCACTGTTGCCGCCGCAAAGGCGGGAGCAAGCGTATGCCACGTGGATGCCGCAAAGGGCATGGTGGCCTGGGGCAAGGAAAATGCCGAGGCAAGCGGTGTCCGTGAGGCTCCCATCCGCTGGATAGTGGATGACTGCGCCAAATTTGTCGAGCGCGAAATACGCCGCGGCAGACGCTATGATGCCATTATTATGGATCCTCCCTCCTATGGCAGAGGTCCCGGCGGTGAGGTTTGGAGACTTGAGGACAACATCTGGGATTTCGTTGAGCTTACAAGCCGCGTTCTCAGCGACGATCCTCTTTTCGTCATCATCAACTCCTACACCACCGGTCTCAGCGCATCCACCATCGGCTATATTGCCGACAGCATCTTCACCAAAAAATTCGGCGGTCACAGCGAGAGCCAGGAGCTGGGTCTGAGAGTTACGGACACCGGTCTTGCGCTGCCTTGCGGGGCAAGCTGCCGCTGGGAAAGATAAGTAAATGGATTCCATCATCAAGATAGAAAATTTAACATTTGCCTACGGCGATGACTCTTACCCTGCCATAAAGGATCTTTCTCTTGAAATTGAGAGAGGCTCCTTCGTGGCCATTCTGGGCCATAACGGCAGCGGAAAGAGCACCCTTGCCAAGCATCTCAACGCAATTTTGCTCCCCACAGAGGGAAAGGTGTATGTGAAGGGAATGGATACCTCCCTTGAGGAACATACCATAGACATACGCCGCAGCGTGGGTATGGTTTTTCAGAATCCCGACAACCAGATAGTTGCCAGCGTTGTTGAGGACGATGTTGCCTTTGCTCCCGAAAATCTGGGAGTGCCCAGCGAGGAAATAAGACGGCGCGTTGATGAGGCGCTGAAAAGCGTGGGTATGTATGACTACCGCCTCCACGCACCCCATCGCCTCAGCGGCGGACAGAAACAGCGCGTTGCAATCGCGGGCGTTCTTGCAATGGAGCCCGAGTGCATAGTGCTGGATGAGCCCACTGCCATGCTTGACCCCATAGGACGAAGAGAGGTCCTTGCCGCCATAGAGCGCCTTCGCAGCAAGAAGGGTATGACGGTTATACTCATAACCCACCATATGGACGAATGCATAGGTGCCGACAGACTTATCGTTATGAGCGGCGGAAGGATAGTCGCCGACGGAAAGCCCAAAGAGGTTTTCACTCAGGTTGAAACCATGTGCGCTGAGGGTCTTGCAGTACCCGAGACCACAGAACTCATCTACGGTCTGCGTGCCGCAGGCTGGGAACTGCCTCTTGAGGCTCTCAGCATCGAGGAATGCGCAGACGCAATAGCAGAATTTTTCAAGAAGGACAAGTAATATGCCTGTTATCCGTACGGAGGGGCTGTCCCATATCTATAGCAGGGGCACTCCATTCGAAAAACTTGCCATTGACAATATAAATATCGACATTGACT
>JAZUAQ010000021.1:0-5925 GCA_045638085.1 Oscillospiraceae bacterium
GGGGGGGGGGGGGGGGGGGGGGGGGGGGGGGGGGGGGGGGGGGGGGGGGGGGGGGGGGGGGGGGGGGGGGGGGGGGACATCGCTCTGAGCTGCTCCGCAGGCGCAGAGGGCGAAGAGAAGTACGAGGGTAAGAAAAAGGGAAATAATTTTTTTCATGTTAAATTCCTTTCTGTCAAATGGCGGAATAGGCGGTCTTGGTGCTTACGCCGGGGAGACGGCCTATTTTTCCTGAAATGCTGCTTATAACATCCTGAGGGGCATCGATGGCTATAGATATTATGTTAACCTTTCTTTCCCTGTAGGGGATGCCCATTCTTCCCAGAATATAGTTTGCGTTTTCGTGGAGTATTGCGTTTATCTTTTCAACAGCATCGCCGTTTTCCACGATGATACCTATAAGTGCGACTCTTGTTTCCACTTTATTCTCCTTTCATAGACGCAAAAAGGGCAACTGCAGCCGAAAGATGCAGTTACCCCATAGTTAACAGTATGTATGCAGCGGCCGTGAAAGAGAACGCATCTCGCCCACAGCGGCTTTTATGGAGGAATCAGATCTTTCGCCGCAATAAAATTTTGGCGTCAGAGGTTTATTTCCAAGTTTATTTTACTATATTTTTTGTTTGGGCGCAAGAAAAAATTATTTTTCGAAGCGCTCTTCAAAGCCGTCAGAATAATGAAGATCCATATCCTCGGTGATGAAAACAGCCCATGTGTCGGGAAGGGAATTGATAAGAGCCATACCTTCCTCAAGACCCAAGGCAAAGGCGGTGGTGCTCAATGCGTCGCAATCGGTGCTTTTTGCGCTTATGATGCTGACGGAGATGAGACCGTTATTGAGGCTTCGTCCCGTTTTTGGGTCAAGGATATGGTGATAAGTTTCGCCGTCTTGCTCAAACCAGCGCTGATAAACGCCGCTTGTAACAACGCTCATATCAGAGACGGAAATGGTGTCTATAACCTGATTTGAATCGCGGTAGGGATACTGTATGCCTATTTTGAAATCGCTGCCGTCGGGCTTTGTGCCGAGGCAGAGAATGTTGCCGCCCAAATCGATTATGGCGCTTTCAACGCCCCTTGAGCGGAGAAAATCCGCAAGGGCATCGGCAATATAGCCCTTTGCGATGGCACCGAGGTCAATAACCGCTTCAGCATCAGCCAAAGTGACGCGGCTGCCTTCAAGACTGATTTTTTCGTAACCTGTATGCATCAGCGCATC
Organism: Oscillospiraceae bacterium; assembly: GCA_045638085.1. Lineage (GTDB taxonomy): Bacteria > Bacillota > Clostridia > Oscillospirales > Oscillospiraceae > SIG459. The sequence goes on from JAZUAQ010000021.1 coordinate 1,217, forward strand.
GGCAATGTCTTCGTCGGAGGGGAGAGCGGGGGCATCGGAGGAAAAAGCGTACATATCGCTGACGGCACCCATGGTTATATCAAAGCGTCCGCCGCTTATTGCACAGTAATCAAGAGCGGTTTCAATAAGCGCAAAAAGCTCAGGAGAAACTTCCGCGCTGCCTTCGCTGTTGAGCTTAAAAAGCTCGCTTTCGGGATCGGTGCGGGAGAAGATTTTTTCATATTCTTCGCAGAGGGCAAGGCACTCGTCGAGCTGGGCTGCGTCGGTCTCGGAATAGACGGTGAGAGAGACAACAGTGTCCAGATAAAAGCCGGTTTTTGTATATTTTTCAGCGCTTTGCAAGTTAATGGAAGCGCAGGCAGATAATGAAAAAATTAACAAAAGCGATAAGGAAAATATTAACGGTAAATAAAGTTTTTTTATAGCGCGCAGCATAGTTTGCTCCTTGCGTTTGACGAATTTTGTTGATATAATCTACTTTGTATTTTATATACTCTGTTCGTTTTTGCAAGTCCCATTTTCACAGCAAAAAATTAAAGTTGATTATAATCGAAGGAGGAAGCAGAGTGTCAATCAAACTGCTGCACGGTGCTCACGTACCGCACAGAAAAAACACTGCAGAATGCGCTCCACAGCGTATCCCTGTAACTGCAGGCACAATGATCACCATTCCCGTTTCCATGAACATCGGTGCCCCCGCAAAGGCCGTTGTGAAGGTTAACGATCTGGTGAAAGTTGGTCAGCTGATTGCAGAACCCGGTGGCTTTGTCTCCGCACCCGTTTATGCGGGCGTATCCGGCAAGGTCAAGAAACTCGATGAAGTCCTTTTGTTCCACGGCGCCAGCTGCCAGGCCATCGTTATCGAGGCTGACGGCGAGCAGGCTGTCTATGAAGGAATTGAGGCACCCACCCTCAGCGATCTTCCCAGCTTTATCGATGCCATCCGCGCAAGCGGTGTTGTCGGTCTCGGCGGCGCAGGTTTTCCCACCTCCGTCAAGCTGAATGTTGCTCCCGAAAAGGTTGAGTATATCTGCATCAATGGCGCAGAATGCGAGCCTTACATCACTGCCGATACCCGCACCATGCTGGATGACGCAGAACTCCTTGTTGAAGGCATTGAGCTTCTCGAAAAGTATTTTGATCCCAAGAAGATCATCATCGGCATCGAGGATAACAAGCCCAAGTGCATCAAGAACATGAAGGAACTGTGCAAGGGTCTGGACTATGTTGATGTCCGCGCTCTTCCCGCACTTTATCCCCAGGGCGGCGAGAAGGTTATGATTCATAACACCACCGGCCGCATTGTTCCCGAAGGCAAGCTCCCCATCGATGTGGGCTGCGTTGTCATCAACCCCTCCACCCTCGTTGGTATCGCAAGATACGTCAAGACCGGTATGCCCCTCGTTGAAAAGTATGTCACCGTTGACGGCAGCGCAATCGCCAACCCCATGAACGTTATTGCCCCCATCGGCATGAGCGTCAAGCAGGTTGTTGAATTTACCGGCGGCTATAAGTGCGAGCCCAAGAAGATAGTCCTCGGCGGACCTATGATGGGTGTTTCTGTGCCCTCTGACGATGAAGTCGTTGTCAAGAACACCGGCGCTATCCTCTGCTTCGATGAGCGCGATGCCCGTCCTCCCGTCACCACCGACTGCATCAAGTGCGGCAGATGCATCAATACCTGCCCCCTGAACCTGATGCCTGCCCACATTGAAACCGCTTATAAGCTGGAAAAGGGCGACGAGCTGAAGAAGCTCAAGGTCAATCTCTGCATGGAATGCGGCTGCTGCGCATTCGTATGCCCCGCAAAGCGTCCTCTTGTTCAGGTCAACAAGCTGGCAAAGGCAATGCTTTGGGATTATAACGCCAAGCTGAAGGCTGATGCAGAAAAGGCAGCCAAGAAGGCAGAGGCAGAAAAGGAGGCAGCAAATGTCTAATCTTATAGTTTCTGTATCTCCTCATCTTACCCATAAGGACTCCACCAGAACCATAATGCGCGATGTGCTTATCGCACTTCTTCCCGCAGTAGTCGCTTCCATCGTAATCTTTGGCTGGAGAGCTCTGCTCCTCACCATCGTCTGCGTTGGAACTGCTGTGTTCTGGGAGTGGGCCTTCCAGAAGATTTGCAAGCGCAAGACCACCATCGGTGACCTTTCCGCTGCCGTTACCGGTCTTATCCTTGCAATGAACCTTCCCGTTGGACTTCCCCTTTGGCAGGCTGCCTTCGGTACCCTCGTGGCTATCGTTGTTGTAAAGCAGCTTTTCGGCGGCATTGGCTATAACTTCGCCAACCCCGCAATCACCGCCCGCGTTGTTATGCTCATCGCTTTCGCAGGCACTATGACCACCTGGGCAGCTCCCAACTTCGTTTTCGGCGCTGACGCAGTCTCCGCCGCAACTCCTCTGGCAGTTCTCAAAGACGGCGGCAGCTATTCTCTGCTGAACCTCTTCATCGGTACCGTAGGCGGCAGTATGGGTGAGACCAGCGCACTGGCTCTCCTCATCGGCTTTGTATATCTCCTCTGCCGCAGAGTTATCACCTGGCACACTCCCGTTGCCTTCATCGGCACCGTGTTCGTTCTCGCTCTTGTTAAGGGCGGCTTCGTATTCGGTCTTGCTGAGATTCTGGCAGGCGGCGTGTTCCTCGGCGCCATCTTCATGGCTACCGACTATGTCACCACTCCCCAGACTCCCTGGGGCCGCGTGATCTTCGGTATAGGCTGCGGACTTATCACCTGCCTCATCCGCTTCTTCGGCAACTATCCCGAAGGCGTGTCCTTCTCCATCCTGCTGATGAATATCCTCACTCCTTATATCAGCAATTGGACTGCAAAGAAACCTCTGGGAGGTGTTGAAGCATGAAAAGTACCGTAAAAGCTGATTTCGTTATGCCCATTCTGGTGCTCATGCTCATCTGCCTTGTTATGAGCGGTCTGCTTGCAGCCACCAACTTCATCACTGAGCCCATCATCACCGAAGGCGACATCGCCCGCGCCGAGCAGGCTCGTATCGATGCTCTTCCCGAAGCAGACGGCTTTGCCAAGCTGGATGTAGCTCTGGAAGGCAGTACCGTCACTGAGGTGTATGAGGCAACCAACGGCGCCGGCTATGTTTTCATGATTGAAACCACTGGTTACGGCGCAAAGGGCTCTCTCCAGATTATTTGCTCCATCGACTCCGAAGGCAAGATTGTTTCCACCAATACTCTTGCCCATGACGAGACCCCCGGTCTTGGCACCAAGGTCACCGAGGATGGCTTCCGCAGCCAGTTCCCCGGCAAGGACGCTTCTCTCAGCGGTGTTGATACCATTTCCGGCGCTACCATTTCTTCCGGCGCATACGTCAGAGCGATTGCAGACGCTTTTGCCGCATATGAATCCATCACTAAGTAAAGGAGGTACGGGAAATAATGGCTAAAACCAATAAGCTTTCTATTCTGCTTAACGGCATTATCAAGGAAAACCCTGTTCTCGTACTTGTCCTTGGTACTTGCCCCACTCTTGCAGTTACCACCCAGACCGTCAACGCATTCGGCATGGGCGCTGCTGCAACCGCAGTTCTGCTTTTCTCCAATATCGCAATTTCTCTTCTGAGAAAGATCATTCCCGATAAGGTTCGCATTCCCTGCTACATAGTCCTCATAGCTGCCGCAGTTACCATTGTTCAGATGGTTCTCAATGCATTCGCATACAGCATTTATGAGTCTCTGGGTCTGTTCCTTCCCCTTATTGTTGTTAACTGCATCATCCTCGGCCGCGCCGAGATGTTTGCAAATAAGAACACTGTTGTTGACTCCGCTCTGGACGCTATCGGCATGGGTATCGGCTTCACCCTTACCCTCTTCGTCATGGCCTCCATCCGTGAGATCTTCGGCGCAGGCAGCTGGATGGGATTTGAAATTCCCGTTCTCTGCGACAACACCATTGGCATTATGACCATGGCACCCGGCGGCTTCGCCATATTCGGTATCCTGATCGCCGTTGTTAACAAGTTCTTCACCAATAAGCCCAAGAAGACCGAGTTCGGCTGCGAAAACTGCCCCACTGCAGGCATTTGCGGCAAGCTCAGCTGCGCCGGCTGCAAGGAAGAGAAGAAGGAGGTTGTTGCTGAATGAAAGAAATTATTGCAATAATCCTGACTGCTGCTCTGGTTAATAACTATGTTCTCTCTCAGTTCCTTGGTATTTGCCCCTTCCTCGGCGTTTCCAAGAAGCTGGATCAGGCAACCGGTATGTCCATCGCAGTTATCTTCGTTATGCTGCTTGCAACTGCAGTTACCTGGCCCATTCAGATTTATGTGCTCAACCCCAACGGCCTTGCATATATGCAGACCATCGTTTTCATCCTTGTCATTGCAGCTCTTGTTCAGCTGGTTGAAATCGTTCTGAAGAAGTATATCCCCGGTCTCCACAAGTCTCTGGGTGTTTATCTTCCCCTCATCACCACCAACTGCGCAGTTCTCGGTGTCTGCATCAGCAATATCACCGCTGAATACAACTTTGTTCAGGCAATGTTCAACTCCCTTGGCTCCGGCCTTGGATTCTTCCTTGCAATGGAAGTCGGAGGCCAAGCGGGCTTAGGAAGACAATAGAGAGGGACAACTCCTTGGCTCACAGAACGACATGGCTACGATCCGACTTGCTGAATACAACTTTGTTCAGGCAATGTTCAACTCCCTTGGCTCCGGCCTTGGATTCTTCCTTGCAATGG
>JAZUAQ010000022.1:0-13667 GCA_045638085.1 Oscillospiraceae bacterium
GGGCTTGATCCAAGTGGCGGTGAAGTCAGGGTTCTTCAGGGAGCAAAGACCAACGAGAATACCGGCGAACATGCCGATAAATATCCATGCAGGAAGACTAAGTTTCTTTTTTTCTTTCATTAAAAACACTCCAGTTCCTAATTAATGTGAATTTATGATAGCACAGGCTTGCAGCTTTGTAAAGAGAAAATGCATTTTTTACAATGTTAAATTTCAAATTAACGGCATTTTCATGGGGGTTGTGCGCAAAAATGCAATATTTAATGCAAAAACAGTTGAACGCATTAAAGAATGAAAGAATTTCTTGCATAAATGACTGCGCAAATGTCTGTTGTCACAATGGGGGAAAAGGGATATAATGTTCAGCAATAAAGCAAATCGCAATTTCGGAGGGGAAAATAATGGCAGACAGACCCTATATAAAGGTGAATATAACTCCCAAGGGCGAGCGCGCCCTGCGCGGCGGACACCCCTGGGTGTTTGCCGATGAGATAACTGCCCTGAGCGGCAGCTATGAAAACGGCGACATTGCGGATGTATATTCCTCCAAGGAGCGCTATCTTGGCTCGGGCTTTATAAACGATAATTCCAAGATAAGAGTGCGCCTTATCTCACGCAATGCAAACGACCGTTTTGACGCCGCTTTTTGGGAGCGGCGCGTGCGCTATGCATTTGAATACCGCCGCACCGTTATGGGCGCGGACTTTGATAACTGCCGCCTTATCTTTGGCGAGGCCGACCAGTTTCCCGGTCTCACCGTTGACCGTTTCGGCACCGTGCTGGTTACCCAGACCCTGAGTCTTGGCATAGAAAGGCTGAAGGATATCATCTTCCCCGCCATGGTGAAAGTTCTCCGGGAGATGGGCGAGGATATCCGCTGCATATATGAGCGCAACGATGTTGCCATAAGAAGCAAGGAAGGTCTCCCTCAGGGCAAGTGCTTTTATGCTTGGGAAGATCTGGAGACGGAGCTTGACGGACATACGGAAATTTGCGAAAACGGTATCCGCTATGATGTGGACTATATAAACGGACAGAAGACGGGCTTTTTCCTCGACCAGAAATATAACCGCCTTGCCGCCGCTAAGATAGCCAAGGGCAAAAAGGTGCTGGACTGCTTCACCCACACAGGCTCCTTTGGTCTCAATGCCGCTATGGGCGGCGCGGAAAAGGTTGTCAGCGTGGATATCTCCGCCGATGCCATCGCCCTTGCCTGTGAAAATGCCTGCCGCAACGGCCTTGAAGATAAGATTGACTATGTCTGCGCCGATGTTTTTGAGCTTCTCACCGATATGGCCAATAAGGGCGAGAAGGGGCGTTATGATATGATAATCCTCGACCCTCCCGCCTTCACTAAATCTGCCGCCACGGTGAAAAACGCAATTCGCGGCTATAAGGAGATAAACCTTAAGGCAATGAAGCTTCTGCCCCGCGGAGGCTATCTTGCAACCTGCTCCTGCTCTCATTTTATGACAGATGAGCTGTTTCGGAAAATGCTCCATGATGCCGCCGCTGACGCGGAGGTGAGCCTGCGCCAGATCGAGGCCCGTCAGCAGGGACCTGACCATCCCATTTTGTGGAATGTTCCCGAGACGGATTATCTGAAATTCTATATTTTCCAGGTGGTGTGATATGCCTGAACTTAAATGCCCCGTGTGTGGCGGCATTCTTTCCCAAAATGAGAGAACGCTGCGCTGTGAAAAGGGACACAGCTATGATGTGGCAAAACAAAACTATGTTAATCTGCTTATGAGCAACCGTTCCTCCGCAAAGCGCCACGGTGATGATAAGCTTATGGTGCGCGCCCGCAGAGACTTTCTGGAAAAGGGCTACTATCTTTTCCTCCGTGATGAAATCTGCCGCCTTGCGGTGGAGTACTGCGGAGAGAACGTGGAGTTTCTGGATGCCGGCTGCGGCGAGGGATGGTATACCTCCGCCGTGAAGGAAGCTCTGGAGAGTGCGGGCAAAGGCTGTTCCGCTCTGGGCGTGGATATTTCCAAGGAAGCCCTTGCCGCCGCGGGCAAAAGAGATAAAAGCCTTTCCCTCGCCGTTGCGAGCATCAATGCCCTGCCTGTTGCCGATGAAAAATGCGACCTTTTGCTGAATGTGTTTGCGCCCCACGATGACGGGGAATTTCGCCGTGTGCTGAAAAAGGGCGGTATTATAATAAAGGCAATGCCCCTGGAGACCCATCTCTTCGGACTTAAAAAGGCGGTTTACGATGAGCCCTATCTCAACGGCAGCGCTGAGTATGCTCCCGAAGGCTTTGAGATGCTCTGCCGAAGTGAGCTTCGGAAAATGATATGCCTTGAAAGCAGCGAGGATATCCAGAACCTCTTTATGATGACACCTTATTATTATAAGACGGGAAAAAGTGATCAGGAAAAGCTCCTGAGCCTTGATTGTTTGGAGACAGAGGCGGATTTTGCCGTCTGCGTCCTCCGCCGAGTGTGACAAAAAATGCCTTGCCTTTTCAATACCTATAAGGTAAAATGGCAAGGCTGAATAAGCTTCCGTAGCTCAGCAGGATAGAGCGTCCGCCTCCTAAGCGGAAGGTCGTGGGTTCGAATCCCGCCGGGAGTGCCAAAAAAGGCAAGTCTTTTTAAGACTTGCCTTTTTTCTTGTTTTATTCCCTTTCGCTGAGCAGACTCATGAGATGGGTTCTGCCAACGGCGAGGACGGATGCTGCCGCGCCCAGAAGATAGCAAAGGGCGAAGAGGGCAACTGCCCACCACCAGGCCGGTGAGCCCGTGAAGGCGAGAAGCAGCAGACTTCCCAACACGCAGCCTATGAGACACAGCATTAGCTGCTCAAGGAAGAAGCTCATAAACACGCGAGCTCTGCTTGCGCCCAAACCGCGCAAAATGGCAAACTCCATTCGTCTTGTGTTGACCATCAGCCAGCTTATTATAAAGCCAAGGACAGCCATAAGGGCGAAGAGCACGGGGAACAGCAGCTGAGAGAAGGAAATGTATCTTCCCAGACCGCCAACGGTTTCCACGAAGGAGCGGTCGAAGAGGAGGACGGTTGTGCGATTGGAGCGCAGACCGTCAACTCGGGAGAAGCTCTTGCTGCTGAGATAATCTCTGAGCACATCCAGCTCGGCGGCACTTTCCATGGTGAAGACACAGGTGGAGAAGCGGGAGTTAAAGAAGAAATATTTATCTCTGTCTTCCGTGGTGTTGAAGCGAAGCTCAACGCGTTCCCCATCGGCGAGAAGATCCTTTTCCCCGCTTATCCAGCCTTCATCGCACCAGAGGGTGAGAGGAGCGTAAATATTGGCGTCACTGCCCGTCTGGGGGAAGGAGCCGACAATATAAAGATCGCGGAAGCTTTCGAACTTTTCGCTGTTCACAAGGTAACGGAAATTCACCTGAATGCTGTCTCCGAGAGCAAGTCCGAAGCGCTCCATCAGGCTTTGGGGCATAAGACAGGGAACGGGATCTGCTTCCTTCTCGGCGGCCAGAAGAGTGGGGTAGCGGTAGAAGGACATGGTTTCAAGCACGCTTGCGCAGGCTTCGGGGTCGGAGAGGAAACTCTCGTCCCAGCCGGGAAGCCAACTGACATCGGGAGCGCTGCCGTAAATGAATTCTCCGGCGGCATCAAGACCGTTCAGCGCCACAAGCTCGGGCTGACGGCTTATCCAGCCGTCGCGGGCATCCTCCGCGAAAGAACCTGTGCCAAAGTCGGGCATATCAATTCCGAACCAATAGTTAAATCCTATGGATACACTTATATCTTCAAGCATGCCGCTTTTCCAAAGAGTGCGGGCATTTTCGGGGGAGATGACAAGCTCTGTGCTGCGTCTGCCGTTGGTGCTGACGGCGCGTCCCGAAATTTCCGTGTCACGGTAAAGGGCATCCATCTGCTGACTCCAAAGTCCCGAAGCATTGGCAAGTATGCCAAGGAAAATGCTGAGGACAAGGGCCGCTGCGGGTACAACTCCGCTGCGCCAGCCCCCGCGGCGGGCGCTGAGAAGGGCGAAACGGAAAGCGCCCTTTCCCGCAAGGGATGTGCCGCCCTTGGGCACGCGGACGAAGAGCTTACCCTTTTTGGGAGCGGTCTGCTTTCGGGCGATACCAAGGAAGATGCGGCAAAGCAGAAGGCTGAGAATGAATATGAATGCAAATGCTGCTATGGCGGGCCAAAGGGGTGTTTCGCCGAGAGGCAGCGCCTCGCGGACCACGCCCACAGCGGCTTCGCTGTAGCGCCCGTCCACCGCATATAGCTCTTTAGCGGCGGAGAAGGCAATGGCGATTATCTTTTTCAGCACTGCTGCTCCCAAAGCCGCGCCTATAAGGGCTGCTGCTCCTGAAATCAGCACAGCGCCCGAGAGAAGCCAAAGGCTGATTTTACCCTTGGGAGTGCCGAGAGAAAAGAGAACATTGACGGTTTCCTTCTGCCTGCCTACGAAAAGATAGGCGAAGAGGAAAATTACTGCAAGCGCACCGCAGGCAGAAGCGAAGGTGACGGCGAGGGCGGTGCTGCGCATGGTCTCAAGAGGCTGGGCTACAGAGGAGTAGCCCTGGTCGAAAAGGGTCACGCGGACACCTTCGGGAGAAAGTGCCTGCATAGCTTCCGCAGCCTGACGGGCGGAAGCGTTGTCCAAAAGAGCGCGTCCTATGCGGTAGCCGTAATGTTCGCTGCCAAAATCGCCCTCCCCATCGCTGACCCAGACATAGCCGTAATAATTTTCGGGCATTGTGGAAATTCCCACGACTTCGAGGGCGGCGCTTCTTCCGTTTTCGCGGACATCAAAGCGGTCGTCGGGGGAGGATGTAAAATAGTTGATATTTATTTTGTCACCGAGGCTGAGTTCCATCTGGCGGGCAATGTCGCCGCTGACAAGGCAGACGCCTTTTTCTCCTGCTGCGGGGAAGCGCCCCTGCTCAAGACGGAAAATATTCTGCTGAAAAGCCTCCAGAGAGGCAATGTCTGCGGAAGCTTCAACGGTGGCATAGTTGTTTGCGCGGGCATAGTAGTTTGCGTACTCATGGAAAATAGGGGCAGCCTCACTATCACGGGTGTCCTGCCAGGGCTCAGTTTCGCAGCCCTCATAAAAATCCGTTATTGCAAAACGAATATGGGCGGAGTTGCTTGTGACAAACTGACCGTGGATAGTGTAGCGGCGACCCCTTTCGGGAGTGAAGTCGTGACCGTTACTGTCGATTATAACTGCTTTTGCGCCGTTAATATCGCGGGCATAAAGAATGTTGTTTGTGATGGCGCTCCAGCCCTGAAGCACCTGCCCCTCATAGCCATAAAGTCCCGAGAGGCTGTCATAAAAATGGCTGGTTTCAAACTTTGTGAAAGGCACGCGGACTCGCTCGCTGCCGTTGACATATTCAACATACATGTCGGCTGCCAGTACATATTCCCCCGTCAGATCCTCGGGTTCGAGATAGATCGTCTCTCCGGTGGATGGATCGCGCTGAAAAATGTAACCACGACTGGATGCGTAGAAATTCACAAAGCCGCTGTCAAACTCGGGGGTGTGAAGCCGTGCTGTCCAGTTGATACTGTCCACGGCGTAAAAAGTTTCGGGCAGCTCGTCTTCTGTAATGTAAATTTCCCCGCCGGTCCAAAGCTCGGTGAACTGAATAAACTCAATAACAGCGTTGGCTGAGTAGGCGCTCTCGCCCTGGCGTTGAAAACCTTCTATAAAGGCGAAGCCGGAGTCGGTTTTCTCCCAAAGCTCAACTCCCTCAATGGCCGCGATGGCGGAAGAATCGGTCTCGGCTGCGGCTGCACGGGCAAAGGCATCTGCTGCGTTCTCGTCGGGATAGTCTGCGCCCATGTATTCCATAAGGGCTATGGAACTGTAGTTCTCGTCCAGCGCTTTAAGCTGCGCCGAGCAGTATGCCCACATTCCCGCGCCCAGAGTGAGGGAGAGCGCCATGAGGAGGATCAGCGCTGTGAAAAGGGCTGTTCGCCATCGCCCGCGGAGGGTGGATAAAATTCCGTTTCTCAGTATCATAGGCTCTTACTCCTTCACAGCGCCGTCGCTGAGCTCCAGAATGCAGTCTGCTTTGGAGGCAAGGTCCATATCGTGGGTGACGATGATGACGCAGTAGCCGTCTTTATGGGCAAGCTCGCGGAGGAGTGCGGCTATATTCTCGCTGTTGGCGGTATCCAGATTTCCGGTGGGCTCGTCAGCAAGAAGTATGCCCGTTTCCATGCCCAGCGCTCTTGCGATGGCAACGCGCTGCTGCTCGCCGCCTGAGAGCATGGTGGGGTAGCGGTCAAGGGCGCTTTCGGGCAGCCCCACTCTTGCGATAAGCTCTGCCGCCTTGGCGCGGGCATCACGGGTCTTCATTCCACGAAGCTCCATGGGATACATCACGTTTTCCGCAACGGTGAGAAGAGGGAAAAGGCGGAAGGACTGATAAATAACGGCAACCTTTTCCCTGCGGTAAGCTTCAAGCTTGGTCTCCGCGGTGGAAACACCGCCGCATAAAACCTCGCCCTCTGTGGGCAGATCCAGACCGGCCATAAGGGAGAGGAGGGTGGTCTTGCCGCTGCCGCTGCGACCCACAATGGCGTGAACCTTTCCCGCTTCGAAGCTATAGTTTATGCCTTTGAGGGCTTCAACCTTCTGATACTGCGTGCGGTATGTATAGCGCACATTGCGCAAAGTCAAAATATCCATAAATTGCTATCCTTTCGGGCGATGTTGCATTTATTATACACCTTGCCCCTTATGTAAGGTCAAGGGCTAAAAAACACTTGCCCTTGCAAAAAAACTGAAAAAATAGCCATATTACGAACTGCGCTTACATATAATATATGAATCCTGCAAAACGCTGAAAATGCAGGAAATGTTGCATAATATCCAGATGAACAGGTTCGCTTTTGTGCAAAATAATTAGAACACGTTCATTTATGACGGAATTTGCTTGCGGAATATGGCAAATATGCACAAACAGCAGGCGCAAAAGTGGGGAAAATTACGAATTTTCCAGCCACCCCCTTGCAAAGGAAAATGTCTTGCCATATAATTCAAAATAGCGTAATTTCTGGATTTAAAGCGGCGACGGAAAAATGGGATCGGAAGGCGAGATTTTTGCCGGATTCCTCTTAGCCCCGCAGCGGAAAAACGCAGTTGAAAGTCAATATCCCCGGGAGGTGTAAATATAATGTATATCGAATCCATAGTGTCCATTTCCGAGACCGAGGAAAAAGCCCGCCGAATGAAGGCTGAGGCTGCGCAGGCAGCCAAGAAGAGCGCGGCGGATGCCCGTGCAAAGGGTGAGGCTATGGTTGCCGAGGCTGTCAAAAAGGCTGAAGCCGAAGTGGCGGATATGAGCAAGGCCGCAGAAGAAAGCTCTCTTGCTTCCGCAAAGGAGATGGCAGGCAGCGGAGAAACCAAAAAGGCAGTTATGCGTGCCCGTGCCGAAAAACGTATGGACGAGGCTGTGGCACTTATAGTTGAAAGGATAGTGAAAGGCTAATGGCAATAGTCAGAATGCAGAAGCTCCATCTGCTGGCCGCCCGAAGCCGTAAGGAAGAGATTCTCACCGAACTGATGCTTCTGGGCTGCGCCGAGATAAAGGAGCAGAGCGAACTGCTTTCCGACCCGAGATTGGCCGCCATACTCACTCGGGAGAAAAGTGCACTTCCCGCGCTGCGACTGGAAAAGGCGCTTTTTGGCGATGCAGTGAAGCTCTTGGATAAATATGCCCCCGATCCTCCTCCTCTCCTTTCCGCAAAGCCTGTTGTTTCCGAATCCGAATTCATGGATGAGGACAGGCTGAACGAAAGCAGAGAGATAGCGAGAAAAATAGTGGAGCTGGATGAATCCATCCGCAACCACTATCTGGAGGAGGCTAACTGCGGCACTCTTGCGGAGGTGCTGCAGCCTTGGAAAAAATTTAATGTTCCCCTTGAATACAGCGGCAGCACCCATGTGGGCATGAAGCTGGGCACTATTCCCACGGTATCCGACTTCGAGGGAATGAAGGCCGAACTCAGCGACAAGGTTCCCGAAACGGAGATCACGGAGGTATCCTCCGATGAGCATACCCGCTTCCTCTGCCTGTTTTACTACAGAGCCTGCGAGGAAAAGGTTATGGAAGTTCTCCATTCCTACGGTTTTGCTGTTCCTCCCTTCGGAAATGTTGTGGGCACAGCGGCTGAGAACCTCAGCGCACTGAAGGAAAAGCTCCGCAAGATACGTCTGGAGCGCGCTTTGGACGAAACCCACCTTGTCTCCTTCGCGGAGGACCGCGGAAGACTGCAGGAGGCTTATGACCTTGCCAGCACCCGCGAAGCGAAGGCTGAGGCTATGGAAAATCTGGCCTGCACGGACAGCATGGTTTGCCTCGATGCATGGGTAACCGAGCCTGAGCACGATAAATTGGTTGAAGTTCTCGAAAAATTCGAGTGCGCCTATATGTTTGAAGACCCCAGCGAGGAGGAATATCCTCAGGTGCCCATCAAGTTGCAGAACAACTTCTTCACCAAGGGTCTCAACATGGTAACCAATATGTACTCCCTGCCCCAGTATGGAACAGTTGGCCCCAACCCCCTGATGGCACCCTTCTTCATAGTCTTCTTCGGCCTGATGATGGCGGATATGGGCTATGGTCTTCTGATGATTGCGGCATCCCTCATTGCTATGAGCAAGATGAAGCCCAAGGATGGAATGCTCCATTTCTGCAACCTGCTTCTTTGGGGCGGAATCTCCACCTTCGTCATGGGCGCTCTCACCGGCGGCTTCTTTGCCGACGCACCTTACCAGCTGGTGCATATGTTCAATCCCGAAAGCACATGGCAGGGACTGCCCGCCCTCTTCAGCCCTCTGAATGACACCATTCTTGTTCTTGCAGGATCCATCGTTCTGGGCTTCATCCACCTGAATACAGGTCTTGCTATAAGCTTTGTTCAGAAGGTGAAGCACGGAGATGTGCTTGGCGGAATCTTCTATGAGCTTCCCCTTTGGGTCATCTTTGTGGGTGCGGGAATCATGGTTCTCGGCTCCAAGCTTGTCCTCGGAGTTGAGGGAGTTAAAACCGCCGGACTTGTGGTCCTCATTGTGGGCGCTGTGGCCCTGTTCTACGGCGGAACAAGAGGCAAGAAGGGAATTGGAAAAGTAACCTCCATATTCGGAACGCTCTACAATGAGCTTACGGGTTGGTTTGGCGACCTGCTTTCTTACTCCCGTATCATGGCGCTGATGCTGGCCGGCAGTGTTATCGGTCAGGTTTTCAACACCATAGCCGCCATGTTCGGCAATATATTCCTGTTTATAATTATATTTATCATAGGTCATGTGCTTAACTTCGCACTGAACCTTTTGGGCTGCTACGTCCATACTCTCCGTCTCCAGTGCCTTGAGTATTTCGGAAAGTTCTATACCGACGGCGGCAGACCTTTCAAACCCCTGAAAATCAAATCCAAATATGTTGAAGTCAGCAAATAAGGAGGAAAAATTAAAATGGAATTTGTCAATGCTCTTATGAATGGTCAGTTTACCGGCCTTGCAATAGGTCTTCTCGGCTCCGGCCTTGCTGCCTGCCTTGCAGGTGCAGGCTCCGCACGCGGCACCGGTGTTGCCGGTGAAGCAGGCGCAGGCCTTCTCACTCAGGATCCTTCCAAGTTTGGTAAGGTTATGATTCTTCAGCTTATCCCCGGTACCCAGGGTCTCTACGGTCTGGTTGTTTGGTTCTTCGCCATCATGCAGATGGGCGTTCTGGACGGAAGCGCACTTAACCTCAGCTTCATCGACGGCTGCCGCTACTTCGCAGCCTGCCTGCCCATGGCAATCGGCGGCGGTATCTCCGCAGTTGCACAGGGCAAGGTTGCCGCTTCTTCCATCAACATTCTCGCAAAGAAGCCCGACCACTGGTCCAAGGGTATGATTCTCTGCATCACCGTTGAGTTCTACGCAATCCTTTCTCTGCTTGCATCTATGCTGATGCTCCTCAACATCTGATAAGCCATAACTGATTAAGGCGGTAACAAAATGAACGGAATTGAAAAAATAACCGCACGCCTCATACGCGATGCTCAGGCTGAGGTTGATGTTATCAACGCCGAAGCCGATGCGCAGTGCGCCGCCATTCTGGCAGAATACGAGGTTAAGGCCGCTGAAGCCTATGAAAAGCGCATTGCAAAGGGCAAGGCCGACTGTGCTGTCCGCAGCGAGCGCATGGCTGCAACTGCAGATATGGAGCAGCGCAAGGCTCTCCTTGCTTTCAAGCAGGAGATGGTCGGCGAAGCTTTTGAAAAGGCTGCCGAGGCGGTGGCATCTCTCCCCAGAGAGAAATACATTGAGTTTTTTGCCTCTATGGCTGCTGAGGCTGCCATAAGCGGCAAGGAAATGCTGCTGTTTTCCGAAAATGACAAGGCTGATACCGGTGCCGAGATAGTCGTCGCCGCCAATGCACTTCTTGCAGCAAAGGGCAAGACTGCTGAGATAAGCCTTGCGGAGGAAACTGTTGAAGTTTCCGGCGGATTCATTATGCGCAGCGGCAATATCGAGGTTAACTGCACTGCCGAAACTCTGGTGCAGCTTACCCGTTCTTCCCTCTCCTCTCAGGTGGCGGAAATACTCTTTTCTTGATTTTAGGAGGTAAGGATTTGGCTGACCTCAAAAAATGTGACAGCAGCAATTATCTTTTCCTGACCGCTATGCTCCGCGCCCGTGAGGCAAGCATGCTGGGCGGCGACAAGCTGGAGCGCATTCTTGCCGCGCCCAGCTTTGCCGAAGCCTGCGCCCTTGCCCACGACAGCGGCTATCCCGATATGAACGGTATGAGCGTGCGCGAGGTGGAGGATGCTCTCTCCGCCCACCGCAGGGAAGAAATTGAGGATGTGGCTCTCATAGTCCCCGACAGGGAACTTGTGGACCTCTTCCGACTGAAATATGATTATCATTCTGCCAAGGTCATGGTAAAATCCGACGGCGTGAGCAAACAGCTTCTCTCCTTCGAGGGACGCGTTGAAGCCGCGGAGTTCCTGAAAGCCTTTGCAAAAAACGAGCTTGTTATGCTCCCCGTCACCTTGGCTGAAGCCATTGATGACGCAAAGCATATGTTGGCGAGAACGGGCAACCCCTGCCTTGCCGACCTGATTCTGGACCGCGCATATTTTGCGGAGATGTCTGCTATGGCAGAGGCTCTTGAGCTGCCCTTCGCAAAAGATTATGTCCGTCTTATAATCGACAGCACCAACCTTAAGGTTCTCATCCGCTCCCGTATGGCGGGCAAGCGTCCCGAAATCGTGAGCGAGCTCCTTTTCGATGGCGGCAGTGTCCTTAAGGAGAACATCGTTGCCGCAGCGGAAAACGATGACGAGATTATGCATCTGTTCACAGGGGCAGGTCTTGGAGACGCTGCGGAAAAGGGTCTGCTGGTTGCAAGTGGCGGCAGTATGACTGCTTTTGAGCTTGCCCTCGATAACAGTATTAACGAATACCTTTCCGACGCTATCCGCATCGGCTTCGGTGCTGCAGCTGTTATCAGCTATCTGGCAGCCGTTGAAAACGAGGTAATGGCCCTCAGAATAATATTGACGGGACGCATAATGGGCATCAGCACCGATGCGCTCCGAGGAAGGCTGCGTGAGAGTTATGTATAAGATCGCAGTAATAGGCGGCGCCGACAGTGTAATCGGTTTCAAGGCTCTTGGACTTGCCACATTTCCCGTGGATAGTCCCGAGAGTGCGAAGAAGGCACTTCGCGCAGCCACAAAAGTGCAGGAAAACGGCGGCGAATATGCCATCATCTATGTTGAAGAGACGGTGGCACAGCATATGATGGAGGACATCAGCCGTTTTCAGGAAAAACCCAGCCCTGCCATAATCCTCATACCGGGCAGAGACGGTCCTATCGGACTGGGTCTCAGCGCCCTGAAGGAAGCAGTGGAAAAGGCTGTAGGCAGCGACATATTGGGTTAAATTAGGAGGAAAAAATAAATGAGCGGAAAAGTAATTAAAGTAGCGGGACCGCTGGTAGTAGCCGAGGGACTTTCCGACGCCAACGTATCTGACGTTGTCCGTGTTGGCCCTCAGCACCTTATCGGTGAGATACTGAATATGACCGGCGACCGCGCATCCATACAGGTATACGAAGAGACCACCGGCCTCGGCCCCGGCGCAGAGGTTGTAACCACCGGCGTTCCCCTCTCCGTTGAACTGGGACCCGGTATGCTGGAAGGCATATATGACGGCATTCAGCGTCCTCTTACCGAGATAAGAGAGCTCTGCGGCCACACCATCGCCCGCGGCATCACCGTGCCCGCACTGGACAGAGAAAAGAAATGGAGCTTCCATCCCAGCGTCAAGGTCGGCGACATCCTTGTACCCGGCGATGTTATCGGTACTGTTCAGGAAACCAGCGCAATTTTGCATAAGATCCTTGTCCCTGCAGGCAAGGGCGGCACCGTAAAGAGCATCGAAGAAGGCGACTTCACTGTTGAAGACACCGTCTGCGTTGTTGAGAATAAGGGCAAGGAAATTGCTCTCACCATGATGCAGAAGTGGCCTGTCCGCGTAGGCAGACCCTATGCAAAGAAGTTTGTTCCGGATAAGCCCCTCCAGAGCGGTCAGAGAATAGTTGACACTATGTTCCCCGTAGCAAAGGGCGGCACCGCAGCTATCCCCGGTCCTTTCGGCAGCGGCAAAACCGTTATGCAGCACGCCCTTGCAAAGTGGTCCGACGTGGATATCGTTGTCTATATCGGCTGCGGCGAGCGCGGCAACGAGATGACCGACGTTCTTATGGAGTTCCCCGAGCTCATCGACCCCCATACCGGCGAGCCCCTCATGAAGCGTACCGTGCTTATTGCCAACACCTCCGACATGCCCGTTGCAGCCCGTGAAGCCAGTATCTATACCGGCATCACCATCGCTGAGTATTTCAGAGACATGGGCTATGACGTTGCAGTTATCGCAGACTCCACCTCCCGTTGGGCAGAAGCTCTTCGTGAGATGAGCGGACGTCTGGAAGAAATGCCCGGTGAAGAAGGTTATCCCGCTTACCTGGCTTCCCGTATCGCCCAGTTCTATGAGCGCGCCGGTGTAATCCAGTGCCTCGGCAGCGACGAGAGAAAAGGCTCCCTCACCGCTGTTGGCGCAGTTTCCCCTCCGGGCGGTGACATTTCCGAGCCTGTCAGCCAGGCAACCATGCGTATAACCAAGGTTTTCTGGGCTCTGGACTCCAGCCTTGCATATGCCCGCCACTTCCCCGCAATCAACTGGCTGAACTCCCACTCTCTGTATCTGGACTCCCTGAAGCCCTGGTACGAGAGCAATTATCCCGGCTTCATTGCCAACAGAGATAAGGCAATGGCCATTCTGCAGGAAGAAGCCAGCCTGAACGAAATCGTTCGCCTGGTCGGTGCAGACGCTTTGGCTCCCGCCGAGCAGCTGACCCTTGCAACCGCAAAGATGATCCGCGAGGACTTCCTCCAGCAGAACTCCTTCGTAGACATCGACTCCTACTCCGAGACCGAGAGACAGTATCTGCTTATGGCTATGATTCTGGACTTCGATGTTCAGGCAAGAGCCGCCATTGCTCAGGGCGTTAACCTGGGTAAGATACTGGCAATACCCGTAAGAGAAAAGATCGGCCGCGCAAAGAGCGTTCCCGCCGATGCATATAAGGCAGAATATGCCCTTATGAAAGAAGAAATGAAGACCCAGATAGATGAGCTTTACCATGGAG
>JAZUAQ010000023.1:0-3995 GCA_045638085.1 Oscillospiraceae bacterium
GTTATTGAGTTAACCCTTGTTTCAGGGTCAATGCCCGAAAGTTTTATTATTACGGGAATCATGGTGCGACCGGCAAGCTCGGAGAGGGAGTTTGCAAACTCTCTGTTTTTGAATTTCTCGAAATCACGGAGAATTCTTGCATCCAGCTTTTTCTCATCAAGAGCCGGCTTCAGATCTATCTCAAGGCGATATTTATCGTTTTCAAAATCACGCATATGGGCGCTGGCGGAGAGCACAAGAGGTCCCGTAACACCAAAATGAGTAAACATCATTTCGCCAAGCTCGGAATAAACCAGCTTATCGGCCTTGTTGAAAACCTTCAGCGTCACATTTTTAAGAGAAAAGCCCTGCATCTCGGCGCAGTAGCTGTCATCACTCTCCAAAGGCACAAGGCTGGGGCGAAGTTCCGTAACCGTATGTCCAAGTTCCGCTGCCATGCGATGACCGTCCCCCGTTGAACCCGTCAGAGGATAGCTTATACCACCCGTGCAGATGGCAGCCGCCGAGCAGGCAATAACTCCCTTGTCTGTCCTCACAGCAGAGACACATCCGTTCTCCGTAAGTATCTCTTTCGCTCTTGCGGAAACTATCTTTACACCTGCGCGGGACATACGCTTTTCAAGGGCCTTTGCAACATCGTGGGCATTATCGCTGACAGGAAAGACTCTGTTTCCCCGCTCTGTCTTCATTGGCACGCCCAAAGACTCGAACATTGCGATTGTATCAGCAGTAGAGAATCTGTTCAACGCACTGTAAAGGAATTTGGCATTGCCCGGAACATTCTGCATAAAGGGTTTAATGTCGCAATTGTTTGTGACATTGCATCTACCCTTGCCCGTGATTCTCAGCTTACGTCCGCAAAATTTTTGCCATTCCAGAAGAACAACGTCCCTACCCCGCTCTGCAGCTTCGCAGGCAGCTATCATACCGGCGGGACCGCCGCCGATGATTACAACATCACAGCTTTGAATGCTCATAGACTTCATAATCGGCCCAGATTGTTTCAAGGCGCTTAAAAATATTGGAAACGTCATCTTTGCTCTTTGTGCCAACAGACACAATGAGAGCATTTATAAGGCTGAGAGGGGCAACAAGGCTATCGAGGAAGGACACCATGTCGCTCTTCGCAAAAAGAAGAATATCGGAAACATCAACAAAAGGAGAGGTCATACCGTCGGTTATGCCGATAACCTTTGCTCCCGTGCTCTTGGCGAACTTCATGGCCTTGACGGTTCGGCTGGAGTAACGGGGATAGCTTATTCCGATGAAGACATCTCCCTCCTTGATACGGATTATCTGTTCATAAACCTCACTGACTGTAGTATCCTGAATAATATGAACATTTTCAAGGAGAAGGTTCAGATAAAAGCCCATGAAGTTGGCGAGGCAGGTGGAAGAACGCATACCGACTATATAGATATGGTTTGCATTTATTATACTGTCAACAGCTGCAGCAAAAGATTCCTTATCGCACTCATCAAGAGTTATCTGGAGCTTTTCCATATCGGAGCAGAGAACGCTCTCAAGTACAATCTCCTCATTCATAAGCTCCTTGGCTACCTCGATTCGCTGAACGCTGGTGAGGCGGGAGCGAATCATCTCCTGAATAGCCTTGCGCATTTCGGGATATCCGTCATAGCCAAGCTCCGTTGCGAAACGGACAACCGTGGATTCACTGACGCCTACGGTGGCGCCCAGCTTGCCCGCAGTCATAAAGGCTGCCTTATCATAATTTTCGAGAATATATTTTGCAATCAGCTTCTGACCTTTGGAAAAACGCTTTGAGTCGTTCGCCAGAACAGCAAGAATATCTTCCATATTATCACCTCAAATACGCAACAAAAAATATACTACACCACTAGAATGCGGTGTAGTATATTTTACAATTCATTTTATATTTTTGCAAGATATTTTGCAAACAAATTGCAATATTTTTTGAATTTCAGGACTTTAACCGCCAAAAATGACATTTCTTAATTCATTCATTTCATTTTCGGTAAGATGGCGCCACTTGCCAACAGGAAGCTCACCCAAGCTCAGAGGGCCTTCACTAACTCTTTTCAGTCTATGCACGCGAAGGGAAGCCTTCTCGCTCATTTTTCTCACCTGTCTGTTTCGACCCTCATGAATAGTGATGGATAAAAGAGTTTTCTCCTCTTCCCTGCCAATTATTTCAACCTCGGCAGGGCGGATTTTGTAGCCATCAATTTCCATGGCAGAGCGAAGAACGGAAAGAGCCTTCTCCGCATTTCCGCTCACAAGGGTTTCATAGGTTTTTTTAATCTCAAGTCTGGGATGCATCAGAGCATTTGCAAACTCGCCGTCATCAGTAAAAACCAAAAGTCCCTCACTGTCCAGATCAAGTCTGCCCACGGGGTATACCCTTTTGCCGCAGTCAGCAACAAGCTCGGCAACGGTTCTTCTGCCTCTTTCATCGCTGAGAGTTGTAACAAAACCACGAGGTTTATTGAGCATGAGATATGTACGCTCATCCTTCAGCACGAGGTGCTTGCCCTCCACCATAATCTCATCGATTTCAGGGTCGGCACTCTCTCCCAATGCTGCTATCGCTCCGTTTACATGGACTTTGCCCTCTGCGATAAGCTTTTCGGCCGCTCTTCGTGAGCAGATCCCCGAGGCTGATATTATTTTTTGAAGCCTTTCTTTCATAGCTTTTCTCCGAATTTGAGCTATTTCTTTATGCGTGAAACGCTTTCACCATAGAAAATATCAATTCTGTCCGCAACTGCGTTTTCACATTTGATTTCAGCATAGCCTGCATTGTCTCCTGCATTTATCGGCGCAAACGCGAACCTGGGAATGTGGTAAATAATTTCTATCTGCGATGCTTTCGGCGCAACCGCTCCAGCGCGCTGGCATATAAGCCTTGCCGAATCCTTATCACCGCTAATTATGGGAATTTCCCTCTCCCACACATCAACGGGGATATATTCATACGTCCCAAAACATTCATCATAGAGCTTTGCATGATCCCGCCAATCATCGGGGGCGGATATTGTTACGCAGATAAGACGCATCCCTTCCCGCTCAACGCAGGAAACAAGGGTTCTTCCCGCTTTCTTTGTATATCCTGTTTTACCACCTATACATCCCTGGCATGTATCAAGAAGTTTATTATGGTTCACAAATGTATGCCCGTCAACACTGTATGCGCGGCATGAAAAAATCCTGCAAAAGCTTTCATTTTCCATGGCGGCCGCGGTTATGACGGCAAGATCGCGTGCAGAGGAAAAGTGCCCCTCTGCGTCCAGACCGTGGGAATTTACAAAGTGGGTGTTTTCAAGAGCGAGGGCACGGCATTTTTCGTTCATAAGAGCAGCGAAGCTCTCCATGCTGCCTGCCGTATGATCCGCAAGTGCTGCCGCTGCATCATTCCCGGAAGCAAGCATCAACCCGTAAAGCAGCTCTTCCACCGTATATTCTCCGTCGCTGCGAAGATACATGCTGCTGCCTTCAACAGCCGTATGCTCTTTCTTAACATCAACCTTCTCGCCGAGAGAGCAATTTTCAAGAACGATGAGCGCTGTCATAATCTTTGTAGTGCTTGCAACAAGCAACTGTTCATCAGCGGCTTGTTCAAACAAAACAGTTTTGCTCATCGGTTCATACACAATGGCGGCTTTCGCACTTATACCATCGGAATATGCTTCAACTCCGCTGAAGGATGCAATGGAAAGGGCAAATATAATTGCAAAAATCGTTTTTTTCATAATAAGCACCACCCTTTGGGGTAGTGCTTATTATTACTTCTTATTCAAAAATTATTCCTGAACTTCCTTGGAGTTCTTCTTATCGACATACTTGGCAATGATGGAATCAACCATATCGATAAACTCAGGAGCCTTTTCGATGGCTCTGTCAATGGTGGTGGATGCGGGAGGAGTAACATTAATCATGCGAACGCCGCCATCCTTGATGATAAGGAAACCGATGGGATCGATCTTGATGCCTGCGCCGTTGCCGCCGCCGAAGCC
>JAZUAQ010000024.1:0-37586 GCA_045638085.1 Oscillospiraceae bacterium
ATCTCATGGTGATGGCAGCAGCAGCTTCCGTCATCATGATGGTGGTGGACATGTCCTTCGCCATCGCACTTTTCGGCGTGGTGATGATGGGTGTGCTCATGCTCATGTTTGTATTCGGTTTTATGGTTGTGCTCATGGTTATGCTCGTGCTTGTGCAAAATTTTCACCTCGAAAAGAGAAAGCATCCCCGCAGAACACTGCGGGGATGAATTTTATTTCTTCAAAACCTCACAGAGAAGGTTAATATGGTTTTCCATACGCTTTGTTATATCGAAATCCGCCCCGTGTATGCACCAGTTATAGCAAACACCTCTGAATATATCGAAGATATACTCAACAATCTGCTTGGACTTTATGTCAGTCTTAAGCTCGCCATTGGCTTTTCCCTCTTCGATAACATCGAAGATAAGATACTGCATGGGGCGCGCGTGGGCAAACCATTCATTGGTCGGATGGAAAAGGACACGCATAACATCTATACCTGTCTGAACATTCAGTTGAGCATAGTGATAAGCAAAAATGCGGAGCTTTTCAATAGCGGTTTTTCCTTCAAACTCAGCTTCAACGGCATCGTGTATGTACTGATCGCCGTATTCGTATATGCTTTTCAGAATATCGATTTTGGACTTATAGCAATTATAAAAAGTTCCGATTGGAATATTGGCTTCAGCGCAAATATCACGGACAGTTGTGCCCTGAAATCCCTTCTCACTCATAAGATGCATTGCTTTATCAAAAATAATCTTCTGAGTTTCCGAAGTTTTTCTGTATGCTCTTTTTGTTTTTTCATTCATAATTTCTTTTTCCATTACTACACTCCTGAATAAAAACAACAAAAGATATGAAAAAAGACCTTTTACGCTGAATGACACGGCAAAAGGTCTTTTTGGCACCCTCGACTGGATTCGAACCAGCGGCACATGGCGTCGGAGGCCATTGCTCTATCCATCTGAGCTACGAGGGCTTATTTTTACCGAACATGGGACATTATATCCCACAATTTTGTAAAAGTAAAGCCCATTATGTCAGAGTTCAAGCCGAATTCAGAACAAAACGTACATTACGATGGGAATCGTAATCAGGGACACGAGGGTAGTCATAAACACGCCTCTGCTGGCAACATTTATGTCAGCGCCATACTCAATGCTGAACATTGAGGCCAGAACCGCAGAGGGCATCGCGGAAGTTACAACTAAAATTCCAAGATATATGGGGTTTGTGATAAAAAGACGGCAGATAAAGAAAATCAGCACGGGAGAAATAATAAGCTTGACAAAGCACAGACCATACATTCTGAGGTCCTTAAGCATTTCTCCAAGGCGGCTCATACCGAGGTTTGCTCCGATGCACACCATAGAAAGAGGAATCAGAATCGCCGCAAGACCGGATGCCGCATCAAGAACTTCAACAGGCAGAGGCAGCTTGGCAACAAACAGAATAACGGCGGCAAAAGTTGCTATAAGTGCGGGGTTGAGCAAGAACTTAAAGCTCAGCTTAGCGCCCACCTGTCCGCCTTTTATCATGATAATTCCAATGGAGTAGGTTGCAAGGAAGAATGGTATCAGGCAAATGGCTGCAAGGAATACGGCATCGGGTCCAAAAAGGGCAGACACGATGGGAAAGCCCATAAAGCCTACATTGCCAAAGGCCACCAAAAACTTGAAAAGACCTCTATCAGCCTTTTTTCTCACAAAAATCGGAATGAAAATATAGGCGATGCCAAGGAGCAGCAACTGCATGATAACCGCATACAGGAAAAGTTCTCCTATATCCCGAAGGCTCATGGTAAGCCGTGTATCCAACACGGATGAAATTATCATTGCAGGCTGACCGATATAAAGCAGAACAGTATTAACTTTTTTAACGGTATCGGACTCAATTTTTCTCGCCTTGGCAGCTATAAAGCCAACGATGATATAAATAAAGAGTACGATAAGCCGACTAAAGAGGTTACTGAGATCCATTGAATTCCTTTCGCCCTATGCTCCAAGCAGAAGTCTGGCAATAGAGAAATATATAAGCAGAGAGACAGCATCAGTGAGGGTTGTAATAATGGGGCTTGCCATTACAGCGGGGTCAATGCCAATTTTCTCAGCCAGCATGGGAAGTGTACAGCCAACTATCTTTGCAAATATTACAACGAAAAGAACGGTTGCGCTGACAGTGAGGGCTATCATCACATTGATGTCGCTGTTGCCGAGAATAAGCTTATCCAGAAGGAACATCTTGCCGAAGTTAACTATGGCAAGGCAAAGGCCGCAAAGAACAGAGACTCGAACTTCCTTCCAAAGCACCAAAAGCACGTCTCTGGGCTCAGTGTCGCCTATAGATAGGCTGCGGATAACGGCTGTTGAAGCCTGGCTTCCGGAGTTACCGCCCGTGCCCATCAGCATTGGCATAAAGGCAATAAGTGCAGCCTGAGTTGCAAGAGCGTCCTCAAAAGAGGTAAGAATCATACTGGTGAAAGTTGCGGAAAGCATCAGCAGCATCAGCCAGGGCAGACGATTTCCGAAAATCTCTGTTACGGGAGTTCGGGAATAGGGCTTGTCCGAAGGGGTGATAGCGGCCATCAGTTCGATATCTTCGGTGGCTTCCTGTTCCATAACGTCCATGACGTCGTCAACAGTTACTATACCCACAAGGCGGTGCTCTTTATCCACAACGGGGATAGTGAGAAGGTTATAGTCAGAGAACATGGTGGAGACATCTTCCTGGTCGTCCTCGGTTGTTGCATAAATGAGAAGCTCATTCATGATATCCTCGATAATGTCATCCTCTTCTGCCATTATCAGGTCCTTAACCGTTACGACACCCTCAAGTTTTCTGTCCGCACTTGTAACAAAGCAGGTGTAAACAGTCTCCTTATCCGCGCCGATTCGCTTGATGCGGGCAAAGGATTCCTTTACGCTCATATACTTTTTCAGGTCAATAAACTCCGCGGTCATTATGCTTCCCGCGGAATTTTCGGGATACTTGAGGTACTGGTTGATAAGCCTTCTTGTTTCCGGAGTGGAAATACGCATGACACGGGCAACCACGTTTGCAGGAAGCTCTTCCATCATATCCACAGTATCGTCCAGAAACAGCTCATCAAGGATGCTTCCAAGCTCAGCATCGGTTACGGAGTTGATGATATACTCCTGCTCAGGAACATCAAGCTCCGCGAAAACATCAGCTCCGTGTTCCTTGCTCAAAACGCGGAAAACCTTTATCATCTGCTGTTCCGGAAGCTCCATGAGAAATTCAGCAACGTCGAAAGCGTCGCTTGCCTCAAGATGCTCCTGAAGAGCTTTAAGTTTCTTTTCTTCCAAAAGCCGGTGCATTTCCTCAAGCTTCTGTTCCTGTCGGGTTTCAAAGTCCATGGATTCCTCGTTCATCTCTTCAATGATTTCCATATCGTCCATGAATAGGCACCTCCCCCGAAAATTATTTATAAAGCGATGCTATCGCCTGTGAAATCAGATGCCCAGATACTCCATCTGCTCGGCGCTGAGGGTATCAATGCTGATTCCGAGAGTTTCAAGCTTCTTAAAGGCAACAGCCCAATCGGTCTCTTTGGGAACAGCAATAACGTCAACGGGAACGTTGCCGCGGTTATCAACGAGATACTTTGCAGAAAGAGCCTGAATTGCAAAGCTCATATCCATAATCTCTGCGGGATGTCCGTCACCTGCTGCCAGATTGACAATGCGTCCTTCGCCAAGAACATAGACAGTGTTGCCGGTGGGCAGAACATATGCATCGATATTATTGCGTGCCTCATAAGTGGAAAGGGCATAGTTTCTCAGGCAGGCCATATCAACTTCAACATCGAAGTGGCCGGCATTGGTCAGAATAGCGCCGTTTTTCATCTTTGCAAAATGTCTCTCGGTGATAACACAGTCGCATCCGGTTACGGTGCAGAAAATATCGCCTCTTGCGGCAGCTTCGTCCATAGTCATAACGGTGAAGCCATCCATATGTGCCTCGATTGCCTTGACGGGGTCAACCTCGGTTACGATGACACGGGCGCCAAGACCCTTTGCGCGCATTGCAACACCCTTGCCGCACCATCCATAACCAGCAACAACAACTTCCTTGCCGGCGACAATAAGGTTGGTGGTACGGTTGATTGCATCAAAGACAGACTGACCGGTGCCGTAGCGATTATCGAAAAGATGCTTGCAATCAGCCTCGTTAACCATGACCATGGGGAACTTGAGAGTTCCTGCCTTGGCCATTGCCTTCAGACGGAGAATGCCGGTGGTGGTCTCCTCGCAGCCGCCGATGACGTCGGGGATAAGATGGGGGAATTCGGTATGCATCATATGAACAAGGTCGCCACCGTCATCGATAATGATGTTGGGACCCCACTCCAGAGCTGCACGGATATCAGCCTCGTACTGCTCCATGGTTACGCCGTGATGGGCGAAAACTTCAAGACCGCCTGCAACAAGTGCTGCGCAGACATCATCCTGAGTGGAAAGGGGGTTGGATCCGGTTACGCGCATCTGTGCGCCGCCCATTGCCATAACGCGGCAAAGATAAGCGGTTTTGGCCTCAAGATGTACGGAAAGGGTGCATTTCAGACCTGCAAAGGGCTTGGTCTTCTCAAATTCCTCAGCGATTGCGCGGAGGATGGGCATATTGTTTTCAACCCACTTTATTTTCTTTTCACCTGCGGGGGCGAGATTGATATCGGTAATACTGCTCATAAGAAATTCCTCTCTATATTTACATATTTAGACTATTATATTTTAGCACTGCGATATAATAAAAACAACCTCCATATTAAAAAAATTCTCACCACGCAGGCTGTGGTGAGAGCTTTTTTATAAAACATTAAAAAGAATTATCGTGACCAATATTCCTGCCGCCGCACCAAGAGCAGAAAAGAACATCGGCGGCATTTTAGACAGCAGCTTTCTGGGCTCAGAAACATAGTCCCGCACATAATCATCTGCTACTCTCTGCGCCTCCCTCAGCACCTCTCCTCCTCTTTCCGTCCCCTTCCCGTTCAAATCCTCTTTGAGTATGAAAATTGCCTGCTCAAAAAATTTGGGGTCCGGAGATTTAACCACAACCACTCTTTTGCTTGTTCCCTTAACCACTCTTCTGCCCTCCTGTCTCGGAATATTTTCTATTTGTTCCCAGTTTAACCGTTTGGGCGAATGCTTATTCACAGGGCTTTTATAAAACTTCGTTCTCCGAAGGGAAGTAAAGAAATTCAAATTTACTTCACCTCATACACGTTTTTCAAGCTTAACCGCAAGCACCGTCATATCGTCTCCCGCTCCATAGCGTGTATATGCCGTTTGAAGAGTTTCCCGGGCCAGATTTTTCGCATCCCCTCCCTCGAAGGCGCTTAGTATATCCCTCAGCCAACTGTCATTTGTTTCGGCAATAACTCCATCGCTGGCAACGATTGCAACACTTCCCGGCTTCAGCCTCATCTTCACAATATCAGGTCCGTCCCCTTCTCCCGCCACAAGTCCTGCGGCAAGGTTTTCGCTTCTGACTCTGCGGACGGTTTTGCCGTTTCTAACATAGCTGGGTGCTGCGCCGTATTTATAGAAATAGGTCTCTCCGCTAAAGAGGTCTATGCACATCAAATCCACCGTTGCGAAGCCCCATTCCTCTCCGTTTTTCAGCAGCATCATGGAATTGAGAATCTTCATTGCAACAGCGGGATCAACTCCCGCCTTCAGAAAGCGCTCCAATATCCTCACGGCAGCCACAGATTCCTTTGCAGCATTTTCACCGCTGCCCATTCCGTCGGACAGAATAATGCACAGCTTCCCCTGGTCTGTCTTGAAGTATGTACCTCTGTCTCCTGATATGGCTTCGCCCCGTTTTTTCATGGAGGCTATTCCCACACTTGCGCTCAAGGGCTCTGCTTCAAGCAAAACTATCCTGCCTTCTCCCGTGTTTTCCTCGCTTACAGGTCTGCAGAGTCTCATTCCCACTGCAGCAGAAAGCTTGTCCAGATAGCTTTTGTCCCTGAGCAACTGACCGAGGCGGGTGCTTTCTATGATTATATGAAGCCTGCCGCTTCTGTCCCTGAAAACTGCCACATCCGCTTCAACATCAATGCTTCCCAAAAATCTGAGCAAGCGCCTTTGACAAAGCATGTCGGGTCCATAGGAGTTGAGCAGTTCTTCCGATAAATCCTGAAGCAGGGTTGAAAGATCTATATACTGCCCATATGCAGCCACTGCATTTTCCCGCAGCTTTGCCCTGAACTGCTTTCTGTAGCTTCTGGCACGAAGTTCTCCGTTTATTGCTCCAACAAGTTCTCCTATGCTTGGGCATTTATTTGAAAAATGCTCCGCAATGTCGCTTTTTATAACAATTCCGCGGCTATTTATCGCCGGGGTTACATCGTTGAAAACAGAGAGCGTGTCCATATAGTTATTATTCCAGCACTCATTTTTCTGCTTACAGTGGGAGCAGACTGCGTCCGCAGCCCTGTCAAATATAACGGACATATCCTCATCGTTGCACGCCTTTCCAAGGCTTTCATCAACCGTATAGAAAAGCTCCTTCATGGCAAGTGCTATTCTTTCAACGCGGCGGGCTGCATATTTTCTAAGTCCCGATTCCCCATGACTAAGCTGCTGAGGTCGCAAAAAAGAACCTACGAAGTTCTGCACACCTCCCGGAAGAAGCATAAATACAACGCTGGCGGCAAAAACTTCGTAATAAACGCCTATTTCCCTTGTTGCGCCCATAGTTCCAAAGGACGCAACAGCGGCGGATACAATAAAGCTTAATATGAAAAAAAGCTTCCCGTGACGGGAAAAGAGCCCCGATATAAGCCCCGCAAAAGAATAGACAAAAGTCATTCCCGGAGAGGCAGCTGCAGAGATATCCATTGCAAGTCCCAATGCAGTTCCTGCTGCCGCGCCAGACAAGGTGCCGCCTTTAAATGCGGAAACCATTACCACGATAAGGGCAAAAAATCTCCCTATGGATACTATACCCATTATCTCTATTCTGTTGAG
This sequence comes from Oscillospiraceae bacterium, assembly GCA_045638085.1. Lineage (GTDB taxonomy): Bacteria > Bacillota > Clostridia > Oscillospirales > Oscillospiraceae > SIG459. The sequence goes on from JAZUAQ010000024.1 coordinate 6,984, forward strand.
ACTCATCATCATGGCCGCAAGAAGAATTATCACAGCAACTCCGTGGCGCAGTTCAGCTGACTCCGTATCCCGCTCTCCGTTGCTGAGAGCCTCACGGAAAAAGTAAGTCCCACCCCCTGCCATAATCACTTTTGCAGCAAGCACCGTCAGCCCTTCAAAATCCTCGCTCAAGTCAAGGCTGCCCAATATCCCAGTAACAAGAGTGAAAAATGCCGCTATAATCGGCATAAACCATTTTGCTTTATATATTTTCAGATCCTGAAATATATACACGGATGTAAACACAAGAAAGACCGCCGCAACGCACTTGATTCCGTCACTGAATGGAAAGCCTACCAGATAGGCGGCAGAAGCGCCCAACGCGCAGAAAAATCCCGAAAGATGTGCTCCCGATTGGGCAGCCGCCGCAATTCCCAAACTTCCGCTGCCTCCGAAAACGGGTATTATCCCCAATATAAATCCCAGCAGAAGATTCAGTGTCCAGCCAAAAGCTGTCGCAAGCTGCGGTCTTTGTTCCGGCAGAGAGCCGCTTACCAAAGCTCTCCGCAGCTCTGTCATTTGTGGTTTGAATTTCACATTTTTGCCCCCCATAATTAGTTTACATAAATTATAGTTGTGGGTCAGCGGAAAATGTGTCGCAGGGCGCTGTTGATTAATATTGTTTATAATTCGGAAATAGCGGAAAATGTGTCAGGCAATTTTCCCCACTTCTCATCATTCTTGATTTTAATCCGGAAATAGTGTAAATTTAGGTGAGAAACATACCGGAAGGGAGGGATTTACTACGGAAAGCAAGTATAAAATCAGCGGCATGCACTGCGCAGCCTGCTCCGCTGCCATAGAGCGCTTTTTAGGCAAACAGAGCGGCATTGAATATGTTTCCGTCAATCTTGCAACGGAGAAGATGCTTGTTAAGTACGACGAGTCCATGTACTCTTGCTCGGATATAGAAGCCCTTGTTGAAAAGCTGGGTTATGGCTGCATGGAGCAATCCGCTGCAGACGCTGCCGCCCTGAAAGCAAAACAGCTGGAGAAGCAAGCTGCCGACAAAGCTTTGCAAAAGCAGATTAAAAACGCACTTTTTGCCCTATGCTTTGCCATTCCCCTTCTTTATGTTTCCATGTTTCATATGATGGGTGCTCCCCTGCCCGCCTTTATCGATATGCACCGCTCACCCGTGGGGCATGTTATTGTTCAGCTTTTGCTCACTCTTCCCATTCTCATTTGCGGACGCAGCTTTTTTGCAAGCGGTTTCCCCTCTCTTTTCCGACTCCATCCCAATATGGACTCCCTTGTTGCCGTGGGTACAAGTGCGGCATTCCTCTTCAGCATTTATGTGAGCGTAAGAGTGTTCATCGGTGACAACCAATATATTCACTCTCTTTGTTTTGAATCCTCCGCCATTGTTATAGCCTTTGTTATGCTCGGAAAAGCTCTTGAGGCCCGCAGCAAAAAGCGCACAGGCGATGCCATAGCCCGTCTTACGGAGCTTGCACCTGAGACTGCCCGCGTTGAAAGAGATGGAGAGACCATTATAATTCCCGCTTTCGAGCTTAAGCGCGGAGACATTGTCACCGTTCTTCCCGGAGAGCGTTTCCCATGCGACGGCCTTGTATTAAGAGGCGAAGGAAGCGTAGATCTGAGCATGCTTACAGGCGAAAGCAAGCCCGTCAATGTCGCAGAGGGCAACGAAATAATAGGCGCCAGCATTAATCTGGACGGTAAAATTGTATTTACCGCCACAAAAACCGGCGCTGACACCGCACTCTCCCAGATAATAAGAATGGTGGAGGATGCGCAAGGCCGCAAGGCTCCCATCGCCAAGCTGGCGGACACCGTTGCAGCATACTTTGTTCCTACAGTAATCGCAATTGCACTTATCGCCTCCGCCATATGGGCAATTGCAGGGAAGGATTTTGAGTTTATACTCAATATTTTCGTATCCGTTCTCGTTATCGCCTGCCCCTGCTCCCTAGGTCTTGCCACGCCCACAGCAATCATGGCTGGCACAGGGCGAGGCGCCGAAATAAAGATTCTTTATAAGAGCGGAGAGGCTTTGCAGCTTCTCAGCCGCGTAAACACCGCAGTTCTTGACAAAACTGGTACGGTAAGCGAGGGCAAGCTGAAGGTCAACAGCGTCATTCCCGCAGAGGGCATTGAGGAGAGAGAACTTCTTCTCTACGCCCTTTCAGCTGAAAAGGCAAGCATTCACCCTATAGCTGCCGCAATCATCTCTCACGCTGAGACTTTGGAAATCAAAGCAGTTGAAGCAGAAAGCTCCATCGTCATCCCCGGGAAGGGAATTGAGAGCCGCATCAACGGAAAAAGCGTTCTCGCAGGCAATAAAGCCCTTATGATTGAGAATAAAGTCCCTATTCCCGATGTCGATGATATCTCCGGCGCCACACTTATTTATGTGGCGGCTGACGGCTGCTATATGGGTGTCATTTCTGCGAAGGACAGCATCAAGGCCGATTCTGCCGCAGCAGTTGAAGGCTTGAAAAAGCTTGGAATCTCGTGTGTTATGTTAACCGGAGATAACGATAGCTCCGCTCGTGAGATATGCGAGCAGGCAGGAATTGAAAGCTGGAGAGCCAATGTGCTGCCCGGAGACAAAGCTAAGGTTGTTGAAAGCCTGCGCAGCTGCGAGAGCAAAATTTTGATGGTCGGCGATGGCATAAACGACGCCCCAGCCCTTGCCGCAGCGGATGTTGGAATCGCAATCGGCAGCGGCACTGATGTTGCCATAGAGTCTGCAGATATAGTCCTCATAAGCGGCGGTCTCAGTTCGCTTTATGACGCTGTGAGACTCAGCAAAGCAGTAATGCGCATTATAAAGCAAAATCTTTTCTGGGCCTTTTTCTATAATTGCTGCGGCATTCCAATCGCCGCAGGATTATTATTCGCCTTCGGAGGTCCTCTGCTCCCTCCCATGTTTGCCGGTGCTGCAATGGCGCTGAGCAGCATAAGCGTTGTCAGTAATGCTCTCAGACTTAAAAGATTTAAATAAAAAAACTCCGAGCCCAGCTCGGAGTTTTTTTATTATTCTTCAGTCACACGAGGGTTTAAGAAAAGCTCATCATCAATGCAAAGTCTGCCGTCGGCATACTTAAGACCGTATTGGCATTTTTCCGCGATAAGAAATATGCGGTGGCCGTCGAGACCGATAAGATTATCTACCTTATCCATAAGGGCATGAGCATCGGGATGGAAAGAGGAAATTGTCACATAAAGTCCTCTGGAACCCTGCTCTGCGCATACCGCGCCATAGAATTCGCGGACATCCTTAGGAGTTATAATCGCATTGCGGTTTTTCATCTGCATGAGGATGGTTTCTTTGAATCCAAGCCAGTCCTCGGTTTCAATAATTCCGTCTATGCCGCCGTCATCGCTGCCGCCGCATACGGAGGCCGAGAGGATGGTTTTGCCGCACTCAAGAAAATATTTTTCAAGAAGCTCAACGGCATAAAACTCAAACCACTCACCGCCCATTGTATGAATTGATTTAAGGAAGCACTTTTCCGTGTCTCCACCCAAAGCGGCTTCGCGGAGATAGCTGCCCAGCTCAGTGCTGGGATAATCCAGATTATCGGAAAGGCATATTTTCTCCCCAACGCGGACTATATGTCCTTCATCTTCAAGACGGGCAAGAACCTGACCCAAAATTGAACGGAGGACAAGATTTTTATCCTCGGAATTCATCTGGCACTGACAAAAGCGCTCTTCCGCATATCTGAAAAGCTCCTGCTTTGAAAGGCTCTTTCCGCCCTGAAGGGCATCCACAATATAATCGCGGCAGACATACTTGGAAACGAACTTTATCTCCGCAGAATTCAGGCTCATAAAGCCTAACTCATCCTCAAGAATATATCCTGATTTAATAGCTGCGGAAAGTATCATACCTATTCTGCTCTTGGCGGATACGAGAGGACTGCCGGGAGCGGTATTCTGAAGCTGCTGGTTACTGAATTCTATGCGGCTTAAAACAGCTTCGATAAGCTGCTTTCGTCTGAGCCGCGGCATCTCAGAAAGGCACTCATAGAGCATATTTCTGATTTGTTCCTCGTTGGCGCGTATAAATTCTTTATATGTCATAGCACTCACCCCGCAGGTGTTTTTTGCCAGTATAACACATTGCGCCTCGCCGCGCAAACCATATGTGCAAATAGGCAGTAAAAAAGCCATATAAGCCTTGAAATTCCGTTATTTTTCTTCTTGTATGTTAGAAAAAAATGTTGTATATTCTATCCTTGGAAATAATGAAATTTAAGAAGGTATATACATGACATTTATGTTTTCCATAGCGGTTGCTCTCATCGTGGGCCTGCTGATGACCCGCGTTATGAACGTGCTCAAACTCCCCGATGTCACCGCCTATTTGATAGCAGGTATTATTATCGGTCCTTTCTGCCTCGGCAGACTGGGAATTGAAGGCTTCGGCTTCACCAGCTATGAGGCAATCCATTCCCTCAGCATGATAAGCAACCTTGCCCTCGGCTTTATAGCATTTGCCATCGGCAACGAGTTCACTCTCGGCAAGCTCAAAAGCACCGGCAAGCAGGCAGTTGTTATTGCCATCTGCGAAGGCTTGGGTGCTGTCATCCTCGTTGAAGCTGCCATGATCGGACTCCACTTCGCATTCCCCGAAACTCTCTCCCTCCCCGCCGCTATCACCCTGGGCGCTATCGCAAGCGCCACCGCTCCCGCAGCAACGCTGATGGTTGTTCGTCAGTATAAAGCAAAGGGTCCCGTCACCGATATTCTTCTCCCTGTTGTTGCCCTTGACGACGCTGTTGGTCTTGTCTGCTTCGCAGTTGCTTTCGGCATTGCCCGCGCTCTTCTCGTGGGTGCTGTGGATATTATCTCCATTATAGTTGAGCCTATGATTGAGATTATCGGCTCCCTGATTCTCGGCGCTGTTATGGGCTATATTCTCAACGCTATTGAGAAGCTTTTCCATTCCAACAGAAACCGCATGACCCTTATTATCGGCTTCGTTATTCTCACTGTTGCCCTCTCCACTCTCAAGTTTGAGATCGGCTCCGTCACCGTCGGCTTCTCCACCCTTCTTGTCTGCATGATGCTGGGCACGATTTTCTGCAACACCTGCCCCCTTGCCGATGAGCTTATGGAAAAATCTGACCGTTGGACCGCTCCCCTTTTCGCACTCTTCTTTGTCCTCAGCGGCGCTGAGCTTCAACTCAACGTATTCTCCGATTACCTTATGGTAGTAATCGGCTTGGTTTACATAACAACTCGATGCATAGGTAAATACTTCGGCGCAGGACTCTCCTCCCGCGTAATGGGCTGTGCCGCTCCTGTAAATAAATATCTGGGCATTACCCTCTTCCCCCAGGCGGGTGTTGCTCTAGGCATGAGTCTTACGGCTGCCACTTATCTTGGCCACGACGGAATGATAGTTCGCAACATCATTCTTCTTGGTGTTCTCGTATACGAACTCTTCGGACCTATGATGACCAAAATCGCCCTCACCAAAGCAGGTGACATCAAGCCCAAAAGCGAAAATGTCAAAAACCGCAGACAGAATCAGATAGCATCAAAAGCCAATGGCTAATAAAAAATGCACTGCATAAGCAGTGCATTTTTTATTTACTTCATCTGTTTTCTGCGGGCAAGGTTTATCATACCATCCTGCATACGGGGCAGCTCGCGGAGCATCTTGCCGGCGCCATAGGCAGCGCAGGCGAGAGGATCATCAACAGTAACGGCCTCTATGCCTGTACGGCTGGTGATAAGCTTATCCAGACCCCATACAAGGCTTCCACCGCCGCTGATAACAATTCCGTTGACAGATATATCGCCTACCAGCTCGGGAGGAGTGCGCTCGAGAACCATATGAACGGTTTCAAGGATAGTGGTAATGGGCTCTTCAAGAGCTTCTATTATATCATAGGAATTAACGGTGACGGTTTTGGGCAGACCGGTGAGGAGGCAGCGTCCCTTAACCTCCTGCGCGGAGACTTCCTTGCGGGGATAGGCGCAGCCAATATTTATCTTCAGCTCCTCTGCAGTGCGCAGACCGATGAGAACATTGTGCTTACGTCTTATGTATTTCACAATGGCCTCGTCAAAAGCATCACCTGCGGTTTTTATGGACTCGCACTCAACAACGCCTCCCAGAGAAACAACAGCAATCTCGGTGGTGCCGCCGCCGATGTCGATAACCATATGTCCTTCGGGCTTGGAAATATCTATGCCGGCGCCGCAAGCGGTTGCAACCGCAGTTTCAAGAAGGTATACCTTTCTTGCACCTGCTTCAATGGTAGCGTCAATAATGGCTCGCTCTTCAACTCCGGAAATGGAGCTGGGAACGGTAACGATGACACAGGGCTTGAAAAAGCTGAAGCTGGTTACGCGGGAGATGAGCTCATGGAGCATCAGAGTTGTCATATCATAGTCGGAGATGACACCTGCTGCGATGGGATGGATTGCAACAATGTTTGCAGGAGTGCGACCCAGCATCTTGTGTGCCTCATCGCCAACCTTCATCATCTTACCCGTAGTCTTGTCCACGGCAACAACGGTGGGCTCACGCATGGCAACGCCCTTTCCGCGAACATAAAGACGGGTGCTGGAAGTTCCAAGGTCTATTGCGATGTCACGCTCAAATATGACAAATCTCTCAAGTATACTCATTCAATTCACCTCAAAATATATTTTTAACCATATGTATTATTAATTAGTCGCGGCTTCTTGCAACCGCGGCGCAAAGCACCTCCGCTGCACCTGCTGCGCGGAGTGTTCTTGCGCATTCGCTCAAGGTTGAGCCGCTGGTAATAATATCGTCTATCAAAAGAATCCGCTTGCCTTCTATAAGAGCTCTGTCGCTCGCTGAGTAAGCTCCGGATATATTTGCTCGGCGCTTTTCCGGAGAGCCCATGGTGGATTGCTTTTTCACATGGACGGTCTTTTCCAATGTACTTACCGCCACAGTGTCAAGTTCCAAAGCAGTTGCCATTGCAAGAAGCATTGCCTGATCATAGCCTCGTTCCTTATAGCGCTTTCTGCTGAGGGGAACCCAGGATACCAGATCATAACATCCAGAAAGCTCTGAGGAAATGCACTTTGCAAGATACTCAGCATAAACCGATGCGTTGCCTGTGGCTCCGTTGAATTTGAAGCGGAGCAGGCTTTCTCTCACATTGTCCTCATAATAAAAGGGCGAAACGCAGACGGAGAAAAAGTCTCCCTTTTGGCGGGCATTACTTCCCGTTTCAGGAAGATTGGCGCTGCATTCGGGGCAAACCTTTCTGCCACCGGAGATTATTTTCCTGCAAAACACGCATCTCGGCGGAAAAAGAATGTCAAGCAAAGCAGAGAAAACACCCACAGTTCATTCCTCCAACATAAAGCAGGCTTAAACTTATTCAGCAAGACGGGCACGCAGCCCGCTGTATCTTCTTGTCTGTTTGTGGTTATCTATCATCTGGTCAACGACGCGGTCATCGCCGACTACAATAAGAAGCTCTCTCGCCCTCGTAACGGCGGTATACAAAACTCCTCTGTGGAGAAGCTGCTGAGGTCCTTCGCAAAGGCAGAGGACAACAGCGCGATACTCGCTGCCCTGAGACTTATGGACAGTCATAGCCCACGCATGCTCAAGCTCACCCAGCATATCAAAGCCGTAGGAAGCAAGGCGTCCGTCAAAGTCCACGATAAGCATTTCCTTGTTATAATCTATGGATAAAATATAGCCCACGTCTCCGTTGAAGATGCCCGTTCCAGAGCTGGCTCCCGAAGATGCGACCCATATTATATCATAGTTATTTCGGATTTGCATCACCCTATCGCCCTCACGGAACACAAAATCACCGAATTTTTTCTCTTTTTTTGTGTCGGCGGCGGGGTTTAGGGCGTTTTGCAGCAGGAAGTTGAGGTTGGCAACTCCTACGCGTCCTTTTCTTGTGGGGGTGAGCACCTGAATTTCATCCGCGGCTATTCCCATATTATTGGGCAGGCGGACAGAGCAGAGCTGGCTTATAAGTTCCGCTGCGGCTTCCGTATTGGGGCGGCGCATAAAGAAGAAGTCGCCCTTATTTTCATTCAGCACAGGATGCTCGCCCGAATTTATCATATGAGCATTGCGCACAATGCGGCTCTCCGCAGTCTGTCGGAAAATCTCCGTCAGGCGGACAACGGGGACAATACCGCTTCTTATTATATCCGAGAAAACATTGCCGGGTCCCACACTGGGAAGCTGGTCAGCGTCACCCACAAGCACAAGGCGGCACTCTTCAGGCAACGCAGCCAGAAGGCAGCGCATAAGGACGATATCTATCATAGAGCATTCGTCCACAATAATGGCATCGCACTTGAGAGGCTCGTCCTCATCTTTCTTGAAAACAAGATCAAAGCCATCCTCGGCATAGCCCGCTTCAAGGAGTCTGTGAATTGTGGCAGCTTCGTGCCCCGTAAGCTCCGTCATGCGCTTTGCGGCGCGACCAGTGGGAGCGGCAAGAAGCACTTTCATATCCAGCTTCTCAAACATTGCGATTATGGCGCGGACGGTTGTGGTTTTGCCTGTGCCGGGTCCACCCGTAATCAGGGTCACACGGTTTTTAGAGGCAATCTCAAGAGTTTTTCTCTGCATGGGGGCATAGCGTATCCCCTGCTCTTTTTCTATTTTCTCGATAATGCCGTCTATTTTTTCCGCATTCACAGGGAATGCGCACATTTTCCGCAGCTTGTCGGCGGTGTAGGTTTCAGCTTCATAGAGGGCGCTGAGATAGCAGCCTTCACGTCCTGCGATGCTCTCACAGACTATCTCACCGCTGTCCATCAGGATATCCAAGCCCTCTTCAACAATCTCTTCTTCAAGACCTATAAGTTGAGCCGTCGCCATAATAAGCTTTTCGCGGGGAATAAAGACATGGCCGTTGCCGCTATTATGCTGAAGCTCAAAAACTATCGCAGCAGCAACACGCTCAGCACTGTCTCCATCCAGCCCCAAATCAAGGGCAAGAGCGTCAGCTTCAGCGAATTCAGCGCCTATATGCTGCATACACATTATGTAAGGATTATCGTTTATTATGCCAAGAGCATCGTTGCCGTAGGCTTTATAGAGGCGCATGGCATACTGGGGCCGCAATCCATGGCTGCCGAGAAATTCCATAAGACGTCGAAGTCCCAGCTGGCGCTTAAGATTTTCGCTCATCTCAAGGGCTTTTTTCATACTGATACCCCTAAGTCCCGCAAGCTTCTCAGGCTCACGCTCGATAACATCCAAGGCTCTCTCGCCAAATTCGGATACTATCACAGAGGCAGTTGCGGGCCCTATGCCCTTTATAACGCGGCTTGCAAGATACTCATAAACCGCATCCGCTCCCTTTGGCATATGACGCAGAGCATACTCGGCCTTGAACTGCTGTCCGTGGCTTGGATGGCGCACCCAGCTGCCCCCTGCCTCTATCTGCTCTCCCGGAGCAGAAAAAGGCAGACAGCCCGTGACAGTTATACTCTCTCCCGAATCCGTTTCAAGGCGGAGAACAGTATAGCCGTTTTCTTCATTTGTATAGATTATCTCGTCAACAGTTCCGAAAATCTCAATCAATTCTTTGGATTCCATAAAAACCTCAGTTGATGATTTTTACAAGACCCTTTCGGGCCAGTTTATCTGCAATTTGCAGCGTTTGACTATCTGCCTCGCAGAATCGAAGATATATCTCTCCGCAATCCTCGCGGCTTTTCAGCCTTCTCACATACATTTCAAGCTCACTCGCCTCTCCGCAGACGGAAATGAGAGTGTCAATGCTCAAATTATCAGAAGCATTAATCCGTTTCAGAAGTGCCTGCTTAATACAGCGAAAAATGAAATATATGCCCGCTGCGCAGAAAAAGGCGATTATTGCGCTTATAAGCACTATTCATCCCTCCCCTATAGGCTATGAGGAAGGAAGCTATTGTGTTAAAGAAGCTTTTTCAGATATTCGCCTGTGGCGCTCTCGGTGCAGTTGGCGCAATCTTCTGGAGTGCCTGCGAAGACAAGCTGTCCTCCCCTGTCGCCGCCCTCAGGACCAAGGTCGATAATATGGTCAGCGCATTTGATTACATCCAGATTATGCTCGATGATAACAATGGTATTTCCTGCATCCACAAGCTTCTGCAGCACATCTATAAGCCGATGAACATCAGCGATATGAAGTCCCGTTGTGGGCTCATCAAGGACATAAACGGTGCTGCCCGTGCTGCGTTTGCTAAGCTCAGTTGCAAGCTTAACGCGCTGGGCTTCGCCGCCGGAAAGTGTTGTTGAAGACTGTCCCAATTTGATATAGCCGAGCCCCACATCGTAAAGGGTCTGGATTTTGTTTCTTATTCTGGGTATATTCTCGAAGTACTCAAGAGCCTCCTCCACCGTCATATCCAGAACTTCTGCAATATTCTTGCCCTTATAACGGACTTCGAGGGTTTCTCTGTTATACCTTTTGCCCTTGCAAACATCGCAGGGAACATATATATCGGGGAGGAAGTGCATCTCGATTTTCAGCAGACCGTCGCCTGCGCAGGCTTCACAGCGTCCGCCGCGGACATTGAAGGAAAATCTTCCCGGTCCATAGCCGCGGATTTTCGCATCCTGAGTATCTGCAAAAAGATCTCGGATATCGCTGAAAACTCCAGTATAAGTGGCGGGATTGGAGCGTGGCGTGCGTCCTATGGGACTCTGGTCGATGGCAATTATCTTGTCCACCTGCTCAAGACCTTCAACGCCGTCGCTCTTGCCGGGGCGGAGCTTCATGCGGTTGAGCTCCACGCCGAGAGTCTTATAAAAAATCTCGTTTATAAGGCTGGACTTACCGCTGCCCGATACACCTGTGACGCAGGTCATCACACCCAGAGGAATTTCAACATCGATATTTTTCAGGTTGTTTTCCCTTGCACCGCGGATGGTAAGATGTCTTCCGCTGCATTTTCTGCGCTCTGCGGGGACGGGAATGGACTTTTTGCCGCTGAGATACTGTCCCGTATAGCTTCTCTCGCAGGCGCAGACCTCTTCAAGGCTTCCAGCACAGACGACCTCGCCGCCGTGGACACCGGGTCCGGGACCTATATCAACGATATAATCTGCAGCGCGCATAGTGTCCTCATCATGCTCAACAACAATAAGAGTATTTCCTATATCGCGCAGATGTCTGAGGGTGTTGATAAGCTTGCTGTTATCTCTCTGGTGGAGACCGATTGAGGGCTCATCCAAAATATAAAGCACTCCCATAAGGCTTGAGCCTATCTGGGTGGCAAGACGAATTCTCTGGCTCTCGCCGCCTGAAAGGGTTGCGCTGGAGCGGGCAAGATTCAGGTAGCCCAGACCCACACTCTCAAGGAATTCAAGACGGGAGATGATTTCCTTGATTATCCGCTCGCCTATCATCTTCTGCTTCTCAGTAAGTTCAAGTCCGCGGATAAATTTAAGTTCCTCTTCTATGCTCAGACAGGTGAAGTCATAGATATTCATGCCGCCCACAGTCACCGCAAGAGCTTCCTTGCGGAGTCTGCGTCCTTCGCATTTGGGGCAGGGAGTTTCGCTCATGCACTGCTCGATTTCCTCTTTGACCAAGGCGCTTTGGGTTTCAAGATAGCGCCGGTTGAGGTTATTGATGATGCCTTCGAAGCTTTGGGAAAGAGTTCCGTGTCCGTTTTTACGCTCATAGAAAAGCTCCAGTTTCTCCGTACCCGTTCCATAAAGAATCGCATTTATGGCTTCCGCTCCGAGATTGGCAATAGGTTCGTTCAAATCAAAGCCATACTTTTTCGCAAGAGCATCAAAATACATCTTGGCAATGCTGTCGCCTTTTATGCTGTTCCATCCGTTTGCGACAATTGCGCCCTCTGCAATGGAAAGGCTTTTATCGGGAATTATAAGCTCATGGTCAACCTGCATCTGTGTTCCGAGACCTGTGCAGAGAGGGCATGCGCCGTAAGGGTTATTAAAGGAGAAAAGGCGAGGGCTAAGCTCATCAATGCTTATTCCGCAATCATCGCAGGCATAATTCTGGGAGAACATAAGCTCGCGCTGTTCACCCACTATATCCACAACGATTATGCCGCCGGAGAGCTTGCCGGCTGTTTCAATGGAGTCGGTAAGGCGGTGGATGATATCGCTCTTGATTACAAGGCGGTCAACTATTATCTCGATAGTATGCTTTTTGTTTTTGTCAAGTTTGATTTCTTCGCTGAGTTCATATCCGATGCCGTCCACCCTTGCGCGGACATAGCCGCTTTTGCGGGCATCTTCAAAAATTTTGCTGTGTTCGCCCTTTCTACCGCGAATAACGGGCGCAAGAATCTGAATGCGGCTGCGCTCGGGCAGCAGCATAACCTGGTCAACAATCTGGTCGGTGGTCTGCTGGCGGATTTCCTTTGCGCACTTGGGGCAATGGGGAGTTCCTATTCTCGCCCAAAGAAGACGAAGATAATCGTAGATTTCGGTTACAGTTCCGACTGTTGAACGAGGGTTTTTGCTTGTTGTTTTCTGGTCAGTGCTTATGGCAGGAGAAAGACCCTCGATATAATCCACATCGGGTTTTTCCTTCTGGCCAAGGAACATTCTCGCATAGGAGGAAAGACTTTCCACATAGCGGCGCTGACCTTCTGCATAAATGGTGTCGAAGGCAAGGCTTGATTTTCCCGAGCCGGAAAGGCCAGTAACTACCACCAGTTTATTTCTCGGAATTTCAAGGTCAATATTCTTCAGATTATTCTCTCTGGCGCCTTTTATATAGATGCTGTCGCGCATTATAATTTCTCCTTAGTCAACTACATCTGCAAAGCTGCCGCGAACAACTGCGGCCAGGTCTGCAGGGGAACATTCTATTTGTGCGCCGATTTTTCCGGCGCTTACAATAATGCTCTCCTGTTCAAGGGCGGAGGCATCAAAAATGGTTTTGAAAAGCTTCTTCATTCCTATGGGGCTGCAGCCGCCTCTTACATAGCCCGTGAGGGCTGTAAGTTCGGAAAGAGGAAGCATGGCAACGGACTTCTCCCCTACCGCCTTTGCAGCTTTTTTTAGCTCAAGCTCATGGGAAACGGGAATTACGAAAACATAAGGGGTCTTGCTTGCACCTCTAGCAACAAGGGTTTTGAAAACGCTGTTGGGGTCACGGCCAATGAGAGCAGCAGCTTTCGCACCGTCGACAGCTTCTCCTCCGTGGGAGTATTCATGGGCTGAATACTTTATCTTTTTTTGGTCAAGAATACGCATTGCGTTGGTCTTCTGCTCTTTCATGGACACAATCACCCCATTTTCTTTTCATTATATTATTATACACATAAACCATCTTCAATTCAATATTGCACTTAGGTATGGGCAGCAAAATATTAATAAGGAAACTCTTGACAAGGCACTGTGCTTGTGCTAATATATCTGGGCGACCACATTTGGAGAAGTACCCAAGAGGCCGAAGGGGCTCCCCTGCTAAGGGAGTAGTACGTGTTGAGCGTAGCATGGGTTCAAATCCCATCTTCTCCGCCAAAAGACGCCGAGTTTTTCTCGGCGTCTTTTCACTAATTAAATGTTGGGAGCCGACTAAATATGGAGAGTTACCGAAGTGGTCATAACGGGGCGGTCTTGAAAACCGTTAGGCGAACAGCCACAGGGGTTCGAATCCCTTACTCTCCGCCAAAAAGGACAGTCACCTTTATGGTGGCTGTTCTTTTTTTGCTTGCGGGAGATAGGATCCGAAGTTTATGCCCTTTGGGTAAGCACCTTACTCTCCAGTGAAATTATTATTAATATTTACCCATTTGGCCAGAATTGACTTTGCGTTAAAATGATGATAAATTTATTTCACTCCTTAAATATAATAAATAATATTCTACGTTGTATCGTTGCAGTATTAATCCGTGAATTGGGGATGCATATTTTATGAATTTTATTAAAGACATTTCTTCGTTTCTGAAAGAAAGAGGTGTTCACCCTAAAGAGCTCCTCATATGGCTCATTGCTACTATTTTTGTCACCTCTGCAGCGGTTGGATTCGGTAGTATTTCTCAACGGGATAAACAAGTATTTCCAGTATATATAAGTGAAATACTTGCTTCAAACACCAGTTATCCAAACGCAGATGGGCGATGCACTGATTTTATTGAGCTTCATAATGGTTCAGATGACATGGTTGATCTCTCCCACTTCCAGCTCGGTGATATTGCCGGCAAAAGTCGCTATGTTTTTCCGGCTGGTACTGTGCTTGGTCCTGACGAGCGCCTCATTGTGTACTGCGATAAAAATATTGTCTCCGGCACTTACGCCCCATTCGAAATTTCCCGTGCTGGTGGAGAGAATTTTTATCTCATAGCCAAAAACAAGGCCATCGCAGATAGTGTTACTACTATTGCAACAGACGTAGATCAGTCTATGATTTTGACAGAAGACGGAGAAATAGTCACTTCCTATCTCGTATCTCCAGGAAAATCCAGCAATTCTGAAGTGCTTATTGGTGAAAATATTTATAACCCCACTCTTTCTCCCGTTAGAATAACCGAGTTTTCCACTTCCGGCACTGCCTACGTCCCCGAACACGGAGTCTATTGCGACTGGATTGAGATTTACAATAGCAATGATTCTCCTTTTGACATTTCAGGGTATGTTCTTTCAGACAACATTGGAAATGACAAATATATTTTCCCGAACGGGACTCTGCTTGAAGGTAAAAGCTATTTTGTCATTTACTGCAATAACCAAATCAACGCACCGAATATCGCTCAATTTGGTTTGTCTAGAGATAAGACGGAATCCCTAGTTCTTAAGTCTCCCGATGGCGCAATAATTGATCTAATAAAAAATATACAGCCCATTGATGGAACAATGGCACTTTCCGAAAACGGAAACTGGGAAGCTTGCACCGCCCCTTCTCCCGGCAAACCTAATACTCCCTACGGACATAATGAGTATTTAGACAATATAGGTGCGAAAAATGGAAATGTGGTAATTAGCGAGCTTATGTCCGCAGACCAGTGCATCATTTCTGATCAAAAAGGAAACTTCTCCGACTGGATAGAACTACATAATACAACGGACCACTCCATAAATCTCGCCGGTTGGTCTCTTTCCGACAATCCCGACGAGCCTTTCAAGTGGATTTTTCCCGATGTGGTTATAGAGGCTGACGAGTATCTAATTGTCTTTTGTTCAGGAAGTAACACAGCTTCCTCCAACGAACTTTATGCAGACTTCGCTCTTTCAGCCGCCGGTGAAAAAATCTCTCTTTATTCTCCCGTTGGAAATATTGTGGACTCTGTTGAATATATCGAAGCAAAAGCTCACAACTCCTATGTATTCGAAAAAGGCAAAGAGGCCTGTTTGTGTTCCCTTCCCTCACCTGCTTATCCCAATACCGATGAAGGTTATGACGCATTTTGCGCATCCTCCGTCCCTAACGGTCCTCTATCAATTTGGGAGGTTATGGCCTCCAACGACAAATACTTGCCTCAACGTTTGGGAGAATGCTTCGACTGGGTTGAGATAAAAAATATTTCCGATTCTACGGTTAATCTTTCCAACTATTGCATATCTGATGACAGTGACACTCGCAATATGCACATCCTACCAGATATTACACTTGCTCCTGGAAAGAGTCATATTATTATTTTAACATCCGACACAGCTATGGTTGCCGACAACTATAGTTACGCTCCCATCGACCTTGATGCCAACGAAGATCAGTTGTTTATATATGCAAATGACGGTTCCTTATCCGATTTTGTTTTTCTGAACAATATTCCCCGCAATTTCAGCTACGGGCGAAGCGAAAACGCTGGCGGATTCACCTATATGGAGCCCACACCCTCAACCCCTAATACAGCTGGGCAGAGAATGATAAGTAGCAACCTCATTTCCTCCTATCTGCCTGGCGTATATTCTCAAGAGGAGGGCTTTACTGTTGATTTGCATGCCGAAGGAACAATTTACTATACTACAGATGGTAGCATTCCAGACAGCAGTTCGGCAAAATACACTACTCCACTCCGCATAGATGAAACAACCGTTCTTCGGGCCGTATCCATTGAAGATCACAAATTGGGCAGCGATGTATATACAGCAACATTTATCATCGGCGATAAGCACGATCTTCCCGTTGTTAGTCTTGTTACCGAGCCTGATAATCTATGGGGATATCAAGGAATATACAAAAACAATAAAATTTCTGTTAAGGAAATTCGTGTACCTGCAAATGTTTCTTATTCCGGATCCGACGGCAACTTTTCTTTGGACTGCTCCCTGAACCTTCACGGAGCAACCACGGTCGTATACTTCGATAAAAAAAGTTTCGCAGTTCGATTTAACGACAGTTATGATGGACCTCTGCACTATGATGTCTTTGAAGATGGAGAAGTAACTACCTTCAGCTCTCTTATCATTAGAAACTCCATCGAATCCTCATTCTCTAGCCAAATGCATGATGCTATGATTGGATATATAGCGTCACGCTGCAGCGATAGCGTTATAAGTCAGAAATACAAATATGTCGCCCTGTACCTCAACGGAGAATATTGGGGATTATACGCCATACGTGAGCGTCACTCCGAAGAACATTTTGCTTCATACATGAACGTCCCCGCTGAAGAAGTAAAAATCGTCAGATACATGACGAGCGAAAGAAATGAACTATATGACCTCTACAAGTTTTTAGAGCGCAATAACTTGCGTTCTGATGAAAACTATGCCTATGCAAAGTCTGTTCTAGACATAGACAGCTATATTGACTGGATAATATTTGAGGCATATATGTCTAATGTTGATATAAACGGTAATATACGCTATTACAAAAACCCTAGCACTGGCTTGTGGCAAATTGGTCTTGCCGACCTTGACCTTGGAATAGTCGGAAGTTATCGTGCATTCGAAGAAGTTGCCGAAACCTTTCATCACGGGCAAATGGTCAGCGCACTTATGAAAAACGATGATTTTAATGATGCACTGGCAAGACGCTTGGCCGAACTTCTTTCGAATGAGCTTTCTGACGAGAATGTTATTGCATTAATTGATGAAATGTCAGATACCATCCGCAGCGAGGCCACTTGGGAAGCCGCACGTTGGGAACGCAGTCCGGTATATGGTTGGGAGTCCACTGTGGATTATATGCGCAATTTTTGCGATGGCCGCGCTCAGGAAATGATTGACAGTTTATGCTCACTGCTGCATTTCACCCCTGAACAAAGACAGGCATATTTTGGAGAACTGGAGCAATCAAATGGATAACAATTATCGTCATGAGTATAAATATCTGATAAGCAAAGAATCCGCTTCATTGCTTAAGGCAAGGCTTCCGCATATTATGCAGCGTGACCCTCATGCCGGTCCGTTCGGGCAGTACACCATTCGAAGTCTATATTTTGATGACATGTCCTTTTCTGCCTTTGCGGAAAAGGTTTCTGGAGTAGATAACCGAACAAAATTTCGAATAAGGTGTTACAATTATCAAACTAATCTTTTTAAGCTCGAGAAAAAAGAGAAGAAGGGGCATTTGACCAGAAAAACTGCCCAAAAAATTACTCTTGATGATGTTCTGCAACTACAGAGCAATCCTCGCGTTCGTTGTCCTTATACAACATCTGGACTTTCTGAAGAACTAAGACTATTATGCTCTACCAAACTCTCAGTTCCTGTTGTGCTTGTTGATTATGACCGTACACCTTTTATCTCTAAATACGGAAATACACGAATCACAATTGACGAGAATCTGAGAACTATACCTCACAACAGAAATATTCTTGCTCCAGCACATCCCGCTATACCCGTTTTAGAGCCAGACCAAGTCATACTTGAAGTTAAGTTTGACGACTATCTTCCCGGCTATTTAAGTGAATGTCTCTCCGACATACCTAAAGTTCCGGTTGCAATCTCCAAATTTGCAATGTGTCTTAATGTAATATAAGAGAAAGATCGGTGACAATAATGAGTTTTTCTGATATCCTGAAAGGTAATTTCACTGCGGAATTTTCCGCAATATCTATTGGCGGTATGCTTACCGCCATCTCCCTCGCCTTTGTCCTAAGTTTGTTTATCGTATTCATTTACCGCATCACCTATGCCGGTGTGAATTTTAACCGCAATTTTGCCGCATGCCTTATAATGATAGCAATGGTTACTGCCGTTGTAATACAAGTAATCAGTTCAAATGTTGTACTGTCTCTCGGTATGGTCGGCGCGTTGTCCATAGTCCGTTTCCGTACAGCAGTTAAAGAACCTTCCGACACTGCGTTTCTTTTCTGGGCTATTGCCGATGGTATTATCTGTGGAGCTGGCTACGTCACTGTTTCTGTCTTATCAACACTTTTGCTTGGTATCCTTTTCGTGCTTGTATACATAGTAGGAAGAAAATATAAGGCCAATAGCTTTATGGTTGTAGTGCGATATGATACAGGCTGCGATATGGAAGCAGAACTTTCAAATATGCCTGCATATAAACTTAAAAACAAGACAATTAATTTGGAAGTCACTGAGCTTATTGCCGAAATGCGTCTTGGTGATGAAGAAATGGATAAACTTAATCAACTCCGCCTGAAGAATGGCGTCAATGAAATCAGTATAATGAAAAGTGTTTCTGGGAGCATAATGTGAAGAAAATAATACGTTCCTGTTCCAAGCCAGATCAGTAACGCATAATAACAAATAGCCCCTCTATAATGACAAATAGCCCCTCTAATGTAAAAAGTGCAGCAACTGCATTAGAGGGGCATTGTTATATCCATTTTTACAAATACATTTTTCTTGAATATTGAAACCACTACTATACTGCCTCTTTTCTAGTCGTTTTTCGGCCAGTAAGCACAGACTGCTTCTACACAAATGGGTTCCTATGAATCCCTGCTCGAGTACTGTTTTGGTTGATAATCTCATCATTTGTGCTATAATGATTTGCAATAAGGAGGCGGTACCGATGTCAACGAAGCTTTTCTTTGAAGCTGTTATTAAATTCTTCCTCGGAGTTGTGCTTGTCGGGCTGTTGGTTTTCCTGCCTGCCGGAAGTTTTGAGTTTGCAAATGCTTGGCTCCTTATGGCAGTTTTGTTCATCCCCATGTTTATTGCGGGAATAGTAATGATGATTAAAAATCCCGCCCTTTTGAGGAAGCGCCTCGATGCCAAGGAAAAGGAGAAAGATCAGGACATTGTTGTAAAGCTCAGCGGCCTTATGTTCATATCAGGCTTTGTTATTGCAGGGCTGGGCTACCGTTTCGGCTGGCTGATGCTGCCTAAGGGTTTTATTATTGCAGGCGCAGTGATTTTCCTCATCTGCTACGTGCTTTACGCTGAGGTTCTGAGAGAAAACACCTATCTGAGCCGCACAATTGAAGTGCAGGATGGGCAGACCGTTGTTGACAGCGGTCTTTACGGCATAGTCAGGCATCCTATGTACTGCATCACCGTGTTTTTATTTCTCTCCATTCCCCTCATTCTCGGCTCACTCTATGCCTTTATAATCTTCCTTGCTTATCCTTTCATCATCGCCAAAAGACTTTTGGGCGAGGAAGCATTATTGGAAAAAGAACTTGAAGGCTACCGTGAATACAAAAATAAAGTTAAATGGAGGCTTATTCCATTCATCTGGTAAAGGAGGTTAATACATGGAAAAGAGTATTTCCATCGACGAACTTGATATCAAGCTCAGAAGCCACATATTTTTGACAAAGAACGGTCTTATGACTCTCTCCACCCTCTGCACAAAGCTGGACGAGGGCATTGATGCGCTGCTGGAGCTTCCCTTTTGCACCGCAAAGGTTGCTGTAGACCTGCTCAAGGCTGTCAAGCCCTACGGCTACCGCTCCGAAAGTCTTGCGGAGGAATATCTTGCTGCACATAAGACCGGCGGCACGCTTCCCGCCGAAACTTTAAAACTTTGGGAAGATATGCTTCAAACTATAAATAACTAAAAAAGAAAGGAGTTTTTATATGTCACCCTACATGTCCCCCTCTTTTGACTTTATTGAGGACTTTTTCTACGATTTCATCTACGAAATTGAGTCCTCTTTCCCCGAATTCCGCCTTTTCATGACCATCTATCTCGCAGTTATCGGCATTTGCATTCTGGCTGTGCTCATCCCCAACTATATACTCACCGGCATAGGCTACAGCACCATTGCAAAACGTCGCGGAGTTAAAGGCTACTGGCTTGCCTGGATACCCGTTGCCAAAAACTGGGTAATAGGCGGTATTGCAGACGAATATGATCAGCGTCGTCTGGGCTGCAAGCGCAGATTCCGCGTTTTCATGCTCATCGCAGCAATTGTAAACGTCCTTTCCACTGTAGTACTCTTTATCGGTCTTGCAGCTGTTGTTCCCTTCATCATAAACGCTGTACACGGAAACGAAATGGAAATGATGAAAAACATCATGCAGCTGAGTATCTGTTTTGAATATGGCATTATCGGTATAAGCTTCTCCTCCGCCGCTCTCACCGCTTTTTACTACATAAGTATATACAAGATCATCGAGTCCTTCACACCCAAACTTGCCGTACTTTTCCTTATTCTCAGCATGTTTGTCGGTCTCTTCCTGCCCATCTGGCTGGTTGTTATGCGCAAGAAGGGTTATCCTTACCCCGAAGATGTTGAAGAGATTCCTGAGGCTGTCCGTATTGGCTGGTATGATAACTGATAAACTAAACCGTTCGCCCGCTGCAGTTTTTTTGAGCAGCTCACCCTGCCTTTTAGGAGAGGAAAAGCTGAGCGGGGCAAACGGCTTCACCGATAAGCTCTCGGAAATGCTCCCCAATCCCTGCCGCTGCCTATTCATCAGCTCTGACAGAAATAACCATGCATTTACGGAAAGCCACGGCTATGCCATAAAACGCAGCTTCGAAGCAAGCGGATTTGCTTTCTCCGACTATATTCTGCTTGACGGGCGCAATGAGGATGAGGCAAAGGAACTTATATCCGCCTCTGAGCTTATAATTCTCGCCGGAGGTCATGTACCCACCCAAAACAGATTCTTCTCCCATATAAAACTTCGTGAGCTTCTCAGCGGATTTAAGGGCTTCATTCTGGGAATAAGCGCAGGAAGCATGAACAGTGCGGCCGAGGTTTATGTTCAGCCTGAAGAAGCGGGAGAGAGCATCGATCCTGATTTTATCCGCTTTACGGAAGGTCTTGCACTCTGCAGAGCCCAGATTCTCCCCCACTATAATCAGGTGCGGGATAATTATCTGGACGGCAGACGTCTTTTCGAGGACATCACTTACGGCGACAGCTTCGGCAAACGCTTTACTGTTTTGCCCGACGGGAGCTATATTCTGTGCATCAAGGGCGATGAAAAAGTTTTCGGAGAGGCCTATTCCATAGAAAACGGCTCAATTGTTAAAATCTGCGAAAACGGAAAATCCGCAATAATATAAAAAAGAGAGGACTTTTGAAAAAGTCCTCTCTTTTTTATTAAAATCTTTTAAGTTTTTGATTGCCCTTCAAAACAGCCCTGTAGATGGGTATCTCCAATTCCTTTCTCACCTTTTCAAGCTCCGCAGGAATATTGATTCCCTGGGGGCAATGCTTGACGCATTTTCCACAGCCAATGCAGTTAGATGCCGGTGTGGGCGTTTTTCTGAGCGCTGTGCACTTTACATAGTCAGCCAGTGCCCAGAACTTAGACTCAGTATGACGGCGGTTATAGGCGGAAAAACAGCCCGGTATGTCAACATTCTTGGGACAGGGCAGGCAATAGCCGCAGCCCGTGCAGCCAACTTTCATCTTTGAGTTTATTGCGCGGGCAACACCCTTGAGCATTTCGTTATCAGCATCGCTTAACTGTCCTACCTGTGCATCAGAGGCCGCTGCCGCATTTTCCCTTATCATATCCAGAGAGTTCATTCCCGAAAGAACGCAGCTGACTTCCGTCTGATTCCAAAGCCAACGGAAGGACCATTCCGCAGGAGAGCGTTTGGGAATATAGTTCTTAAATATCTGTTTTGCCTCTTCCGGCAGCCCATTAACAAGTTTTCCGCCCCTGAGAGGTTCCATAATGACAACCGGAAGTCCCTTGGAGTGGGCATACTGAAGTCCCTTTCTTCCTGCCTGTGAATGCTCGTCCATGTAATTATACTGAATCATGCATATATCCCAGGCATATGCATCAACCAGGGCGCAGAACATATCCGAATTCCCATGGTAGGAAAAGCCAATCTGTCTTATGGCACCGCTTGCCTTTTTCTCGGCAATCCAATCCTCAATTCCAAGAGCCTTCAGCCGGTCAAAAGTTCCTATATCCGCCAGCATGTGCATCAGGTAATAATCAATATGGTCTGTGCGAAGTCGCTTGAGCTGGTCCTGAAAAAGCTTTTCAAGTCCTTCCCTGCTTCGAATGAGATAGTGAGGAAGTTTAGTAGTTATGTAAACCTTATCTCTGGCATTATTCTTTTCAAGAAGCTCACCGAGGACACTTTCGCTACCGGGATAAACATAAGCAGTGTCGAAATAGTTCACTCCGAGGTCAATTGCTTCCATAAGCTCCCTTTCGGTCTCGGCCATATTGATTGCGCCCATTTTCCTCTGAAAGCGCATACATCCGAAGCCAAGGGCGGATATTTTGTTGCCGTATTTATCAAGTCTATAATTCATAAAACCACTCCGATAAAGAAAAAAGCCCTTTGCATAAAGCAAAGGGCTTTGGCAGCGGGTGAAGGATTCGAACCCTCACAAACGGAGTCAGAGTCCGGTGTGCTACCATTACACAAACCCGCTAAGCGCAAAAGCTATTATACACGAATTGAACAAATTGTCAATACTTTTTTCAAATAATTTTCACAAGTAATTTTTTCCATAAAAAAAGCCCGCGCTATAGGCACGGGCTTTTAATAATAATCAGGTTTAACTTACTTCTTTGCTGCTGCGAGCTGCTTCTGGAGCCAATCCTTGCCGTCAACGAAGCGGGAAACGATGAAGGAAACGACATAGTCGCCTGCTGCATTGATCATGGTTGCGGGAGGATCAACAAGATTTCCGATTGCAACGAGAATGGGGAATGCGATCTCCATTGCGTCGGGGAAGAAGATGGAGCAGATTATGTATTCGCCGATGTAGCCGCCACCGGGAACGCCGGACATACCCACAGAGGAGAATACTGCAACAAGAACGATAAGGGGCAGGGACTCAAGAGTGAGGGGCTGACCGGTTACGCCGAAGACGAATGCAATCTTCAGAACGCAGCTGAAGCAGCTTCCGTCCATATGCATGGTAGCGCCGAGGGGCAGCACCATATCGCTGACATCCTTGGAAATTCCGGTTGCCTTTGCCTCGTCCATATTGGTGGGGATAGTTGCAACGCTGGAGCAGGTACCCAGAGAAACAACTGCGGGCTTTACAATGTGCTTGAACATGGTCTTTGCACCGCCCTTGCCGCCGCCGAAACGTGCAAACAGGGGGAATGCGGTGAAGATATAGACGAAGCAGAGAGGATAGTAAAGGAGCATTGCGCGGCCGTAGCCTTCAGCAATCTGTGCACCGTAAGTAGCAACCAGATCTGCAAAAATTGCGAAGAAAGCGATGGGGGCGTAGTAGGTAACGATCTTGACAAACTTGAGCATGACATTGCTCAGGTCATCAAGGAACTTGCCAACGGGGCTTTCCTTGCCGCCGTTAAGGTTAACAGCGAAGCCGAAGAGAATGGAGAAAACAATGAGGGGAAGCATTGCTCTTCTGCTGAGAAGACCAACAAAGTCTTCAGCAGTGAAGAAGTTGACTACCATCTGTGCGCCGGAAGCATAGGTTCCGATTTCCTCTGCAGGAATCTCAGTCCAAGCCTGAAGCACAGGGGGGAACAGCTTCACGAGGAAGAACATAATAATGGCTGCGATTGCACCGGTCACAACGAAGGTGGCGATGGTGACGCCCATAATCTTACCGGCACGCTTGCGGCTGCCCATATTGGCAACGGCGCCTGCGATAGATGCGAAAACCAGAGGAACAACAATGCAGAACATCATGTTGATGAAAATTGTTCCTGCGGGCTTGATGGCATTACCGAAAGCGGGGAAAAGCCAGCCAACAACAGAACCGGCAATCATGCAGGCGATCATAATGATCATAAAGGTATAATTCTTTGCTATAGATTTCTTGTCAATAGCAGCACTCATGGATTCTTCCTCCTGATTTTGGATGATATAAATTAAAAAATTAATTCCTCGTCTTTAACATCGCCAAGAGCGACTATATTTGTGGGACCGTAGAGCCAAAGCTCATTGCCCTTCACATCAACGCCGAGAGTTCCACCGTGGACCTTGGCGATAACGCGGCCTTCCGCATCTACAAGCCCTTTTCTCTTCAAAACCAGCGCAACACTTGCAGTTCCGGTTCCGCAGGCATATGTGAGATCTTCAACGCCTCTTTCATAAGTGCGGATGCGGAGCGTTCCGTCGCTCTGAAAATCATAGAAGTTGATGTTTGCGCCCTTGGGAAAGGCTTTTGCAAAGCGGAGCTTTCTGCCCAGAGTTTTCAGCTCGCTGCCGGGTATACGCTCAAGACCGTCCATATGAACAACTGCATGGGGCAGTCCCGGATTTCCAAGTTCAACATAGGCGCAGTCATAACTGACACCTTCGGCCTCTGCTTTTCTCTCAAGGTCAACAGTTGTTGCTGGATTGAGTTTCACTCGGTAGTTGCGGCTGTCGATTCGCTTGCCCTCAACGGTTCCCGACATGGTCTCAACCTTCTGCTCTTCGCCTGCAAGTCCGTTTTCATAACCGAAGCGGCAGATGCAGCGCGCGCCGTTTCCGCACATTTCGCCTTCGCTTCCGTCGCTGTTATAAAACACCATTCGGAAGTCACCGTCACCGCAGGCCTCCTCAACAACCATCAGGCCGTCGGCGCCGATGGAGAGATGGCGCTCGCAAAGCTTGGCGGCTATTGCAGGAAAAGCTTCCGGAGCTATCCCCTCTTCTATATTGTTTATTATTATGAAGTCGTTTCCGGCTCCATTCATTTTACAGAACTTCAAGGCATAGCTCACCTCTTTCTACACCTATTATACTAAAACTTTTAGCTATTCATATTCTATAATGTGGTTTTCATCTTGCAAATAGTGCTATTAACAGCATGCAAAAAGAGCAGGGGCACTTCCCTGCTCTTTTATATTCTTATTTGCCGGAAATGGACTTTGCCAGATCATCCAGCCAGTCGCCCTGAATGTTCTTTGCCTTGCCCTTATCGCAGAGTTCAGCAATGGTGGAATCCATGGGAAGTCTGGCAGTTTTTTCAATGCCGTGCTTGGCAGCAATAGCTTCAACCTGGCTCTTTCCGAAAATTTCGTGGCGCTGACCGCAATCAGGGCACTGGAAATAGCTCATATTCTCAACGAGGCCGAGAACAGGAACATTCATCATCTTTGCCATATTGACAGCCTTCTCAACTATCATACCGACAAGGTCCTGAGGAGAGGTTACGATAATGATGCCCTTAATGGGGAGAGACTGGAAAACGGTGAGAGGAACATCGCCGGTTCCGGGAGGCATATCGACGAACATATAGTCAACTTCGCCCCAGTTTACATCGGACCAGAACTGCTTGACAACACCTGCAATAACGGGAC
The DNA here is from genome assembly GCA_045638085.1 of Oscillospiraceae bacterium. Classification (GTDB taxonomy): domain Bacteria; phylum Bacillota; class Clostridia; order Oscillospirales; family Oscillospiraceae; genus SIG459. The sequence goes on from JAZUAQ010000024.1 coordinate 32,506, forward strand.
CGCGCGAGATAACGGGAGCGGTGTTATCCTCAAGAAGAAGGTTGACGGACATAACCTTGATGCCGTTGGCGCTTATCTTGGGTTCAATACCCTTTTCACTTGCATCGGCACGATCCTCGTTGAGACCAAACATCTTGGGAACTGAGGGACCGGTTATATCGGCATCCAGAATAGCGGTGTTGAATCCGCTGCGGCGCATCTTGCAGGCCATGAGAGCGGTTACGAGGCTTTTGCCTACGCCGCCCTTACCGGATACAACAGCAATAACATTTTTAACATTGGAATAGGCATTCATAGGCTCAATGAGGCTCTGGGGTTCAGTGCGGGAAGCACAGTTGGAGCCGCAGCTTGAGCAGTTATGGGTGCAGTTTTCGGACATTTCTACATCTCCTAAATTTCTAATTTCACTGTCCTATTATATCCCTAATAAATAAGTTGTCAACCTCAATCAGCTCTTTACCCCTGCATAGTTTAGGTGTATAATGGCTTCAAACGAAAGGTGGGTGGAAAAATGCATTTCGGCGAGACTATTAAAAATTATATACCCCGCTGCGAGCAGGAGGAAAAGGACAAGGACTTCTTCCTTCGATTTATTGACGTATATCCCGACTGTCTTCTCCGCAGCAACGATATAGCCCATGTAACTGCCTCCTCATGGATTGTAAGCCCCGACAGGCAAAAGGTGTTGATGGTTTATCACAACATATATGACAGCTGGTCATGGACCGGTGGGCATGCAGACGGAGAAAGCGACCTTGCCTTCCTTGCACTCAAGGAACTGAAGGAAGAAACAGGGCTTACCGCTCCCCGGCTTCTCTCCCCCTCCCCCATCTCCATTGAAATTCTCACCGTTGACGGCCACATGAAACGGGGCGAATATGTACACTCCCATCTCCATTTGAACGCGACCTATCTCTTTGAGGCGGATGAGGACTCGCTCACAAGAATCAAAGAGGACGAAAACAGCGGCGTACGCTGGTTTACTCTTGACGAGATGTTTAATGCCGTCAGCGAAAAATGGATGGCAGAAAATATTTACAAAAAGCTCTGCCTCCGTGCAAAGGAATACTGAAATATATTCGCAGCAAGCCATCTTCTCCCTGATAACAACACCCCCTGATGCATTTATCGTCATGCATCAGGGGGTGTTTTGTCTATTTTCTGTTTTACATTTTCAGGCTTATATTTTCACCGCTATGCCAGCCTCTCGAAGCTGGGTGCGGAGAAGCTGCGCATCGCCGTGGAACACAGCGCCGGAAATTCCGCAGCGCATTGCCGCTTCAATATTGGCGGGACTGTCATCGATGAAAAAGCATTCTTCCGCCTTCAGTGCGAATTTCTCAAGGCAAAGCTTGTAAATCTCAGGCTCAGGCTTAATAACCTTCACATCAGCGGAAATAAGCTTGCCGTCAAAAAAGCGGCTTGCGGGGATATGGGGCCAGTATTCATGCTGGCGCCGGCTGGTATTGGACAGCAGATAGATGCCGTAGCCAAGTTCCTTCAGCTCAGCAATCAGGTCATACATCCCGTCTATCTCCAGTATTGGGCGATCCCACATGCTTATCAGCTTTCCTGCCGCATCATGCAGTCTTTCAGGCAGACGCAGGGTGATCTTTTCATAGGCTTCCTCCTCGCAGAGGGTGCCTCTGTCCATCTGAACCCACTCCACGCTGCGAAAAACCTCTCGCATCAAAAGCTGCATATCATCCTCATCCACTCCAAGGCGGCGGATGAAATATTGCTGGTCGAAGCGGATCAGCACCTGCCCCATATCGAAAATGATATTTTTGATCATTAAACGATCTTCACCTTGCCCTTTGTAAGTCGGAATACAACCAGAAGAGAAATAATGGTGGTAAGGGTCAGGATAGTTGCCAGAGCGGCTGCGGTTCCGTCAGACATGCGGACAACTTCCTGATATATTGCAACTGCGATTGTGGATGTTTTGCCGGAATAGAGCATTATGGAGCTGGAAAGCTCGTTGATGCAGGTTATCCAGCTAAGCACAGCACCGGACATTACACCGGGAAGCATCATTCGTGCGGTGACGGTGAAGAATGTCTTCATTGGGCTGACGCCCAGATTGATGGAGGCCTCCTCAACAAAGGGGTCCATCTGATACAAAAATGCCGAGCCGGAACGGACCGTGTAAGGCAATTTACGAATAACATAGGAAATAATCATAATGGCGGCGGTACCAACCAGAATGATGGGCTTGCGGTTGAAGGCAACAATCAGACCGATACCGAGTACGCTTCCCGGGATAACATAGGGGAACATTATCAGGGTGTCGATAAGGTTTGCCACCTTACCCTTCTTGCGGACAAGGATATAGGAAACCAGAATGCCCAGAATCACAATGAACACAATTGCCACAATGGAGAACACATAGGTGTTGGTAATGTTGCGTCCGAGACGGGACATAATGGTCTGGTAATTGCTAAAGTTGATACCCTTGACCATACCGGAGAAGCTGCGCTCAACAAAGGACTGGCAGACAACAACGATCTGAGGCAGAATAGCCAGAAATACAACGATCCAGATGGGAAGGGATACAAAGAAACGCTTCCAGCCGCGAAGCTGTTCCTCCTGAGGAGGACGGAGGGAACTCATCTGATAATTGCGCTTATCGATAACCAGCTTCTGGAATGCAAGCACTGCCAGAGAACAGGTGACAATGATAACCGACAAGGCCGAGGCCATATACGGGTTGACCGCACTTTCCGACATATACTCGTTATACACCAAAACGGGCAAAACGGTGTAGCCCTCACCAAGAAGCATGGGAGTACCGAAGTCTGCAAGAGAGGTCATGAATACCATGACGCAGCCTGCAAGAATAGAAGGCAGAATAACAGGAAGAGTAATGGTCCATATACGCTTGATCTTGCTCATGCCCAGGTTTTCCGCTGCTTCTTCCAAAGAGGAGTCAATGGAGTTCATGGCACCCGAGGTATAGAGGTATATGTACGGGAACAGATGCAGGGTGAAGACGAATATGATTCCGTCTCGTCCGTAAATTGTCGGCGCAACCATACCGAAAAGTTTAAAGAACTTTGCGATAAGACCGTTGCGACCCATAAGGATAATCCAGGAATAAGCGCCGATGAAGGGAGGATTCATCAGGCTCATGATGATGAGTATATGCAGCAGGCGCTTGCCCGTTACATTGTAGCGAGTCATTACATAGGCGATGGGCACGCCAATAATGGTAGTGGTGATGACGGTGATTCCGCAGACCACCAGAGAACGAATCAGAGTCTGGAAATAATACTGCTTGGTGAAGAATCGGACGAAGTTATAGAGGGTGAGTCCTTCAACCTTGTTGGAAAATACGCTCTTGGTCAGAATCGTATAAAAAGGATATACGATAAAAAGGCACATACTGACGATTACCAGCAGCTTAACAAAGAACCAGAAATCCAGCTTTACCTTTCTTCCCAGTCTTTCACTCACAGAGAAAGCACCTCCTCTGTTTCTGCCTCATAGAGGCTGATACGAGCGGGGTCAAAGCTGAGAAATACACGTTCGCCATCGGGATGAACGCCGGTGGTATCCTTGGTATATTCATTGACTATCAGGGTCTGACCATTATCAAGCTGAACTTCATACTCGATAAAGTCGCCAAGGAAGGTGGAGAAAAGCACGGTGCCGGGCATGCCGCTTTCGCTGAAGAACAGCTGTTCGGGACGTGCGGAAATCTTGGCCTGACCGCTATAAGCCTTTCTGACGGGAATTCGGATGCTAAGTTCACCCTGAATGGTAACATCTGCTTCACCCTCTTCTCCGCCTTCCACGCTGCAGTCAAGGAAGTTGCTGACGCCTATGAAGCCGGCGACGAAGGGATTCTGAGGTTTGGCATAAATCTCGCTGGGAGTGCCTATCTGCATGATGTTGCCATCTTTCATAACAGCAATGCGGTCGGAAATAGCAAGAGCTTCCTCCTGGTCATGAGTGACATAGATGGTGGTGATACCAAGGCGTGCCTGAAGTTTCTTGATGACGGAACGCATCTGAACGCGAAGCTTGGCATCCAGGTTGGAGAGAGGCTCGTCCATCAGGAGAACACTGGGCTCAATAACAAAGGCGCGGGCAAGGGCAACACGCTGCTGCTGGCCGCCGGAAAGCTCATTGGGCTTGCGGTCTGCAAGATGAGAAATCTGCACCAGTTCAAGAGCCTCATCCACACGCTTATTCATTTCGGCCTTGGGAGTTTTTCTTGCCTTGAGGCCGTATGCTACGTTCTCACGGACAGTCAGATGAGGAAAGATTGCATAGTTCTGGAAAACCATGCCTATATCGCGCTTGTGGGCAGCGAGATCATTAATGCGCTTTTCACCGAAGAAGAAATCTCCTCCCTCGATGGAGTTGAAGCCGGCGATCATTCTCAGCAAGGTGGTTTTGCCGCAGCCGGAAGGTCCAAGCAAGGTGAAAAATTCACCTTCCTTGATATTCAGGGAGACGCCGTTCAGGGCAGTAAAATCGCCGTAGCGTTTCACAGCATCATTGATAATAACTTCATTGCTCATAATGATTATCCTCTCTATAGATAAAATACAGTTTGTCTATACAACTCAAGTAAGCAGTTTTCGAGAAAACTGCTTGCTTCAATCGTATAAACTCTATAAGGGGAAAAGGGAGTCCCCGTGGGGACTCCCTCCCATAAACGATATAATTAGCCGACAGTCAGGTCGTTCCACATTTCAACAATGGCTTCCTTGTTGGTTGCAGCGTAACCGAAGTCATAGTTGCCGAGATCCAGAGTGGACAGTTCGGAGAGTCCCTCGGGAGCAAGGTCGGAGCGGACAGGACGACGCTTCCAGTTGACGTTCTGATCCTTCTGGCATTCCAGACCGGTGACGAAGTCAATGAACAGCTTTGCGTTCTCTTCGTTGGGGCAGCCCTTGATCAGAGCAACACCGTCGGGAACAGCAGAGTTGGCAGCGGGATAGACATAGCCGATGTCGGGATTGTCGTTGTACAGGACAGCGGACTTCTCGATGGTAACACCAACGGCGTACTCACCGGCAGCGATCAGCTTGTGGCAGTTGCCGGAGGAATCCTGAATCTTGCCGTCCAGG
>JAZUAQ010000025.1:0-2267 GCA_045638085.1 Oscillospiraceae bacterium
TGAGCGCACCTGGAGCATCTGGATATTTCTATCCAATGCTGCCCGCAGTTCTACGAGGCGCTGCAAAAGGGCGTCGATGTTTTCGGTATCGTAATAGTATTCCGCCACTTCTTTAAGCGACAGGCCGAGAGACTGCAAGTAACGGATTGAACGTATCTGCGTCATGTTATCGGCCGAATAATAGCGGTATCCGCTTTTTTCATCCTTTACCGCAGGTGTCAAAATCCCCATATCCTCATAGACCAGAAGCGTCTTTCGGGTAATACCCATAATCTTTGTGACCTCTCCGATCTTGAATAACGTGTTATCATGTTCTTTCATTTCAAGCTACCTTAAAAATAACAAATACAACAAAAGTTCTTGACTTGACCCTTAAGGGACGGTTTATAGTAGTATATCAGAACATACGTTCTCTTGCAAGAGGAGGCGAGAACAATTGAGTCTGAAAAGTTATTGCGAGGAAAACAATCGACTGCGTATTTTGGAGGAGTGGGACACAGAAAAAAACCTTCCTATTACACCTGACAGTGTGACGCACACCAGTCGTATCCCTGTGTGGTGGCGCTGTGAAAAAGGACATTCCTGGTGTACCCAGCTGTCGAGTCGGTCAAAGAGTTCCACTGGCTGTCCCAGATGCCGTGAGGAACAGTTAGAGGCGAAAAGACAGCAAAAAATTGAAGAAGCTCGCAAAAAGTATATCTAATGAACGCAACTGCAAAACTATCGGGAGGAAATGAAATATGAGACGAGCAAAGCGAATAATCTGTCTTGCCCTGTGCCTTGTAATGGTATTCAGCCTGCTGCCCATGACAGCCGGCGCCGCCATGGAGCTTATAGGCGTTGAGCTTAAAGTTCCCGCGCCAAAGGCCGGAGAAAAACCCGGAGATATCACAATCAGCCTCTCATGGTCGGAAATCGTCAATGTCCGCTGGGAGGGACTTGACGAAAATGGCTGCTTCATCCCCGGCGCGGACTATACCCTTTATGTGGACGTTGCTCTCAAGGAGCAGTATCACTCCAAGTATCAGTACCGTTCCCTCGAAGACGGCTTCGACGTGACCGTGGATGTCAACTATGTGGACCACAAGGCAGAAATCCTCTCCCTTACCCGCACCACCGTATCCGCCAAGTATACCTTCAAGGGTAACGGCGGCGTGGACTTCAAGGCCGATGAATACGGCACCGCTGTGGCCAACCAGGTGATTACGCCTCGCTCCGTCGCCAAATTCACCGCCACTATGGATATGAAGATTCCCGAAGGCACCACTCTGAAAGTTCTCCGTGCCCATATTCCCGTCACCTCCACCTACACCTGCCACATGGTGGAATATCAGGGTCAGGTGGTCTACGTCTTTGTAAGCACCAGAGACGCCACTCCTGTTCTTAGAGATATCAAGGTTCAGGGTAAACTGGATCTCAATAATCTGCCCGACAACTGCATCCCCAACTTCGGTGAGGCTCCCGAACTGAATGATATTGCCGTCAGCCTGATCACCCTTTACAGTTTCAAGGCGGAAAAGGGCAGCGCCCCCGTGATGAGCCATTCCAAAAATGACAATATCAGCATCGACATCAAGTACAGCGAGAACCCCGTAAAAACCGCCTACACATGGGTCACCGCCACCGTCACCTACAAAATAACCAACAGCCGCTACTACTTTGCCGACGATGCCCGTCTCAACATCGTTGCCGATACTGTTGGCGGCGAGATAGTCAGCAAAACCAAAGACACCCTTGTGGCAAAGTACACCGTTCTGTCCACTGTCGCTGACCCCTATGCCGTGGCCATACCGGAGGATATGAAAGATTATCTGGAGTATTTGGGCAACAACGCCAGCTACCTCATCCCCACTATGGCAAAGGGCAAGCTCTATGACCCCACCGGTAGCGCAAAGCTTTATTCCGAGCCCCGTATCACCGCTCTTTCAGCCGGTAATGCAGTACCCAAGGAATTTTATATCCACGATGTAAACTTCAAGGATCTTTACCCCAATATGGTGGGCGAATGGTATTACGTCTCCGACCTGAGGGGTACCCGCGGCTTTGTCCCCGCGGCCTATGTCACCGACATCACTCCCTATGATGCCTTCGAAGGCGCACCCGGCAACAACAAACGCAGCCCCTTTGAGTTTGCAGGCGGCAGCGGCACCCTTGCCGACCCCTACCTCGTCGCAACCGCCGACCAGCTCAATGCCATGAGATACGGCCCCAGCCGCCACTACAAGCTCATCGCAGACATAGACCTTTCAAATTGGGGCAACTGGATC
>JAZUAQ010000026.1:0-2777 GCA_045638085.1 Oscillospiraceae bacterium
GATCCGCTGCAGGGGGAGGAGTGGGAGTGGGATCCACTACAGGGGGAGGAGTGGGGGTGGCGCTGCCTGCATCGGCAGTGGGCGTAGGAGTTCCTGCATCGGGAGTAGTGGTGGGAGCGGGGCTTGTGCTTGCCTCGGGGCTTACCTCAGGGCTCTCGCTTACCTCGGGCTCTTCGGTGGGATCGGGGGGGCATACGCCTGCTGCGTGATACTTGGTGGTGCCGTGCTTGGAAGTGCACATTACGCAGTAGAAGCTTTCATAACCGCCGGCAATATAACCGAGAGTGGTCTCGATGGTGTAGCCGTTGGTGGTGGCGATCATGTTGACATTCTTGCGGGTGATGGGATCCTTATAGGGATTCAGATGCTGGTTAACGATATCCAGCCAGCCGTTGATGGGCAGAGAGACGAAGCTGATGCCGTTGATGGCGGTGCTGGAACCGATGCCGACAGAGTGGAAGTTGATGCTTTCTCTGCTGCACTTGAGGAACTGGCGGGCAAAGAAGGCCATGTTGGATGCGTTGAGGGGAGTTTCAATGTTTTCCATGCAGATGTCGATAACATTTTTCAGGTTGGGGATGTTACCGAGATCAAGCATCTGGCCTGCAAGAGCCAGAAGAAGAGCCTGCTGGGTTTCAATGCGCTGGAGGTCGCCTCTGGGGTAACCGCCATACTTAACGCCCTGATACCAACCGCCCTGACGGAAACGGAGAACGCCCATGGCCTGCTTGCCGTCAAGATGCTGATAGCCCTTGCTCAGGTGAATTTTCAGGTTCTGATAGGGGTCTTCGTAGTGCATGTTGATGGGGACATCGAAATCAACGCCTCCCAGAGCGTCGATAACCTCAATGACCATGTCGATGTTGACAACGGCATAGAAGTCCACGTCATAGCCCAGAAGGTTCTTGATCTGCTGGAGCAGACCTTCAATGCCGGACTTGCCGGAGTTGATATAGCCGGGATAAATCGCATTGAGCTTCTTGGGGGTACCGTTCCAGCCGATGTTGACAAGGGTGTCACGGGGGATGTTTACAAGGTCAATGGTGTGAGTCTTGGTGTCAAACTTGCCGACGATGATGGTGTCGGTGCTGTTGCTGGCCTTATCGCGGCCTACAACAAGGAAAGTGTAAACACCGTCATTGCGCTCGGTGGCGAGAGCCTCGGCATCCATCTCGGGAGAGGGAGAGGGATTATTGAGCTCATCCAGAGCGGGATCGGGGCTTTCGGAGGGCTCGGCGGAGGGGTCGGGAGTCTCCAGAGTCTGATCGGGAGTGGGAGTGCTCTGGTCGGGAGTGGGGGTGACCGCTGCGCTGGGGGGAGCGATATCAGGGCGTGCTTCCCACATGCAGTAGCCGATGACGGCGGCAAGTGCCACGACCACAACAACAGCAAGAATGATTACCAGATTGCGCAAACGCTTGCCGGAGAATTTCTTTCCGGTGCCGCCTGCCTTGGGGGCGGAGGCTCTGTGAGAAGCGGCGTGGTGGCCGGAACTGTGCTTGTTGTTTTTACTTGAACCAAAGATTTTCATAGATAATCCTCTTCTATAGTGATCTATAGTAAATGCTGCGCCTCGCCTTCAGGGGCAAAGGCCTACAATTTGTCTTCTAATTAAATATAAACACATTTTAAGGAGAATGTGTATCTTTTTTGAAAATTTTTTTAGGGAAATAATAATTAAAGGGCACCGAGGTGGTCGGTGCCCTTTTGAAGCGTTAAATAAATTAACTTACAGCTGCTTCTGAGCGTTGATCTTAACGCCGGGGCCCATGGTGGAAGCGGTGACGCAGGAGCGGATGTACTGACCCTTTGCTGCGGCGGGCTTAGCCTTGATGATGGCGCCCAGGAGAGTTACGTAGTTCTCAAAGAGCTTCTCAGTGCCGAAGCTGACCTTGCCGATGGGGCAGTGGATGATGTTGGTCTTGTCGAGACGGTACTCAACCTTACCAGCCTTAGCTTCCTTAACAGCCTGAGCGATGTTGGGGGTAACGGTGCCGGCCTTGGGAGAGGGCATCAGACCCTTGGGGCCCAGGACCTTACCGAGACGGCCAACGGTACCCATCATGTCGGGAGAAGCGATAACGGTGTCGAACTCGAACCAGTTTTCCTTCTGGATCTTCTCAACGAGATCCATGCCGCCTGCGTAATCAGCGCCGGCTGCGAGAGCTTCTTCCTTGCGCTCGTCCTTGCAGAACACCAGAACGCGAACGGTCTTGCCGGTGCCGTTGGGGAGAACGATAGCGCCGCGGACCTGCTGGTCAGCGTGACGGCCGTCAACACCCAGCTTAACGTGGAGCTCAACGGTCTCGTCGAACTTTGCCTTGGAAGCCTTGATTACGAGATCAAATGCTTCTTTTGCATCATAAAGATTTGCTTTATCAATAAGCTTTACGCTTTCTTTGTAATTTTTACCTCTAAACACTTGGTTTTTCCTCCTCAATATTGTGGTTAATCGGAAATTTTCCTCCCACTAGGGATGGGAACCGCAGGCTTACTCGCCTACGATAACGCCCATGCTGCGGCAGGTGCCGGCGATCATGCTCATAGCTGCCTCGATATCGGTGCAGTTGAGGTCGGTCATCTTCTGCTCAGCGATCTTGCGATCATCTTCCTTGCTGATGGTAGCAACCTTGTCCCGCTGGGGAACGCCGGAAGCGGTCTCGATGCCGCAAGCCTTCTTGATGAGAAGGGAGGCGGGGGGAGTCTTGGTGACGAAAGTGAAGCTGCGGTCGGAATAAATGGTAACGATAACGGGGATCATCATGCCCATATCGCCC
>JAZUAQ010000027.1:0-2065 GCA_045638085.1 Oscillospiraceae bacterium
TGCCGCCTGCGTCAACAACGCCTGCGCGCTTGAGAACGGGGTTCTGCTCGGTGGTCTCCTCAAGAGCATCCTTGGCTGCTGCAAGAGCGCAAGCCAGAATGAGCTCAATGCTGTCCTCGTTCTTGGAAAGGTCCACAGCTGCGGTGGTGCCTACGCGGGAGACAGTGAGGATGGTGCCCTCGGCGGGCTTCATAACTGCCTTGTATGCGGCATCAACACCTGCGCGCATAGCCTGTGCAAAAGTCTGAGCATCTGCTCTCTCAAGACCCTTGACGCTCTTTGCAAGACCGCGGAAGAGCAGGGAGAGAATAACGCCGGAGTTTCCGCGTGCGCCGCGGAGCAGGGCGGATGCTGCCTTATTGGTGGCATCGGAAAGGCTTTCGTATTTTGCCTTTTTGAACTCATTGGCGGCGGCGGACATGGTCAGACTCATATTGGTGCCGGTGTCGCCGTCGGGAACGGGGAATACGTTCAGGTCATTAATAAGCTGCTTATTTGCTTCGAGAGCCTCATAGGCGCAAAGAATCATCTCGCCGAACTGAAGGCCGTTTATCATTTCTTTCAAAGTGGTTTACCTCCGCTTTACCGCTTCTGCTTTCTGTGCAGGCGGCTTATTATCTCTTTTGGCCGATTTTCAGCCGACTATCATATTGTCGATAAATACGTTGACGTCCTTAACTGCCAGGCCGGTTGCCTCTGCTACCTTGTAGCCAACCTCGGTGATGATGAGAGAGCCGACAGTTGCAAGATTTACACCATGCTCCACAACAATGTGGAGGTCGATGGAGACGCTGTTGTCATCGTTGAAGGTAACAAAAACGCCCTTGCTCATGGATTCGCGGCGGAGAAGCTGATAAAGTCCGTTCTCCTTTGCCTTGCCTGCCATACCCTTAACGCCGAAGCAGCGGGTTGCTGCATCGCCTGCTATATTGGTGAACACTTCAGGGGAAATGCTTATAAAACCGTTTGCAGTTTCTATTTTAACCATAATATAACTCCTTTCGGATGATCATATGAATGCTTTCAAATGGTCGCATTATAAAAATACGCATACTGACGTGACATTATATAATAAACATAGCCAAATCTCAAGTAAAATTTGCGTCAAATGGGCATTTTCCTATGAATTTGTGCAGTACATACAAGCTCGGCTATGTTTTTTTCATTTTTCCGTTGCTTTAGAGGAAGGAATGAAATATAATAGGTTTGATAGGCAAGTCACCTGTCAAGACAGTTATATGCGGAGGCATAGCTATGAACAGCAGCGATAAACTTAATCTCACCATGCTCTGTGACTTTTACGAGCTCACTATGGGCAACGGCTATTTCAACTGCGGACTGAAAGACCGCATCAGTTATTTTGACGTTTTCTTCCGCCGCGTACCCGATGGGGGCGGTTTCGCCATTGCCGCGGGACTTGAGCAGGTTGTGGAATATGTGAAGGACCTTCACTATAACGAGGAGGACATAGAATACCTCCGCTCCCGCGACCTTTTCAGCGAGGAGTTTCTGGACTATCTCCGCACTTTCCGCTTCACCGGCGATATCTGGGCAGTTCCCGAAGGCACTCCTGTTTTTCCCAACGAGCCCCTTATGGTTGTCCGCGCAAATGCCATTGAGGCCCAGATTCTTGAGACCTATGTTCTCATGACCTTCAACCATCAGAGCCTTATAGCCACCAAAGCCAGCCGCATCTGCCGCGCAGCAGACGGAAGGGCCGTCCTTGAGTTCGGCTCCCGCCGTGCGCAGGGTTCTGATGCTGCCATTATCGGCGCCCGTGCTGCTTATATCGGTGGTGCCAACGGTACTGCCTGCACCATCTCCGACCAGCTCTATGGCGTTCCTGCCGGCGGCACCATGGCCCATGCCTGGGTCCAGATGTTCGACACCGAGTATGAGGCCTTCAAGACCTACTGCGAGATCTATCCCACCAACGCCACGCTGCTGGTGGATACCTACAACACCCTCAAGTCCGGTATTCCCAACGCTATCCGTGCTTTCAACGAGGTTCTCAAGCCTCTGGGTATTACCAAGTGCGGCATCCGTCTGGACAGCGGCGACATCG
>JAZUAQ010000028.1:0-4617 GCA_045638085.1 Oscillospiraceae bacterium
GGTGGCTGCCAAAGGCAGACGGATGAGGTGTTTGTCTCCGACGGCCATATTCTTTTTGTGCCAGCAAAAAGAATATGGAAAGAAAAACAGGCCAAAGAGGGCATTGACCCTCTTTGGAAACTCCCTAAGTGCGGCAAAAGAAAAACTGTTGTGCCACATAATGGGAGCCTAAACCTTAGTGTGCATCCCTCGTTTTCCGCTTGGCCGCTGCTGCTTTTTGCCGCCTGTTCGGCGCCACCGGGATTTCTCCTCGTTACGTTTGGCGGCGCGGCTGAGCTCATCGCGCCACTCCTGCCGGAGGCACAGATGAAACACGCAGCAAGAAAACAACCGATTGTGCCAAATTGAAAAGTCTGCTCATTTTCCCGCAAAAAACATGCCTTCATCCCTCAATTTTTGCCCCTATTTTCTTGACAAAGGCGGCTCTTGCGAGTAAAATTTATCCGTCGATTTAGTGATTTAAACCGCTCATACCCAATCCGAAAGGAGCACATATATGAAAAACGAATATCTCAAGAGAGTAATTGCAGAAGTAGAGGCCCGCAACGAGGGCGAAACCGAGTTTTTCCAGACCATTCACGAGGTTCTGGAGTCCCTGGAGCCCGTTGTTGAGCAGCATCCCGAATATGAGAAGCTGGGTCTTATCGAACGCCTCACCGAGCCTGAGCGCATGATCAAGTTCCGTGTTCCCTGGGCCGCCGATCAGGGCAATGTTCACGTAAACCGCGGCTTCCGCGTTCAGTTCAATTCTGCCATCGGCCCCTACAAGGGCGGCCTCCGCTTCCACCCCAGCGTTAAGGAAGGCACCATCAAGTTCCTTGGATTCGAGCAGATTTTCAAGAACTCCCTCACCGGTCTGCCCATAGGCGGCGGCAAGGGCGGCAGCGACTTCGACCCCAAAGGCAAATCCGATGCCGAGGTTATGCGTTTCTGCCAGAGCTATATGACCGAGCTTTATAAATATGTTGGTCAGGATGTTGACGTTCCCGCAGGCGATATCGGCGTTGGCGCCCGCGAGGTAGGCTACCTTTTCGGCCAGTTCAAGCGCATCACCGGCGCTTACGAGGGCGGCGTTATCACCGGCAAGGGCATCCCCTACGGCGGATCCCTCGCCCGCACCGAGGCAACCGGCTTCGGCGTATGCTATTTCACCGACGCTATGCTCCGCGATAACGGCAAGAGCTTCGAGGGTAAGACCGTTGTCATTTCCGGCAGCGGCAATGTTGCAACCTATGCCTGCGTAAAGGCCACCGAGCTGGGCGCCAAGGTTGTTGCTCTCAGCGACTCCAACGGCTATATCCACGATCCCGATGGCATTGACATCGAGGCAATCAAGCATATCAAGCAGGTTCGCCGCGCACGCATCAAGGAATATGTTGCCGACCATCCCAAGGCCACTTACACCGAAGGCTGCAAGGGTATTTGGACCATCCCCTGCGACATCGCAATCCCCTGCGCAACCCAGAATGAGCTGGATATCGAAGGTGCAAAGGCTCTTGTTGCAAACGGCTGCTTCGCCGTCAGCGAAGGCGCAAACATGCCCTGCACCAATGAAGCTGTTGCATATCTCCAGTCCAGCGGTCTGCTCTTTGCCCCCGCAAAGGCTGCCAACGCAGGCGGCGTTGCCACCTCCGCTCTGGAAATGAGCCAGAACTCCATGCGCTACAGCTGGAGCTTTGAAGAGGTTGACGCCAAGCTCAAGGGCATTATGGAGAACATCTATAAGAACGCTTCCTCCGCTGCCGCAGAGTACGGCATGGCAGGCAATCTTGTTGCCGGCGCCAACATTGCAGGCTTCCTGAAAGTTGCCAACGCAATGATCGCTCAGGGCATCGTATAATTCTTTAAAATATAAAACTCCCGCAGAGAAATCTCTGCGGGAGTTTTCTTATGCTCTGAAATTATCAGTCGTTCACAACATGAACATTGACATGGGCATAGCTCATCTTTACGCCGTTGCGGGCGAAGGACTCGCGTACGCGCTCATTGAGACCGAAGTAAACATCCCAGTAATCGGCATTATCGCACCATACGCGGACGATATACTCAACGGTGCTCTCCTTGTATGCACCGATAACAACGAAGGGAGCCTGAACATCGGAGATGCGGCTGTCTTCAGCAATGGCCTCAAGGATGGCTGCCTTTACGGACTCGGTGGAGCTTTCGTAGGAAGCGTTGAAGGTGAGATCCACGCGGCGGAGGGGGTTGCGGCTGTAGTTAACGATGCTGGCGGCGGTGACATCGCCGTTGGGGATGGAGACAACGCGATTATCCAGAGTGTCGATAACGGTGTAGAAAAGGCCTACGCTCTTAACAGTACCCAGATTTGCGCCAACCTCAATAAGGTCGCCCTGAACGAAGGGGCGGGTGAGCAGCAGGGTGATGCCGCTGAAAAGGTTGCTCATAACATTCTGCACGGAAAGGCTGAGAGCCAGACCTGCGATGGAGAGGACTGCGACGAGGGAGGCGGTGTCGATGCCGAGGGAATCGGCAACGATGATGATTGCGAGGGCCCAGAGAACTATCTTGAGAGCGGTTTTGATAAAGCCCTTGAGAGTTCCCTCAAGCTTCTTGCTCTTGTCAAGAATCTTGCCTGCAACGACGGTTATAACCTTGATTGCGATAAGGCAGATAAGGAAAATGACGATTGCGCTTACAATGTGGCTTGCGCCGGCAAGACCGATGCCGGACAGAAATTCAGTGATGAAATCCATTTTTTGCTCCTCCATTTATTTGATTTAGCTCCACCATTATACCACCTGCATCTGCCATTGCAATAAGATATTGCCGCGATTTCCAAAATACTCCGAAGATGTTCAAATTTATTTTTGCCTTTGTTCATTTTTCTGTCATATCTGGACTGTATTATAGGCTCATCAAGCAAGAGGAGTAAAACTATGAGCCCCTTCAACGATAATTCTTTCCACAATAATGAAAACAGTAAGCCCAATTTCACCGGCGAATTTGCCGCAGGCAACGACGGCGAATACCATTATATAAGACCCGAGGCCACACGCAGAGCCTATTCCGACGCCAGCTTTGTCCCTGCGGAGAGCGCCGGCGCCGTGCCCAAAAACTACCATTGCAATGAGGATAAGCCCAAAAAGCCCAAACGCTCCCGTGAAAAACGCCGCGGAATGCCCGCCCTTGCGGTGATTGCCCTCTGCCTTGTTTGCGCCATCCTTGGCGGCATAGGCGGCGGAGCGTTCGTTGGCAGCCATTTTATCGGGCATATTGAAGATTACCTCCCCGAGGAAAGCCTCGCTCCCCAGACCGGCAACGCCCTTGCCATTCCCCCTGCGGAGGCTCTCCCCTCCCAGAACGGCAACACCGTCTCTGCCGAGGATGGCAGTCTCCCCCTCAAAGAGCTTTATGCCCTGGCCTGCCGTCAGGTGGTTGCTGTCACCACGGAGATCACCTATAAAAACTTCTTCGGCTACACAACCTCCTCCGCCGTTTCAGGCTCCGGCTTCATAATCAGCACCGACGGCTACATCCTTACAAACTTCCATGTTATCGAGGAAGCCGCAAGAGGCGGCTATGAAATCAGCATCCTCACCCATGACGGAAGCGAGTATATCGCCTCCATCGTTGGCTTCGAGGCAGATAATGATGTGGCTGTTCTGAAGATCGAGGCGGAAGACCTCACCGCCGTCAGCATGGGCAACAGCGACAATATGTTTGTAGGCGACAGCGTCTACGCGGTGGGCAACCCTCTCGGTGAGCTTGAATACACCATGACCGGCGGTATGGTCTCCGCGCTGGACAGAGACATCAGCACCTATGACTCTGCCTCCGGCGGCTACACCACCATTAATATGTTCCAGTTTGACGCTGCCGTTAACTCCGGCAACTCCGGCGGCCCCGTTTACAACAAAAACGGCCAGGTCATCGGCATCGTCACCGCAAAATATTCCACCACCGGCGTTGAAGGTCTCGGCTTTGCAGTGCCTATCAATGACGCGGTGAAAATCGCCGAGGACATCATCACCAAAGGCTATGTCAGCGGCAAGGCCTATCTGGGCATCCATGCAGACACCCTCCCCGCCTCTGTCAGTCAGTATTACAACCTCCCTGCAGGCGCTTATGTTGTTGAGGTTGTTCCCGGCTCCTGTGCCGATATCGCAGGTCTTGAGGCAGGCGATATCATAACCGCCATCGACGGAAAGACCATCCGCAGCAGCGATGATCTCCTTTCCGTAAAAAAGGACTACCGCGCAGGAGATGAAGCCGTTCTCACCGTCTCCCGCTCCGATGGAGATGTTCTTTTGACTGTTATCTTCGACGAGGAGATCCCCGACTGAGCTAAATCCCTCCTCCACTTCTGAATTTTGATATATCTTCTCTTTCTTATCTCTCTCTTTCCCCATCTCAGCGCGAAGATGCCGCAGGCTTGCCTGCGGCATCTTTGTTTTTTGGTGGGCTTGCTCCCGCCGCAACAGCCCCGTTCAAAGCCTTCCCCTTGAGGGGAAGGTGGCTGCCGGAGGCAGACGGATGAGGTGGCTATGTCTCCGACGTCAGGGCGTTAATGCCTCCCTTACAAAGGGAGGCGTCAAACGAACGTGAGGCGGAGGGGTTGCTTTTCGGCGCGCTGAGGTCATCGCGCCCTACGGAGGG
>JAZUAQ010000029.1:0-26106 GCA_045638085.1 Oscillospiraceae bacterium
ACAAATATGATCAAGCCCATTGAAAGCATGAACGGAGCATTTTCTCTCCAGGGTATGACCGCAGTTATCACCGGAGGCAACCGCGGCCTCGGTTTCGGTATTGCCACCGCTATGGCTCAGAGCGGAGCCAACATCGCCATTCTCTGCCGCAATAAGGAAAAAGCTGCCGAGGCTCTGGCAGAACTTGCCCAGTACGGCGGAAAATACGAAAGCTTCGACTGCGACATCACCAGCATCCCCAGCCTGAAGGCTGCTGCCGAGAAGGTAGTTGAGTCCTTCGGCGGTGTGGATATTCTCGTGAACAACGCCGGCGTTTCCTGCTTCAACGAGCTTCTCAATATGGATGAAGAGCTCACCGACTGGTACAATGTTGTGAACACCGACCTCAACGGCACCGTCCACACCACCTATGTTTTCGGCAAGATCATGCGCGACGGCGGCAAGGGCGGCAGCATCATCAACATCTCCTCCAACGCTGCCTTCATAGTAAAGAAGACCCAGCCCATGAGCCCCTACTCCTGCTCCAAGGCCGCTGTGAACCACTTCACCCACTGCATGGCCTGCGAGCTTGGCAAGTATAACATCCGCGTCAACGCCATCGCCCCCGGCTTCTTCAACACCGAGCTGAGCAAGTTCATCCCCAAGGATCAGTTCGACTATATCAACAACCAGATGCCTCTCGGCCGCTTCGGCGAACCCATCGAGGTCGGCGCTCTGGCTGTTTACCTTGCCGCTCCCGCTTCCGCTCAGGTCACCGGCACCGTTCAGGTAATCGACGGCGGATACATCCTCTCTTGCTGAGAAACAATTTCAAACACAAAAAAGAGCGTCCCGATTGGGATGCTCTTTTTATTCCACTATGTATCTCTCCCCGAATCTGTAGGGAGTGCCAAATTCGCCCGAGGCTACGAAGTCAAGGCAGGCTTTATTATCCGTTATCACAAGACCTGCCACACGGCGCACTCCGTATTCCAAAAGCTCAAAGCTCATAGGGGCGCTGGGGCCTGTTATTATAACATCCGCATTTTCAGCAAGTTCCAGAAGTCTGGGCATAGTCTTATTGATAAAAGCGCTTCCCGTTATCAGCGCAAGATCTGAACCGGGCACAAAGTATTCGCAGGCGCTGTCGGGATATGTGCCGTCCACAAGATTTCGCTCCAGCACCACAAGTCTCTCCGCGCTCTTGAAAAGCTCGGGAGGATAGCGCAGCGCACCTATCATGCATATTTTTCTGCCTTCTATGGGCAGATCGTAGGTGCAAAAGCGGCTGTCGCCCTGCTCGGTTTTATAGCTGCGCATACGCTGGGTGGAATTATAGAAGGCGTTTATGGCAGCCATGCCTATTCCTGCTTCGATGAAGTTCCAGCTTTTTACCTTTTCCGCCGCTGCGCGAAGGCTCATCCCAAGCGCATTTTCCCCACTTTGGGGCAAGGTTTCCACAGGCGTTGTCATGGCAAGGCCTATGCTGCCCTCGGAAGAGCGCACAGCCGTCCATGTTTTTCCGCAGATGACTTCGTCCACATATATATTTTCGGGGATTGCCTCTATCAGCTTATCATAAAGCTCCCACACTTTTTATACCTCCCATGCGCCCGGCGCTCTTCCCGCACGCACCATAATAAGCTGGGCGGTGATGCTCACGGCTATCTCGGCGGGGGTTTCGCCGCCTATATCCAGACCTATGGGCGCAGTAATGCGCTCGAAATCCTTATCCGTATATCCGAAAGCACGCAGGCGGTCAAACACCGCTTTTTTCTTTGCGGGACTGCCTATAACACCGATATATTTTGCCGGAGTTGCAAGAATCTGGCGCTGAATTTCGAAATCATCCTTATGTCCGCGGGTCATTATGCAGACATAGTCATTTTCGCTTATTTCATCTGTCAGGCTGCCCAGATTTTCCGTGTCCACAATACGGGTCTCCTCCACGCCCTCAAAAAGCTCGGCGCGGGCAAAATCAGGTCTATCCTCCAGCACTACGCAGCGAAAACCAACTCTTGCAAGGGCTGGCACAAGTTCCTGCGCCACATGACCGCCACCAAAAATAAACACTTTTCCCGGTTTGAGAAGCTCCTCGGTGTAATAAGTGCCGCCTTGCGCCTGCTTCTGGGTGGGGCGGGCGGGAAGCTCTTCAAGAATTTCTTCGGGAATCTCATCTCCGAAAAGTCCCGAAGCCTTGCCGTAAACCGCCATTTTTCCGCCGCTTGCTTCGTCCAGGCCGCAGATGAGCCAGCACTGTTCACCCCGGGCATAAAGCTCCTCTATCTTTTCGGCAAGGGCGAAAACAGTATTGTCCTCCGCGGAAATATAGCGAAAATAGACATCCACCGCTCCGCCGCAAATCATGCCAAGGTTGGCCACATCTCCGCTATGAAGGCGAAAACTTTCCACGAATGAGCACTTATTTTCCAAAACCTCAGCCGCCATCTGCTGGCTTCGGTATTCCACGGCTCCGCCGCCGATTGTGCCGGCAAGCCTTCCCTCGCCGCTTATAAGCATACGTGCTCCGCTGCCCCTGGGAGTTGAGCCGCTGCTTGCAACGGTGGTTACAAGAACGCAGTCAGCGCCCTTCGCCATAGCCTTATTGAGTTTTCTGAAAAGTTCTCTCATCAGGCGCTCTCCTTGGAAAAATACTCTGCCGCATCAAGACCAATATGGGTGGGCTTCAGACTTTCTCCGTCCCACTCGATGATATTGAGAGATACGTATGCCTGAGGCATGCTGCGGCTGCGCGACATAGGGATATCCAGCAGCACGCTTATCATCGCGCGGTTTATGCCGGAATGGGCAACGATTATTATATCATCATCTGCATCGTCCAGTATGCCGCTGATGGCAACAAGACCTCTCTCGGCGCAGTCCTGAAGGCCTTCGCCGCCGGGAGGCAGAAGCTCATAGCCCTCGCCGCGGGAGGCATACTCCTTAGGCCAGCGCAGCTTTATCTCGTCAAAGCTGAGTCCGTCCCAGACTCCGCAGTCCTGCTCCTCAATACCGGGAAGTTCCATTACCTCCCATCTGCCGCGGGAGATAGCTTCCGCCGTCTGCTTTGCGCGAGCCATAAAGCTGGAATAAACGCAGAATTTTTTATCATCGGGGAAAAATTTGGCAAGAGCGGCCGCCTGCTCCATTCCCAGCTGGGAAAGGGGCGCATCCGTACGGCAACCAAGGCAAACATGCTGCTTTCCTCCAAAATCAGGTTCGGCGTGTCTGAAAAGATAGATTTTTCTCATACTTATTCACCAAGCTTTTTCAAAAATTCATAGTCCTCGGGTCTGTCTGCATCAATGCAGCAGCCCGCGTCATCGCATTCAACATCTTTGACTTCAAGGGCAAGCTTTTCAATTGCTCCCCGAAGTCCGCCCTCGCCGCTATAGGAAACTATTGCGCCTATGCACTCCCCATCCAACACAATGGGGTGTCCGCTTTTACCCTTATACACAGGGCGGATAACATCTGCCTTTTCCTCAAGAAGGGCTTTCACTGTTTCCGGCTTCACTGCAGGCACATCCACAGGGCTTATTATGACTCTTGAGCATTTTCCATCCAGCTCCCTGAGTCCTATGCAGATCGAGTCGAACATCTGGTTTTTCCCATAGTCGGAATTATGGATAAAATCGCAGCCGCGAAGGGCGCTTTGCGCTTTTATCTCATCCGCTTTATGCCCCGTCACTATAAGCACTCTTTCCGCACCAGCGATGCGCATGTTCTCCACGCAGCGGGAGATTATTGTGCCGCCTCCAAAAGGCAGAAGGGGCTTGAAGGCGCCCATTCGGCTTGAAAGACCTGCGGCGCTTATAAGTCCTGCCAAAGGCAAGGTCTTTTCATCTTTCATAGTTTTTCTCTTCCTTTTTGAAAACCCAAAGGCCGTAGCGAGCTTTTATTTTCCGCAAAAGCAAGGCAGTTTCCGCTCCCACGCAGTTGCAGAAGCTTCCGTCAAAAAGCATCTGTGCCGCCATTGCGGCGAGGTCCTCGCTTCGGTCGGAAAACTTCAGCATTTCAAAGCCCGCGTTTTGCAGCAAATGCTGGATTTTCTCCCGTGAATATATTCTGCAAAGGGCATTGCCGTCGGGAGCAGGGACAAAATCTTCTTCTATCGCGGGGGCAAAAAGTTCCGTCAAAAGGAGAATTCCTCCATCTTTCAGCACTCTTGCCGTTTCTTCAAGAGCTTTTTCCGCATTATCGAAAAGAGAAAGGCTGCATTCACATAGTGCAAGAGTGAAGCTTTTATTCTCAAATGGCAGATTCTCTGCCTTTGCGTGAAACACATTCCCTATACCGCAGGCAAGAGACACCATATCCTCATCGCAGTCCACGCCGAAAACTTCGCTTTCGGGGAAAGCCGCTTTGAGGGCTTTCATACGCTCGCCCCTGCCGCAGCCCACATCAAGCACATTCTTCACATCTGGTAATGCGGCAATTTCAGCGCAGATAAGTTCATCGCTGCAGGGGCTGAGGCGCTGCATTTTTTCTCCGTATGCCATCAGTTTTCACCAATCCCCGTCAGATATGCGGCACAAAAGGGCTTCAGCTTTCCCTCGCTGTAAACATGGAGGGAGCATCTTCTCAGCCGCTCGATATCAATATTCATTGCGTCCTGAAAGGCCATGGCTGTCACAGTGAAGCCGTGGCTTTTAACCCGCTCCACAAAGGCATCCATATCCCTCAGGTCGTCTCCGAAATCATTGTCCTCTTTTTCGGTGTTTCTTGTCCATCTTGAGCCTATATACTCTCTGTTTTGAGAGGCGCTGCTCGTTTTGCAGGCATTTCTTCGAAAGGTCAAAGGCATCAAAGACCCATTTTTCATCACAACAAAGCTTGCGTGAAGACCACAGGAAGGATGGTCACAGCGGGAGGGAGAAATATTCTCTTCCTTTATTCCCGCTTGAGTGATCAGCGCGTATATAAGCTCATCAAGGGTATAGCGCTCATTATCATCTGGCTTTTCGGGGTATCTTCCAAAGTAGCTGACGGGTTGGAAATGGACTCCCCGCACCACGGGGGAAAGGGATGCCGCAAAGCGAATTATATCCCCAACCTGATGCTCATTGACGCCCTTCACCAAAGTGGGCACAAGAGTCACTCCAAGGCCGTGCTTTCCGCAAAGCTCAATGGCTTTTTTCTTCGTTTCCAAAAGGGCTTTGCCCCGCAGCTTTTTATATATATCATCGCTGACGCCATCAAACTGCAAAAACACGAAGGAAAGGCCTGCCTCAGTAAGGGCTTCCACATATTCCTCATCCTCAGCAAGGCGAAGTCCGTTGCTGTTCAGCTGCACGTAGCTAGCGCCCTTGCTTTTGATATAGCGAATAAGCTCGGGCAGGTCATCGCGGAGGCTAGGCTCGCCGCCCGAAAGCTGGATAAGGGCCTTACCCCCGCTTAAGATGGCATCCACCGCCACTTTAAGTTCGTCCATATTCGGCTCCGCCATTTTGCCATCGGCGAAGCAGAAGCTGCAGGCAAGATTGCAGCGGCGGGTGACCTCAAGAAGTACGCAGCAGCTTCCCTGAAGATGCTCTGAGCATATTCCGCAGTTTTGGGGGCAGAAAAGTCCCTCCCCCTCTTCAAGCACCGCAGCACCGCTGCGCCAAAGCTCAAAATCCGAAAGGCCGCGCCAGACAGTTACGGAAAAACTTCCGTGGTCGGGACAGCTTTTTTTCAATTTTATGTTTTCCCCTTCCTGCACCAATGAGGCCTCCACATTTTGAAGGCAGCGAGGGCACACGGAGCGGGTTTTTCTAATTATTTCCATAAAACCAAACCAAGCAAATTTAATAGCTAAATTATATCACACAGCCACCTTTTGTCAACGAAGGCAACCGGCCGCAAATCAAGCGACATCAGTCAAAAGTTTGTTGAGTTTTTATCATAGCTATGATATAGTAACTATGTCTATTGTAGAATTTCACAAGGAGGCGTTTTTATGAAAACGATAAAACCCACCAAAGCTGAAGTTGGCGCAATGTTCGAGTCCGGACTCAATTGCAGCCAGTGCGTTCTCGGCCAGCTTGCCGATGAACTTGGCTACGATACCGAAGAGCTTCACCGCATCGCTCATTCCTTCGGCGGCGGCATGTTCCGCGGCGACACCTGCGGCACCGTTGTTGGTGCTCTGCTTGCCATAGGCATGGCTTACGGCGGCAGCTGCGACGAAGCATGCGACGAGGCCGTTCACGAAAAGGTTCACGACTTTATTGAAAAGTTCACCGCCCGCTTCGGCAGCATCTACTGCCGCGAGCTGCTTGGCTATGACTTCTCCGTCCCCGGTGAGAAGGAAAAGGCTTTCGCAGCAGGCGCAACCATCGAGCGCTGCCCCGACTTTGTCCGCGGTTCACTTGAAATCCTTGAAGAAATAACTGAAAAATAAGATACAAAATCAGGAGGAAACAAAATGGCAGAAATGAGACTTACCCGCGTTAAGCTCATCATCAACGGCGTTGAAAGACCCGTTCTTTGCGATCTGCAGAAGGACACCCTCGCAACCGCTATCCGCCGCCTCGGCCTCACCGGCACCAAAGTCGGCTGCGGCATCGGCGCATGCGGCGCCTGCTCCGTCATCCTTAACGGAGAGGTTGTGCGCTCCTGCACCAAGAAGATGAAGAACATCCCCGAGCATAGCGAAATCATCACCATTGAAGGCATCGGCACTCCCCAGCATCTCCACCCCCTGCAGCAGGCATGGATCACCTACGGCGCAGCTCAGTGCGGCTTCTGCACCCCCGGCTTCATCGTATCCGCCGCCGCTCTGCTGGAGAAGAACAACGCTCCCACCCGTGAAGAGGTAAGACAGTGGTTCCAGAAGCACCACAATGTCTGCCGCTGCACCGGCTATAAGCCCCTTGTTGTCGCTGTCATGGCAGCTGCCGAGGTTATCCGCGGCGAAAAGACCATGGAAGACATCACCTACAAAGATCAGGGCGAAGATATCTACGGCTCCAACCGTCCCCGTCCCACCGCTCTCGGCAGGGTCACCGGTCTCACCGACTACGGCGACGATATCAAACTGAAGATGCCCGAAGGCGTTGCCCATCTGGCAGTTGTTATCCCCGATGTTGCCCACGCAATCGTAAAGAAGGTTGACTTCTCCGAGGCAGAGGCAATGCCCGGCGTTTACAAGGTTCTCACCGGCGCCGATGTTCAGGGCAACAATAACCTTGAAACTCCCGTTGTTATCCCCCGCAAGAAGGGTGCCGGCATGACTCCCTGCCCCGTTATCGTCAAAGAGGGTGAAAAAATTCGCCACAAGGGCGACGTTGTTGCAGTTGTTGCAGCAGACACCGAAGAGCATGCACGCGCAGCCGCAAAGGCAGTCAAGTATGACCTGGAGGTTCTCCCCGCATACATGACCCTTCCCGAGGCTGTTATGCCCGACGCTATCCAGCTCTATGACGACCAGCCCAACGAATTCATGTTCCAGCCCGTTTATAAGGGCGAGGACGCCAGCGAGATTATCGACAACAGCGACATCGTTGTTGAAGGCTCCTTCTATTCTCAGCATGAGCCTCACCTCCCCATCGAGCCCGATGTTGTTCAGGGTTACTACGATGAGGACGGCAACATGACCCTCCAGTGCAAGTGCCAGGCAATCGGCGAATGCCGCGATGTTCTCGCTCCCGCCTGCGGCATCGAGCGCGACAATCTCCGCATCATCATGAACCCCGCCGGCGGCGCATTCGGTTATCCCGTAAATGCCACCACCTTCGGCGTTGTTATCACCGCAGTTCAGGCTCTGGGCATTCCCTGCACCATGACTCTCAGCTATGAAGAGTTCATGTTCATGACCGGTAAGCGCTCCGCCACCTATGTCAACGCCCGTCTGGCTTGCTCTCCCGACGGCAAGATCACCGCTGCCGAGTATGACCTTGGTCTTGACCACGGCTCTTACGCCATGACCGCCAGCAAGATTTTCAACAACATGGTATCCGTCGGCTTCCACGGCTACAATGTTCCCAATGTAAAGGCTCTCGCCCGCGGCGTTGCCACCAACCATGCCTTCTGCTGCCCCTACCGCGGCTTCGGCGCACCTCAGGTTTACACCACCACCGAGGCGCTTATGGATATGGCAGCTGAAAAGCTGGGCATCGATCCCTGGGAGTTCCGTTATATCAACGCAGCACGTCCCGGCGACACCACTATGAACAGCCGTCCCTACAAGGAGTATGTCTACGTAGATATGCTTGAGAAGATCAAGCCCGTCTACGACGAATATAAGGCAGAGGCCGAGAAGGGCAAGGCCGAAGGCCGCCACACCGGCGTTGGCATCAGCCTCGGTGGCTTCCTCTGCACCATCGGTATGTTCGATAGCTGCGACATCGCAATTGAGCTGAACAGCGACAACACCTTCACCTTCTACAACACTTGGGAAGACCTGGGTCAGGGCGGCGATATCGGCTCCCTCACCCACGCCGTTAAGGCACTCGCTCCCATGGGTGTAAAGCCCGAGCAGATCCGCCTTATTATGAACGATAGCCTTATCTGCCCCGACTCCGGCGTTGCAGCAGCAAGCCGCAGCCACTACATGATCGGTAATGCCACCATCGATGGATGCAACAAGCTTATGGATGCAATGCGCAAGGAAGACGGCAGCTGGAGAACCTATGACGAGATGGTTGCAGAAGGCCGTCCTACCAAGTACATGGGTCACTACGACCAGATGAACCTCGGTATTCCTCCCGGACTGGATCCCAACTCCGGCGAAGGCGACAAGGATGCAGCCTTCATGTATGCCGTCAACGTTGCTCTCGTTGATGTTGATGTCAAGACCGGCAAGACCACCGTTAAGCGTTATTACACCCTCGCCGACGTCGGCACCATCGGCAACAAGCTGGCTGTTGACGGTCAGGCCTTCGGTGGATTGAGCCACTCCATCGGCTTCGCCCTCAGCGAGGACTTCTTCGACATCAAGAAGGACAAGAACATGGCCGTCTGCGGTATTCCCACCATTCTGGATATCCCCGATGACCTGAGCGTTGACTACATTGAAACTCCCAGACCCAACGGCCCTTACGGCTCCTCCGGCTCCTCCGAGTGCTTCCAGAGCTCCGGCCACATGGCAGTTATCAATGCTATCAACAACGCCTGCGGCGTCCGCATCTACGACCTGCCCGCCCGTCCCGCAAAGGTCAAAGCAGCCTGGGCTGCAAAGCAGGCCGGTCAGGACCTCAAGCCCGCCAAGTACTACCTGGGCAAGGACTTCGAGGATATGCTTGAAGACATCCGCAACGAACCCATCTAAATACCAAAACCGCGAGGTGATTATAAATGGAATTGCAGGATTCCAAAGCCTTTGTGCAAAACTGCTTCCATGACGAATCCGCCTCCTGTGCCTGCGCCTGCCCCTTCCATCTGGACATCAGAGGTTTTCTGAAAAAGGTGGCGAGAGGCAGGTGGCCGGCCGCCTACCGCGATTTGAGCACGGCTATACTCTTCCCCTCCATTGCCGCGGAGCTTTGCCCTCAGCCCTGCCGCTCCCGCTGCCAGCGCGAAAGCCTTGGCGACGAAGCCTTGAATATGGCTGAGTTGGAAAAAGCCTGCATACGCTTTGCCACCGGGGAAGCTGCTGACTTCCGTCTTCCACCCAAGGAAGAGACCGTTGCCGTGGTGGGTGCCGGACCTGCCGGACTGGCTTGCGCCATTGGTCTGGCACGGAAAAAATATGCTGTCACCGTTTTCGAAAAAGAACAGGGGTGGGGCGGCCATCTGCGCTCCCACCCCCGTTTTGCACTTTTTGACGCAGATTTTTCCAAGCAGTTTGCGCCTCAGAGCGTGGACTTCCGCTTCGGCACAGAGGCAGACTTTGAGCTTTTGCAGAGTTTCGACGCCGTCTACATCGCAACCGGTGAAGGCGGAAACGACTTCGGTCTCGGCGGCAGCTGGGACAGCAAAAACTTCACAACGGAAAAGGCCGGCTTCTTCATAGGAGGCGGCGTTGTAGGCATGCCCCTCATGGAAAGCATTGCCTGCGGCAGCAAACTCTCCCAGCTTATGGAGGCCTATCTCAAAACAGGCCGCGCAGAACTTATTGTTGAAAACAATGAGGAATACTGCGAAGGTCATATGATGGACCATCCCAGCGAGGAGAAAAAGCCCATCGTCCTCCCCGCCGACCCTGACGCGGGCTACACAAAGGACGAAGCCAAGGCCGAGGCCGCCCGCTGCATGCAGTGCATCTGCGACCGTTGCCTGAAGGAATGCGAGCTTATGGCCCATTACCGCAAAAGCCCCTATAAGCTCGCCGCCGATATATGCGGCGACTCCCACACCATGCCCCCATTCTCCAACTGCGAGGCCACACGCCAGACCTATTCCTGCAACATGTGCTCCCACTGCTCCAACATCTGCCCCGAGGGCGTTGATATGGGCGAGCTTTTCCGCTTCTCCCGTGAAGACCGCTGGAAGCAGAAAAAGTGGGTGCCCGGTCTCCACGACTACTGGCTCCGGGAGTTGGATTTCAACGGCGGCGAGGGATTTTACTCAACAAGCAAAGAATGCGAATATCTTTTCTTCCCCGGCTGTCAGCTCAGCGCATCTTCCCCTAAGCAGGTGAAGGATGTCTGGAACTATCTGTCAGGCATGCTCAATATGGGAATTATGCTTGGCTGCTGCGGCGCACCTGCCATATGGGCGGGAGACCTCGACAGAAGAGAGAAAAACACCGCTCTCATCCGCGCCCATTGGGAGGCTATGGAGCGCCCCTCAATAGTCTGCGCCTGCGCCACCTGCAGCGATTTTCTGAAAAAGCTTCTTCCCCATGCCGAGATACGCAGTCTCTATGAGCTGCTCCACGAAATCGGCGCCCCTGTCCATCCGCTCCCCTTCTCTGAAGCTGCGGTTTTCGACCCCTGCTCCGCTTCAAAGGATGAAAAAGTCCATGAAAGCGTTGCCGCTATTGCAGCAAAATCCCTCTGCCGTGTCGAAAAACTTGATGACGGCGGAAAATGCTGCGGCTACGGCGGACACATGCGCCTTGCCAACCCCGAGCTTTATAAAGAGATTACGGATAACCGCGTTAAGGAGAGCGAACTTCCTTACATCGTTTACTGCGCAAACTGCCTTGAAGTTTTCCGCTCCAAAGGCAAGGAATGCGCGCACATTCTTGACGCTGTGTTTCCGCCCGAGTCCGACTCCACACCCACACTTGCGCAGAAGAAGTCCAATTCTCTCCGTCTGAAAGGTGAACTTATGCAGGAAATTGAAAACAAAACCTTTGTTCCCTCCTCTGCACCTTGGGACAGCCTGCCCCTTGAGATAAGCGCTGAGGCTCAGGCAAATATGGAAGATAAGCTCATCACCGAAAGCGAGATGAAGGAGCTTATCTACACCGTTGAAGCCGAAAGAGATTATTTCGAAGACGAAAGCGGTCTGCGCAGCGCCTGCCTCATGAAAGAGGTTCTCACCTTCTGGGCTGACTACCGCCAGAGAGAGGACGGCGGCTATTTCCTTGAAAGCGCCTATTGCCACAGAATGCATATCGGGGAGGACGGAAAATGAACGAAAAGCGAGTTCTTAAATGCGCAAAATGCGATGTTGAGCTCATCGAGCGTCAGGTGATGTTCTCCTATATGCGCCGCAGCTTCGGCCACAATGTTCCCGTATGCCCCCGCTGCGGCAAAGCCTATATCTCCCGCTCCCTTGCCGAAGGCCGAATGGCCGAGGTTGAGGTGCTGCTGGAAGATAAGTGAGCTGCCATGGATAACTACTCCGCAAAAGTTAACACCGCTTCCTTTGTTGATGTTTCCGAGGAGAGCATACTCCGCGCGCTCAATGAGCAGCTGGAGTATGCTTCTTCCCGGAGCTCTTTTTACGCCCATTTGGCGGAGTCCCTCCCCCTTTCTTCCCTTGAGGATATATCCGCGCTCCCTCTTATGAGCGCGGAGGATATTGTCAGCCGCGGACGGGAGATGCTCTGCGTCAGCGCCTCGCAAATCAGGCGCATTGTCAGCCTGCACACTTCGGGCACCACAAGTGAGCCAAAGCGGGTATATTTCAGCGGCGGCGACCTTTGCCGCACCGTGGATTTCTTCGCCGAGGGCATGGGCTGGATGTGCGAAAAAGGTGACAAGGTGGGAATTTTGCTGCCCTGCTCCGTTCCCGACGGAGTTGGCGATCTCCTCGCCCGCGGTCTTGAAAAACTGGGGGCACAGCCGCTCAGGCTGGGTCTTGTGGAAAGCCCCGCTTTGTTGGCAGAAACCCTTTTGAAGGAAAAGCCCGCCGTACTTGTTGGAATGCCGTGGCAGATAAGGCTTCTTGCCCTTGCGCTGCCTACGCTTCGTCCCAAGGCCGTTTTGCTCTCCGCCGACTATGTCCCCGAGAGCATTTATCCTCTTCTCGAAGAAATTTGGGGCTGCCGCGTGCTCAACCATTTTGGAATGACCGAAACTTGCTTCGGCTGCGCCGTTGAGAGCATGCTCCATCGGGGAATGTATCTCCGCCGCAACGAACTCTACGCGGAGGTAATTGACCCCGAAAGCGGAAAGCCACTTCCCGCAGGAGAAAGAGGCGAGCTTGTTCTGACCACCTTAAGGCGCGAGGCCATGCCCCTTATAAGATACCGCACGGGGGATTATGCCCGTCTTTCCAAAGAGCGCGGCGACTGCATAGAATCCGTCTGCGGACGCATAAACGCGCCCGATGCTTTCTATTCTCTTCAGGAAAAGCTCTGCCCTATAAAAGAAATTCTGGACTATAGCCTCAGCATTTCCGAGGAAATGCTGAGCGCAGAAGTTATAGTCAGCAGCGAAGGCATTGTTCCTATCATTCAAAGCGCAGCTGCGAAAGCCTTCGGTATAAGTGAAAACAATATTTCCCTCTCCGTGAAAGTTTCTTCTCCCCTCGAAGGGAAAATGTTCAGCTTGGGAAAACGAACAATATAAAAAAAGAGAGACCCGATGGGTCTCTCTTTTCTTAATCTGCAGAAACAAATCTCAGCAGTATGGTTTTATAAACACTGTTTGGAACACGCATGATAATGTCCCCATAATATACGCTTTCACCATAAACTCTGATGGGCGCAAAGCTTATGGTTTCTTCATAATCGTCTCCAAGATATGACCATATATTACTGTCAAAGTTTTCAGCGAACTGGGAAACCTCTATATACATTGCAAATGTTTCTCCACTCGTAGCGGTGCACCTGCATACGAGATGGGATATTTCCTCGCCGCTATATACATTTATCACAGGAATAATATCCATTATATCTACATATGCCTGCTCTCCGGACTTTTTGCAGTCGAAAAATATTGTTTCTGTATAAGCAGGCTCATCCATGGATGGGTGCGCGTAATTCGCATTAATAACAAAGGCATATATAATTGACAAAACTGTGATAAGTGCAATTGCAATTGCTACATTTATGCCCGAACCACGCTCTCTATCATTGCAGACAACCTCTCCTCTGCTGTTTTTCTCTACAGATCGCCTACACTCGGGGCAGCGCTTCATGCCGTCCAGTACACCTGCTCCGCAATGAGGACAGAAATCCATTTACCCACTCCCTTTCTGCTTTCAGTATAGTCCTTCTGCTGGACATTCTCAAGAGCATTTGACATCAAGGTCAAAAGAATATAAACTGGTTTTATCAAATTAAAACTGCGGAGGGATTATATGAAAACTCTTGATACCATCATTATGCAGCGCCAGAGCACCCGCGTTTTCACCAATGACATTCCCGAAAAAGCACTTATTGAAGCCATAGTTGAATCCGGTCGCCTTGCACCCTATGCAGGCATTGTGCAGCAGCGCCGCGACTCCTTCCGCCATTTCTTTGCCGTTTCAAGAGAAAATCCCATAATGGAAAGCATAATGAAGCTTGTTGAGGAAAGCCGTCTTGAAATCGTTGATCATGCCCATGCCGAGGGAATGGCAGAGCGCTGGCCTGAGATGGTGAAGGTTTTGGATATGCTCTATAGAAAGAGCGCAGACGATATTGCCGCCGCTCCCTGGCTCATTATCATCGCCGAGCAGGCAGGTGTACCTCAGCGTGAGCAGGTTTGTCTCGGCCATGTTATGGAGAATATGTGGCTCAAGGCCACGGAGCTTGAGCTCGGCGCAAAGCCTTCCTCCGGAATTGCGGATATTAAGGACAAGGCCACTCTTTGTGCCCTTCTGGGTCTCGACAGCAATGAGGACTATGCCTTTGATGCCCTCAGCGTGGGTTATCCCAAAATTCCCCTCACCCTCCGCGACGGAGAGAGAAAACCGCTCCCCTCCCTGCGTTGGTTTGAGTAAAAAAGAAAAACGGCATCCTTTCGGATGCCGTTTTCTTTTTGGTGCGCGAGGCGGGACTTGAACCCGCACGCCCGGAGTGAGCACTAGAACCTGAATCTAGCGAGTCTGCCAATTCCACCACTCGCGCATCTTGGCGCTTAGATATAATAGCATTTCGCAATTAAAAAGTCAACAACTATTTTGACAATTTATTTAAATATAACCCCGCAGCGCACACTTGTAGAAACAGAGACATGGCGGGAGCAAGCCCCCGCCCTACGATTGTGCGGTTTTGCCAGCTTTGGTGGCAGGAAGCTAAAAAATCCGCTCCCCGTTTGGAGAGCGGATTAGTATCTTTATTTCAGATTATTTTCCAGCTTTTCAAGCTCTTCCATAAGCTTTGCGGGGAGCTTATCGCCGAACTTGCCGTAGAACTCACGGATGCCTTCGCACTCGGCGCGCCACAAATCCTTATCCACGCTGAGAAGCTCGCTGAGCTCAGCCTCGCTCATATCAAGACCACCAACATCAATATCCTCAACATTGGGGAGGAAGCCGATCTCGCTCTCCCTTGCCTCCACCTCGCCAAAGGCGCGCTCAAGCACCCAGCGGATGACACGGAGGTTATCGCCGAAGCCGGGCCAGAGGAAGTGGCCTTCATCATCGGTGCGGAACCAGTTAACATTGGCAATGACAGGGGGATTGGAAATTTTCTTTCCCATATCCAGCCAGTGCTGCCAATAATCAGCCATATGGTAGCCGCAGAAGGGCAGCATTGCCATGGGGTCTCTGCGGGTTTCGCCAACCTTACCCTCAGCAGCGGCGGTCTTCTCGCTGGCCATAATGCTGCCTACGAAAACACCGTGATCCCAATCGCGGGACTGGTAAACCAGAGGAGCGGTCTTTGCGCGGCGTCCGCCGAACACGATTGCAGAGATGGGAACGCCTGCGGGATTTTCAAACTCGGGAGAGATGCAGGGGCAGTTCTTCGCAGGAGCGGTAAAGCGGCTGTTGGGGTGTGCGCCGGGGACACCGGAGGTGGGATCCCAGGGATTTCCCTTCCAGTCCAGAGCGTTCTGAGGAGGATTTTTATCCATACCTTCCCACCAAACCCCGCCGTCTTCCTTCAACACAACGTTGGTGAAGATGGAATCTTTCATAGCGCTGGCAAGGGCGTTGGGGTTGGTCTTATTGCTTGTGCCGGGTGCGACACCGAAGAAGCCGTTTTCGGGGTTAACAGCCCAGAGTCTGCCGTCAGGACCGGGGCGCAGCCATGCAATATCGTCGCCCACGCACCAGCATTTCCAGCCGTCCTTGCGGTAGCCCTCGCGGGGAATAAGCATAGCAAGATTGGTCTTGCCGCAGGCAGAGGGGAAAGCGCCGCAAACATAGCGCACCTCGCCCTTGGGGTTTTCAACGCCCAGAATCAGCATATGCTCGGCGAGCCATCCCTCATCGCGTCCGAGGCAGGAGGCAATACGCAGGGCGAAGCACTTTTTACCCAGAAGCACGTTTCCGCCGTAGCCGGAGTTGACGGACATAATGGTGTTATCCTGAGGGAAGTGGACAATATATCTCTTCTCCGCGTCAAGCTCGGCCTTGGAATGGAGACCCTTGATGAAGTCGGCGTTGTCACCCAACGCATCATAGACCTCAGTTCCAACTCTTGTCATAATTGCCATGGACACTACGACATAGATGCTGTCGGTAAGCTCGATGCCGTATTTTGCAAAGGGAGAGCCTACAACGCCCATGGAATAAGGAATGACATACATTGTGCGGCCTGTCATGCTGCCCTTATAGATTTCCCTCAGCTTGGCATACATCTCATCAGGAGCCATCCAGTTATTGGTGGGGCCTGCGTCCTCTTCCTTTTCGCAGCAGATATAGGTGCGGCCTTCAACGCGGGCCACATCGTTCACTGCGCTGCGGTGGTAAACGCAGCCGGGGAGAAGCTCATCATTGAGTTTTATAAGCTCGCCCGTTGCAAAAGCTTCCTCGCGGAGAGACTGAAGCTGGCTCTCGCTTCCATCAATCCATACTATATTATCAGGGCAGCAAAGCTGCGCCATCTCGTTGACCCAGTTGATTATGTGCTTGTTTTCAGTAAGCATTGCAAAAAACCTCCTGATTCTTAATGAGCTAATTTTAGCGCCAAACGGCTGCAAAATCAATTCGAATTGGAAGAAAATACAAAAAAAATTTGCGCCCTCCCATTTGGAAGGGCGCAAAAACTTTTATTCTTCGGAAAGAGCGTCGCTGAGGGCAGCAAACTTTTCAAGGCTCAATGCCTCGCCTCTTATACGCTCATCAAAGCCGCATGCGGCTATTGCAGAGGCAATTTTTTCCTTGGTAAAACGTCCGCCAAGTCCGTTACCCAGAGCGTTGCTCAAGGTTTTGCGGCGCTGATTAAAAGCGGCACGGACAAGGGAAAACATGAGCTTTTCATTTTTCACAGCCACGGGAGGGACGCCGCGCACTTTCATATTCACAACGGAGCTTGTGACCTTCGGTGCAGGGATAAAACAGCCGGGGGACACATCGAAAAGTATCCTAGGCTCTGTATACCACTGCATAAGAAGGCTGAAAGCGCCGTAATCAGCGGTGTTTTCAGCGGCGCATATGCGTTTTGCCACTTCCTTCTGAATCATAACGGTTATGGCATCGAAGCAGCGGCACTCCACGAAGGCGGTGAGCACGGGAGAGGTTATGTTATAAGGCAGGTTTGCGCAGACAACAACTCTCTCGCAGTCGGAAAATTTCTCCTTCACCAGTGCAGGAATGTTGGTCTTCATTATATCCCCATAGACAATTTCAACATTGTCGCAATCGGCAAGGGTTTCCGCGAGCACGGGCTTAAGGCTTTCATCCAGCTCCACGCAGACGACTTTTTTTGCAAGGGCGCTGAGCTCCACGGTGAGACAGCCTACACCTGCTCCAACTTCGAGCACACCCGTTTTCTTATCCGCTCCGCTGCCTGCAGCTATGTCCTCGGGCACCCACTGGGCACAGAGGAAATTCTGACCCAGACTTTTGGAAAAATGAAAGCCGTGTCGGGCAAGAAGCGCCTTTATTTCGTTAATATCGGTAAGTCTCATTTTCACCCTCACAGAATCTTATCAAATGCCTGACGGCGTGGGTCGTGATAGGGCTCGCATAATACGAGGATGTTGCCGCGATATTCGTAGCCATGCTCCCTCAGGAGGGCAGTCATGGCTTTGTTCTTTTTGTGGGTGTCGATGCGGATATAGCCTCGTCCTGCTGCGCGGGTCAGTTCCTCCGCAAACTCCATAATATGGTGGCTCAATCCGCTGCCGCGGTACTCGGCCATAACGGCGGCTCTGTGAAGCACACAGTATGGCTCATCGCTGCGCCACTTGCCATCGGTCAGGTCATCATAGTCCAACTCCGGTCTGGTGCTGAACGCAAAGTATCCGGCAAAGCGTCCGCCATAGGTAATGACATAGCCCTCGCCACGCTGGATATCCTTTTCCAGAAGCGCCTCTGTGGGGTATTCGCTCTGCCACTGATCCACGCGGTGTTTTTTCAGATAGTTCTTGGCCTGACGGACAGTCAGGAGAATATTATCCATATCCTCTTCCGTTGCCTTGCGGCAGGCAATGGGCTGAGTGAGCTTCATTCGTCTTTCGTCACGCTCTATCTCCGCAAGAAGCTTTTCGTCGGCTTCATTCGGAGTGAATGCAGCAAACATATCGGGGCGCTTATTTTTTGTGCGCTCCAGCATCTTTTTGCGGCGCCAACGCTCAATATCCGCGTGGTTTCCTCTGCGAAGCACCTCGGGAACCTCCATACCTTCCCATACTTCAGGGCGGGTATACTGAGGATATTCCAAAAGTCCGTCCCAATGGCTTTCACCGGTGAAGCACTCTTCATCGCTGAGGACTCCGGGTACCATTCGGCATACGCAGTCCGTCACAACCATTGCGGCAAGCTCGCCGCCGGTGAGGACAAAGTTGCCTATGGAAATCTCCTCGTCCACGCATTTTTCTATAAAGCGCTCGTCAACGCCCTCATAGTGGCCGCAGACAAGGACGAGATGGTCATAGTCACGGACAAGTTCCTTTGCCCGCTGCTGGTCAAAAGTGCGCCCCTGAGGACTCATATATATAACTCTGCTTTTTCTTCCCTCCGCCTTGCTCAAAACATCGTCAAGGCAGCTTTTGAGAGGCTGTGCCATCATAACGCAGCCCCAGCCGCCGCCATAGGGATAATCATCCACCTGGCGCTGCTTATTTTCCGTGTAGTCGCGAATCTGGACGCAGTTTATGTCCAGTATTCCCTTTGCTGCTGCGCGTCCGATAATGCTTTCATGGAGAAAGGCATTCATATTTTCGGGAAAGAGAGTGAGGATATCCACCTTCATATTTCAAAAACCTTCTTATTAAAGCTGCAAGGGGTATAAAAACACCCCTTGCAACATCATTATTTTAATTAAATTCAGCTGTTCTGCGCTTTGCTGAATTCGATTTTGCGCTCTTCGCCTCTGAAGATGCGAAGGATATTTTCATAATGTCTTACAACAACAACGAGTGCACAAAGGAAAGTGAGCATAACCTCAAGGCCGCCGTTCTTGAATATTGCCATGAAAATGGCGCCCATAAGGCAGGCCACGCAGGATGCCAGAGAGACATAGCGGGTGAAAAGAACGATAACCGCGAAAATTGCCCAGCAGCAGATACCGGCAATGGGATCCACCATGAGAATCATCACACCTGCACACATAACGCCCTTGCCGCCCTTGAAAAGATGGAGAACAGGAGCAACATGGCCAATGATAACGCAGAAGCCTGCGAAAAGCTGACCGACGCTTTTTTCGCCGATGATGTTCATAAGCCAGCCGCCCAGGAGCACTGCAATAATAGTCTTGACGGCATCGATGCCAACAACAAGAGCAAAGCCCTTGAGACCATAGGTACGGAAGAAGTTAGTAAGACCTGCATTTCCGCTGCCGTGCTTGCGTATGTCATCATGGAAAACATACTGAGAAGTGAGAATTGCGCCGTTGAAACCTCCAAGGATGTAACCGATAATTGCAATTACGATAAGAAGCAAAACTTTCATTCTTCTTTATCTCCTTTCTGGCGTATGACCATACGGATGGGGGTACCCTCCAAACCGAATGTTGCACGAATCTGGTTTTCGATGTAGCGCTGATAAGAGAAGTGGAAAAGCTCGCGGCTGTTGCAGAACACAACGAAGTTGGGGGGCTTGATGCCGGTCTGGGTCATGTAGTAAATCTTCAGACGGCGACCCTTGTCCGTGGGAGGCTGCACTCTTGCCTGAGCATCAGCCAGAACGTTGTTGAGCATACCGGTGGTGATGCGCATTGCGCTCTGGTCGTTTACATAGTTGATAAGCTCAAATATGCGCTGAACTCTCTGTCCCGTCATGGCGGAGATGAAAAGCACGGGAGCATAAGTCATAAAACTGAGGTCCCGGAGAACATCCTTGCGCATCTTCTCCATAGTGCCGGTTTCCTTTTCAACAAGGTCCCATTTGTTCACTATGATGATGCTTGCTTTGCCTGCCTCGTGAGCCAGACCTGCGATTTTGGTATCCTGATCGGTTACGCCTTCGCGGGCATCAATCATGATGAGGCAGACATCGGCACGCTCTATGGCAAGCTGTGCGCGCATTACGGAGAACTTCTCTATGCGGTCATCCACCTTGCTCTTACGGCGGATGCCTGCGGTATCTATGAAGTTGTATTTGCCGAATTCATTGTCGATCTTGGTGTCAACAGCGTCGCGGGTAGTGCCTGCAACATTGCTGACTATAACTCTCTGCTCACCTGCAATCAGGTTGGTGAGAGAGCTCTTGCCCACATTGGGCTTACCGATGATGGCAACATTGATACGATCGGGATCGCCCTCATTCTCGTCCTCCTCAGGGAAGAACTCCATGCAGGCATCAAGCATATCGCCCGTGCCGTGACCATGTACGGCAGAGATGGGGATGGGGTCACCTAGACCCAGAGAATAGAATTCATAAATGGTGGTGTCGACACGGGAGGGGTTATCCACCTTGTTGACGCAGAGGACAACGGGCTTTTTGCTGCGCAGCAGCATGTTGGCAACATCCTTATCCGCCGCGGTAACGCCAGTAGTGATATCGGTCACAAGAACGATTACATCCGCTGCGTTGATGGCTATATTGGCCTGCTCACGCATAAAGAGCAAAATCTCGTTATCGGTGGTGGGCTCAATTCCGCCTGTATCGACTATGTCAAATGTTCTGCCGCTCCACTCGCACTCGGCATAGAGTCTGTCGCGAGTTACGCCGGGGGTATCCTCAACTATGGAAAGACGCTGACCCACAAGGCGGTTGAACAGCAAACTTTTGCCCACATTGGGGCGGCCTACTATGGCTACAAGAGGTCTGGACATTCTCTCAAAGCCTCCTTTTACTTTTGGTTATATCGGTAATATTCGGTGTCCTCAGTTGCGGTGTTGGGCTTTTTCACCTCGGGGAGGATTCCAAGCATAGCGTCGCAAAGCTCTCCGCCATCCTGAGAGATGGGATAAATCTTAACTCCAAGTTCCCGCTCCGCCTCAGCCAAAGTTACATCATCCAGGAAGTCCATTTCCTCCTGTCGGAGCATATTGGCCGAGATGAGAAGGCGCTGTCCCAATTCCTTTCCGCGAAGCTGCTCAATGAGGTCTCTTCCTGTTATGAGACCTGCCACAGAGACGCTTTCACCGAAGAAATTATTCTTAACAGAATATACCTGTCCCTTTATATTATCATACTTTTTCGCTGCCGTACAGAGCAGATTTTCAATAAATGGGGCGAAATCTGTACCCGTTGCAACAGAAAATTCAATTCCGTCGGCACTTTCAGAGCATTCGAGGGCAAGAGCGAACTCCCGCTCCAGAAGTCTTATCATGCCCACGCCGTTATCGAGCTGGGTATGAGCCTCATAAAACTCATCCCCGGGTAAAATTCTGCCCGCTTTGAGATAAAGCTCATCGGAGCAAAAGAAGAGTCTTGTGCCTGTTTCGGCAAGGCATTTTTCCGCAAAAGCCTCCACCTGATCGATGGTCTCTCCAGCATGCTCCGGAGTGAAAGCCTCCAGCTTGTGGAGTCCCTCTCTGTGCTTTGTGAGACCAAGGGGCACCACGGAAACGCTGTTTACCGCGGGATGAAGGGCGCGAAGATCCTCCATACTGCGCTGCAGCGCCGCACCGTCGTTTATGCCTGGGCAGCAAACTATCTGGCAGTTCATCTCAATTCCTGCCTCTGCAAAACGCTTCATAATGTCCATAATCTCCCCTGCCCTTTTGCTGTGGAGCATTTCAACTCTCAGCACAGGGTCGGTGGTATGAACAGAGATATTCACAGGAGAAATATGGAGATCAATTATCCTCTGTATCTCGCGCTGTGAAAGGTTGGTAAGAGTGATGTAGCAGCCCATAAGGAAACTCAGTCGGGCGTCATCATCCTTGAAATATATGCTTTTTCTCATTCCCGGGGGATTCTGGTCTATGAAGCAGAAAACACAGCGATTGGCGCAGCTTCTGGGTGCATCCATAAGATAGGTTGCAAACTCCAGTCCCAGATCCTCTCCCTCGGTTTTTCTCACGCGAAGCTTCTTGGTCTTACCCTCAGCCGTGAGTATCTGCAGGCTGAGACGGTGGTCATAGCCGTAATACTTATAGTCAAGCACGTCCTTTATGGGATGGTCGTTTATACTTATAAGAGCATCGCCGACCTTCACTTTTCCGTAGAGGGGGCTTGTGTATTCAACTTTACTGATCACATTTCTCTCTGCCATAATAATTCTTCCTTTAGCCTGAGCGATATAATAGGTAATAAAAAACAGGAGGCAAAATACGCCTCCTGTTTTTCTCGATTACTTCTCTTCCTCGACCTTGAGCACCTGACGACCGTTGTACATGCCGCAAGCCTTGCATGCACGGTGGGGCAGATGGTATGCTCCGCAGTTGGGGCAGGCAACGATGCCGGGGGTCTCGAGCTTCCAAACGTTGGAACGTCTCTTATCGCGTCTTGCCTTAGAAGTTTTTCTCTTGGGTACTGCCATGGTGACACCTCCTACGTTAACAGCTGGTTAGAACAGCGTTTATTCTATATCCAAAAGCTGTCCTAATACAGCCAATCTTGGATCTATTGGTTTGCTGCAGTTGCAAGGTCCCTCATTCAAGTCCTTTCCGCAGATACCGCAAAGACCTTTGCAGTCCTCGGTGCAGAGGAACTTGGTTTCCATATCGAGAATGAAGCTTGTCTCCAGAATCTCGCTCACGTTGATGCCGTTGCCCTCGATAACATAGATATCGGGGTTTTCTGCATCTTCGGGATTATCCGCAAGGGTGAGCTCCACTTCCTGAATCTTGGTGCTTTCAAACTGCTTTCCGCAGCGGTCGCACACGCAGATCATATCAGCTTCGATCTCTCCGACGAGGGTGATGAGTCCGGCGGTGTTTACCACCTCGCCCTTTGCTTTAGGGGCAGACTTGAATTCCTCCACAGAGGGAAAGTCCAGCGCCGCAATATCCAGTTCGCACTCGAATGCCTTGCGGGAACCGGGCATATCTATGATGTTTATCAAATCAAGCCACATATCGCACCTCACACAGTCGCCTTAGTATTATAGTTTATAGACGGGCTGTTGTCAATACAAAAATCATTGACATTTCTGTATATTTCGCAGATAATAAAGGCATAAAAGGGAGTAAAAATGTATGAAAGAACTTATTATAAAACAAAATGACGCAGGACAGCGTCTTGACCGCTTTGTGGGCAAGGCGGTGCCTTTGCTGCCCGAATCCTTACTGCAAAAATATATACGTCTTAAGCGCATTAAGCTCAACGGCAAGGGCGCGAAACGCGACACCCGACTCAATCTTGGCGACACACTTCAATTATACATCAACGATGAGTTTTTTGAAAAGCCCAAAGAGGAAAATTCCTATCTTAAGGTTTCAACTCCCCGATTGAACATTGTATACGAAGACGAGAACATTCTGCTGGCCGACAAGAAACCCGGTGTGCTCTGCCACAGCGCCGGCAAATGGGACTACAACACCCTTATCGCCAACATCCAGGCCTACGCTTACCAGAAGGGCGAATGGCGTCCCAAAGAGGAGCATAGCTTCGCCCCCGCCCTTTGCAACCGCATTGACCGCAACACCGGCGGCATAGTCATCGCTGCAAAAAACGCAGAGGCGCTGCGCATACTCAACGATAAAATCCGCGACCGCGAGATAGACAAGCGCTATCTCTGCATAGTCCACGGCAGACCCAAGCCCGCAGAAGGCAGACTTGAGGGTTATATTTTCAAGGACGCCAAGAAAAACCAGGTCTATGTGAAAGATCACTCCGAACCCGGCGCCAAAACCGCCGTTACGGACTATAAGCTCATCAAAAGTGCCAACGGACTCAGCCTTGTGGAATGCACACTCCATACGGGACGCACCCACCAGATACGCGCTCAGATGTCCCATGCCGGCTGGCCCCTTTTGGGTGACGGCAAGTATGGCAGCGAGAGAAAGAATAAGTCCTTCGGCGAGACGGAAGGTCAGGCTCTTTATTCCTATAAGCTCCGCTTTGACTTCCCCACCGATGCGGGAATACTTAACTATCTTCGCGGCATGGAGTTCGAAGTGACGGATATAGATTTTGTAAACAAATATTTCGGATAAGGAGGACGAGAATATGAAGCGCATTATAGCCATCGCACTTATTATCTGCTTTGCCCTTTCCCTCTGCGCCTGCGGAGATACAGCGGGTGGCGAGATGCCCTCTCCCCCAACTCCCAAGCCCGATGACGCCATGACTTATCCCGTGGAGGGCGGAGAGGAGCATTATATTGACCGTCCCATGCCCACACCTCCCCTGGAAAATGCTGAGCCCTCCGAAGCTCCCGATATTCCTCAGCCCGAAGAGACGGCGGTGCCCAACGAAGTGCAGCCCTTCCCCACACCTGAAGCGCCTCCAAGTAAGTTCCCCTATACATTAAGAATAGATAACCCCGCTCAGGGCATATATAAAGAGCCCTCATATGACAGCGCTAAGGTTGGCATGGTCATCACCGCCACGGTTTACACCATTGTTGACGAGGCCACCGATGACGAAGGGTTCCTCTGGGGCAAGCTGAAGTCCGGCGCAGGCTGGGTTGACCTTGATTCAATCGCCGCTTTCAACGGAAACGCGCCCCTTGTCACTGCAAACTTTGCCGACCTGAACCGCATCGAAGAGCCCTATGAGGCTTTTTATCCTGCGCAGCGCTATGAATGGGCAGTCCTCGCAGACATCAGAGTCACGGCTCCCGTGACGGATGTGAAGCTTTTGATGCTTGAGCCTTTGGACTACAGCGTGTATGAAGAGTATTGCACTCTCAGCGCCCTCGATCCTCTTCAACCCTTCGTCACCGAGCTTTACTTCAGCGGCGATTTCACCACCTATGGACTTTCCCTCATCGATGAATTCGGCATGGAGCGCATCTTCGCCATCGGTCAAAGCGGCAGAAACGGCGAACTTGTGGTCTGGGAAGTTACCGGAAACAACTGATTACAATATTGAAAATAGTCAAAAGACCGAGGGTAATCCTCGGTCTTTTTGCTTTATTTTCTGCTTGGCATGGGGCGCTTTTTTGCAGTGAACTCAGCGATGCGGATTTTGATGGCAGTAACTCCGCCCACCATTTTCTCCGAAAACTCGAAGTCTCCTCCGGTCTGTGTCTTCATCAGATAGGTGAGGGTTTCCATTTTGCCCTCTGCGTCCTCCACAATCTCGGCTACGCCCTCTCCCATAACAGAAGAATAGCTGACTCCATACCGGCAGGCAACATCGCCCTCGAAAGGGACTATGTCCGTATCTATCTCCACGAAAACATTGGGATTCGCTTTCAGCACATCCAGTTTACGGCCTTTGGTGGCACCGTGGAGGTACAAAGTAAGCATATTATCCTCAATCTTATAACCGTAATTCATAGGCACCACGTAGGGCTTATTGCCATCTATCATGCCTATATGGGCAATCTTTGCTCTATCCAAAATGCCGATAATCTCATTGATATCGGTGACTTCTCTTTCTCTTCTTGTGATTCCGCGTTTCATATTTTTCACCCCGAAAATTAGCCTGGCAGACATAGTCCGAACCCGTTTTTGATGGCATACCCGTCGGCATTGCTGCGTTGTCGACTTTTGAAAGGCACAAAGCATTTCTGCAAGCCGCCGCCTTGCACTGCCTTAGTGTATGACCTCAAAAATCTTTGACTCCCCGAGAGTGGATTTTTGTGTCAGGTAAAATTGAATTATGCAGGTGGGTCGTAACCCACCAAAGAATAAAATGAAGTCTGGCGCTAAAATCCACCTCGCGGAGCGTGTTCGGATTATATCTGCCAGGCTTACTGCGCCCAGTCGGGCAGTGCTTCAAAGCTTCTTGCCTCCCCCTTATAGGGGAAACTCACTCGGCAGGAGAACAGAAACGGACTTTCCGCCTCGTCCCTAGAGCCGTATTTATGGTCTCCTACAAGGGGAAATCCCCGGGAGGAAAACTGCACTCTTATCTGGTGGCTGCGTCCCGTATGAAGGCGGATGCCCACAAGGCTCTTTTCACCGGGGCGCAAAGTCTTAAACTCCAGACGGGCTTTTTTAACGCCACAGCGCTCACGTTTCACAACAAATACCTTGTTTTTTCGGGAATCCTTCCACAAAAGGTCCTCCCAATCCCCCTTTTCGGGAGGGCAGCCATGGACGAGGGCCACATATTCCTTCACCAAATCTCCATTCTGTATCATTTTGGAGAAGAGGGCGGCTGCGCTCTTTGTGCGGGCATATACCATCACACCGCCCACATTTTTATCAAGGCGGTGGAGGGTATATATCTCTCCTCCCAAGTCGGATCGTAGCCATGTCGTTC
>JAZUAQ010000030.1:0-6385 GCA_045638085.1 Oscillospiraceae bacterium
CTATGTCCAATGTTTCCGCCTCATAATCCTCAAGCATATTGCGCTCGCGCATATAGTCCGCGTAAATGGTGGGCATTTGGGTGCTTGCATCTATGCCTGCCGAGCGGGAGTTGCGCTGGGCTTTTTCTATCTCCCTTTGAAGCAGCCTTTGGGTATAGAGATTTCCCTCCCTTTCGGCTTTGCGCATAAGAGCCTCGGAATAAAGCAGTCTGCCCGTAAGGCTCTGTCCTTTGCTCTCCGGATTTGCGGCATGCAGGAGAGTACTTTCGCTGTCCGCGCCCCTGCCGTTGACTTCAGTTTTAGCTGCAAGCTTTTGCGCCCGTTCCATGAGGGAGCTGCCATATGAGGCCTGAGTGTCAAAGCTCTGCAGCTTCTTTTTCCATTCCGGAATTTCTTCCACTTTGCTATCCGCGGAAAAATTGCCTTGACTATCTCGGCTAACAAGTGCTATACTGCCAATAGGACCGTACTGGTCTATCCCCAAAGGCAAGTGGAGCTGATTCCGGGATAGCCAAGTATCGGTTCTTTTTTTATCTGGCTCAATATACAGAATCTCGCTCGTATCAATGATATTTTGCGTGCCCTCCGGGCCAGCATCGGGGCGGCCCAAATCCTTACTATACGCATTGGCAACCTTTATTTGGTCCAATTCATAATTATTGCGGCTTGTGGGTCGTAATTCGAGCACCGCCATAACCGGAAGGCCATTGTCGTTATATACCTCCCCGAACATGGTAAGTCTGTTTGGCTGCGTTTTTGATTCCATGACTAGGACGGGATACTCAATTATGTTCGGAACCTGCCTAATGACAGCATCTGACATTCCCAGATGCTCTCTCTGGATCTTGTTGATTTTTGACGTGTCCCACTTGATTACTTTATCATCAACACCAATACTTTTAAGTGCGTCCGATGTGGTTCCTACTGTAATCTGCTGTCTATCAGGCTTCCCATTTTCAAGCCACCTATTAAACTCGGAGTTAAAGCGAGGACTAATGCTGTAGCTAACCCCTGCGACCTCCGCAAATACTTTACTTTCTCCCTGCGTATCGCCCACGGTACGGAGGGCGTTTTCATACATACGGCGGGCATCTATGAGGGCTCGGGCATCGGCATCTTTGCCCAGCTTGGAGATGGTGTCGCAGATCCAGTCATATATCCGCTGGGCGAGATTTCTGTCGGTGCGAGCAAGGCGGATTATACTCTCCTCATCGGCAAAGA
Organism: Oscillospiraceae bacterium; assembly: GCA_045638085.1. GTDB lineage: Bacteria > Bacillota > Clostridia > Oscillospirales > Oscillospiraceae > SIG459. The sequence goes on from JAZUAQ010000030.1 coordinate 1,222, forward strand.
GCATTTCACCGCAAAACTGCGCAACAAGCTCCCTCTCCGCTCCCGCATCGTTCAGCTTGATGCCACCTTCGGCATATTCCGAAATAACATCGGCTTTCATTGCCTCCACATCTGCTCCAAGGTTCTCTCTTATGTAGCTGAGGGCAGCATTCCGCAGGCTGTCATAATTGCCGGAGCTTTCAAGGTGGTGAGTCAGCTCGTGAACGAATACTTCCATCACGGGGTCGCTTCTGTCGGAGTTCAGGGTTATGACACCGTTTTTATACTTGCCTCGGATATTTCCTCCAAGACTTTCAAATTTCATCCCAACTCCCAGCTTGTCTGCTATCTTCTGCGCCCTTTCTATGCTGCGTCTTTTCAATGCGTCAGAATAGATGGCGGTGGGTGCTCCGCTCGTTGTCTTATCGTTGACTTTGTTTTTTGTCTGTGGTACATTCTTCTTAGAGATTGCATCAGTCTGTGAGAACCCATCGGCATTGCCGGTGGCGTACCGCTCAGGTGCAGTCTCTTTTCTATTGCGAGCGATACTATTAATGTTAAAGAATATTTCTCTCCCATAGCAGTGCCGCCGCTTACTGCGCGGCCCAGCACAATGAAAAAACACCCTGTAATGTGGGTTTCCACACTGCAGGGTGTCGCTATTTTGTTTTCACGCGGTTTAATCCAGTATCGTTTTCAGATACGCCTCGTATTCATAGGGAATACCAATGTCCTGTGTTTTATAATACCGCAAAAAGTCAACGGAAAATGTGAAAGGTCCGTCGTGGTAAACACCTGCGTTGAACTTCTCGCCTGTGAACATATCTGTGCACATTTCACTTGCAAGCCAATCGCCCAGAGACTCTATATGTTTTATTACCTTTTCCTTGTCTATATCGTTCTTGAAAGACAAAAAATCCTCATATTCGTCCGTAGGATCTCCATATGGCGTGCCTTCAAAAAAACCAAATGTGAGTTTGCCATTCTCAATTATCATTTAAGTCTCCTCCGTTCATTGGGCTTATATGGAATAAAGCGACCTTCATTATTTCTTCCTATTTCAAATGTACCATCATCATAGAAAATTAGCAAATCATTTGGCGCATAGACCGTAACGCCAATGGCATTCGCCAACTCCTCTGCAAAACAATACTCTCCATTCACTGTTTTACCGGTATTGCACGAAAGCAGCCTTATTTCCTGACCATTGTAGTCCTTATTGTGCTTTATTATAGCTGCCAGCAATCTTGGTGACATATTTATTTTTCTTCCGCCAAACGCAACGGATTGCGATGTTCCATGCATAGCAACATCGAACTTGTTCCCATCGGGTCTGACTAATTTTGCTCTTTCAAAAAGAACATCATCTTTTGAAAACGCAGTAAACCCCTGTTTAATTTTTGTCGTGCCTCTTGCAGTTATTTCACCGAGCTTATCTCTTGCGTTTGCAGAGATTGATTGCTCCCTTGCAGCAGAAACGGATTCTTCAGATAATACTTCTTCCGCTTCTTTAATTAGCATCTGCAGTTCGGCTTCGTGCGCTTTTATGCGGTCTGCATAGATGGTGTTGCTGTAATCTCTTCCAAGCTCCTTCAATCTCGCAGCGTAGATGGCGGTGGGTGCTTTTTCTGCTTCCCCATTTCCACTCATCAAGCGCTCGGCATATAGATGCGGAAACAGCTCGCGGGAAAACTTTGCCTTTATCTTCGAGTCGGTTCTATGGTTCTCGCTATTTCTGCCGCTCTCTCTTCGATTTCCTGTGTGCTTGCTCTCGGATTTTCGTCCAGGTACTTCATAAGCGCGGTTGCTCTCGCCGGTTTTCTCATCTGCAGCATTACTATGTATGCCGTTTCGCCGTCCATCTGCATCGCTTCGAGTCTGTCGGCCAGTGCCTCCACCTCTCTCGGTATCGCCATTCAAAAACCTCCTTAGATAGGTTTCTATAATTTCTCGGTCATTTACATGGTCAAGCACATCTGTAACTGTTACGCTCTTATCATCGTTGAATTTAAGAACATAACAATAGAGTGCATTCCTATCGGCCGCATTTACTATGCCATACTTGCCGCTTGCACTTAATGTAGCTCTGCCAGTCTTTATCTCGCTGCCTATATTTCTCTTTTCGTAGTTTGAAAGGCTAATATATTCGCCCTCATTTACTTTACCGGAAAATAGTCTGACAGTCTTTTTTGCTGGCGTCTCTCGGCTGTACTTATCCGAAGGAGATCCTCTTGTGCTCTCCGTCCGGGCATCTGCGCTTGCAGCTTTGGCCGCGGATAACAACTGTGCCGCACGGGCTTCTCTTGCGGTTCCTGCGAAGATGTTCATATCCCCAAGACTGTCGCAGATAATTTCTTCCCATACCTCACTTGCAGTCATTCCCGTGCCTGCATAGGCCGCGGTATACATTGCCGCCAGTTGCACCGTCTTTATACCGCCGAAAGTCTGTCTTATTCGCCTGCGTACGCTATTGGGGTCTATCTCTCCCCTGGCAATCCTATTATGACCGGTCTCGTGTCCCATAAGCTGGTCAGCTGTAAACTCCGCGTGGTCTGCCCGGACAAAAACCTTTTCTCCGTAAATAAGCGCTCGCGCACTGACAACACTGCCATCGGTCAGCTTTATTTCCAGATTATTGCCCACGAAAAGCACAAGCTGCAAATTATGCTCCCTTGCCATTTGCTTCGCTGCTCTTGTTGCAGTGGTGTTTCCATCCGTTACAAGCCGCACATTGGCTTTATCCGTGCCGCTCTCTATGCCAAGGGAGGCCGCGCTTACTTCTCTTCCATAAGTAAGTGCAGCTGTTTCACTGTCTGCGCTTCTGCTGCCCGTTTCCCCGACAGTATCTCGTCCTGCGCCTTCTTCCACTGGGGATATTTGTCTGCCGGTATTCTTACCGTCAGCCCATTGGCCGCTTTCGCGTATATGTATCTCTTCTGCTCCATTTTGTATTTCTCCTGTCTTTACATTATCATATGCCGAATTGAGACCGCTTTCAAGGGTATTTTGAGCGTTCACGGCCGTTTCTCCGTCTCCGCCCAGCACCATGCCAAATAACATACCCATAAGAGCATCGTAAACTACACTGCCCCAGTCTACACTCACGCTTTCCTCTGTAACCATACTCCGAAAAATGGGTTCTAGTATGGCCTGCAGTCCTTCCTCCATTCCTTCGCTGAGACCGTTTCCTCCCGCAGTCAAGGCAAAACGGGCAAGTCCATTGTCAATCTGGTTTATCTTGCTGGCCAGCTTTGCACTGACGCCGCCTTTGCTGCCAAGAGAACTGATACCGCCGAGAACATACTGGAGCGCTGCCTCGCTCGCGCCCACAAGGATAGCGTAGTCTCTGGCCTTTTCCTTGCTGTAACCCATATTCAGCGCCTCAGTGTAGGCGTTGCCGGCGGCGTACCGCTCAGGTGCAGTCTCTTTTCTATTGCGAGCGATACTATTAATGTTAAAGAATATTTCTCTCCCATAGCAGTGCCGCCGCTTACTGCGCGGCCCAGCACAATGAAAAACACCCTGCAATGTGGGTTTCCACACTGCAGGGTCTCGCTTTATTTCGTTTTCACTCCTCTACACCTTCAAATAGTCTGGGAGGAAAAAGGTAATCTTCATCAAGTTCCGTCATAATTCTGTACCAGCCTTTTTCAACAGACTCAACTTTGTAAAGCTTGTCTTTTTCAAAGGCCAATGTATCAACTTCTCCAATATACTTTACTGTCATCTGTCTATCCACCTTTTAATTAGGTTTGTAGGGTGATCGCTCCCGTTTAGACGATTATTTTGCAAATACGGGCTTCTTTACTTGAAATTTACCTCTTTACCCACAAAATCGCCTTTCGCTTCGATGCCGTAGTAATAACCAGGTCTTAAACCGTAAACTGTTTGCGGTTCATATTCTACACCATCAATTACAAGTTTCTGAAAACCTGAAGGTGGGCAAGACTCCAACTCTATAATTGTCTTATTATATTCAAATACGGGCATCTGACTTTTTATCCTAATCAATCCATTCACCCTCCCTCTTGAGTCTTTCCTTTTTATTCCTATAAAACTCCTGAAGCAGTTTTGTTTCCTCAAGCACCTCTGAGGTTGTCGCATCTGGCCTAAGAATAATTATATCCCCAAATGTAACTGCTGTTGACTTTTGCATTTCCAAATAACGCATCCATTCATCATCGGCAGTACGTATATCAGCTCCTTTCCTTATTGCTGGCACAGTCACCTTACTCTACCTTTTCGAACAATTCAGGCGGATACGCATACTCCTCTTTGGTTTCATCAACAATGCCGAGCCATCCTTTTTGCAACACTCTGGCATCGTATATCTTTCCATTCCTCAAGGACAGTGGATCATCTTCGCCAATATATTTAACTTTTATAAAACTGTTAATCTTCATACAAAAACCAATTCCCATCTATCCTTTTCAAAAGCCAGTGTATCAACTTCTCCAATATACTTTACAATCATCTGTCTATCCACCTTTTAATAAAGAACTCACGTCCTTTATTCGAGAAAGTCAAATTTTGAAGCAATCAGTTTCTTTACAAACAAACTCTCTCCACAATAGCGTTCAATGCCCATCAAATCAAGTGCCGCCTTAGCAAAGTCCGCAACAGAATATCCGTCAAGCGCAACTTCATCCTGTTTCAATTCCTTAATTTTATCTATAATTTCTTCGTCGAACATCCCTGCTTTAGCAAAAAATCCAATCGCATTCATTCTATATATTGCACCTGCGTGCGAGAGCCCGTCAACAAAAGCTCTCTTCACACCACTTCTCATTCCATCTATTAAACTATTCGCCATAAATGGTTCTCCTCTCGTCTTCAAGGTTCTTTCTAAGTTTATCTGCAATATCGAATCTGCCAGCTTGAATTGCCAGTTCAATTTCTGCATTATATGCTCGAACTTCCCATTGGTATCTCGCATCCGGGTCGGCAATAACACTCATGCCAATCCATCCTGCATTCCTGTCGTCTCTCATATGTTGCATCTCGTGTAACCAAGCACTATAGCTTGCTCCGAGTGATATATAGGCCATTCCCGGTTCGCCATTGCGCAGGCCTGGGCAGTATCCTAAAGCTTCATCGGAATGCTGGACAAGTTCAACTCCGACCTCCTCGAGCTCTTTTCTAAATGCTTCAATTTCCTTTGGGTTGCTTTCAATACCTGCTCCAA
>JAZUAQ010000031.1:0-3806 GCA_045638085.1 Oscillospiraceae bacterium
CGCCCCATGGTGTATATGCTTTATATCTCCTCCGTTCTCTGCCTCCTCTATCTGGGCGGCAGGGGCTACATAAAGGACACCACATTCCTGGGGCAGCACATAGAAAGCTGGATTGTTGTCAGCTTTTATATGTACGTCAATAAATTCTTCAACCCCATCCAGACTCTGGCGGAGCAGTTCAATATGCTTCAGTCCGCCTTTGCCTCCGCGGAGAAAATTTTCACCATCTTCGACATAGAGAGTCAGGTTGTCGACGAAAGCGATGCCATTGAACTTGATGAGATAAAGGGAGAAATTGAGTTCCGCGACGTATGGTTTGCATACAAAGAAGGCGAATGGGTACTCAAGGGAGTTTCCTTCCATATTGAGCCTCGTCAGACCGTAGCTTTCGTTGGCGCAACAGGCAGCGGCAAAACCACGATTTTGTCTCTCATCTGCCGCAACTACGACATACAAAAAGGTCAGATTCTCATAGATGGCATAGACATAAGGAAAATCAAAATTTCCTCCCTCCGCCGCCATTTCGGACAGATGCTGCAGGATGTTTTCCTCTTCTCCGGCACTATCCGCAGCAATATCCTTCTCCGCAGCGAGGATATCAGTGACGAGACGGTTATGGATGCCTGCCGCTATGTGAATGCAGACAGATTCATCTCCCGCCTTGAGGGCGGTCTCGATGAGCCCGTCAGAGAGCGCGGCAACAACTTCTCCGCAGGTCAGCGTAAGCTCCTCAGCTTCGCCCGCACCATTGTTCACCGCCCCTCCGTTATGATTCTGGACGAGGCAACGGCAAATATTGACACGGAGACCGAGTTGCTCATTCAGGATAGCCTTGAGAAAATGCGCAACATAGGCACAATGCTCATCGTTGCCCACCGCCTCAGCACCATTCAGCACGCAGACAACATCATTTTGCTGAGCCACGGCGAGATTATCGAGCAGGGAAACCATCAGGAGCTGCTGCGTCTCCACGGCCGCTACCACCACCTCTACACTCTGCAGTATGACAAACAACAGTTGAGAGAAGCTGAAAGGACGCGTTAAATTGGATAATCCTCAAGCCAAGCTGGGCACCATGCCCATTGCACCCCTATTGATAAAAATGTCTGTGCCCATGATGATAAGCATGTTTGTGCAGGCGCTATACAACACTGTGGACTCCATGTTTGTGGCAAGCATCAGCGAGGACGCCCTCGCCGCCGTTTCTCTGGCATGGCCTGTGCAGATGATAATGAGCGCCATCGGCATAGGCACAGGCGTTGGCACCGCCGCCTTCGTCTCCCGTTGCCTCGGCATGGGCAACCGGGAAAAAGCGGAAAAAGCCGCCAATGTGCAGATATTCTTATCCGCCGTATACACCCTTGTGTTTGTTCTTGTGGGCATTTTCGGCGTTAAGGCCTATTTCCGCGCCCAGACCGATGTTGTTTCCATAGTTGAATACGGCAGCAGCTATCTGAGCATCGTCTGCATTTGCTGCATTGGCTCGGTCTTCTGCCAAAACTTTGAGAAGCTGCTCATTGCCACCGGCAACAGCGCCCAATCCATGATAAGCCAAGCCTCGGGCGCCGTGTTCAACATCCTTTTCGACTGGCTTCTCATCTTCGGCATAGGTCCTTTCCCCGCCCTCGGTATTCGCGGTGCGGCAATCGCAACCGTTATGGGACAAATACTCACCGCATCTTTGGGCTTTATGTTTCTTCGCAAGCGTGGCGGTCTTAAATTCCGCTTTTCAAAAATGCTGCCCAATTGGGAAGTGCTCAAAAATATTTATGCCGTCGGCATCCCTTGCTCCCTCACCATTGGTCTGGACTCCGTTATGAGCTTCATTGTCAACCAGATTCTTCTCACTTTCTCCACCACCGCAACGGCAGTATTCGGAGTTTGGCTCAAGCTTCAAAGTTTTGCTTTCATGCCCGTATTCGGTATGAACAACGGAACAATCGCCATATACTCCTATAACTACGGCGCCGGAAATCTGGAAAGAGTTAAAAAAACTCTCCGCCTTGCCCTTATTCTCGGCGTGATAACGACCTCCCTTTTCGCCCTTTGCTACGAGATTTTCCCCAAAAATCTCCTTTCCCTTTTCGATGCCAGCGAAAATATGATGGCAATAGGAACTGTTGCTCTGCGCCTTTGCGCCCTTTCCCTCCCCTTTGCCGCGGTCACTATCATTCTCAGTTCCCCCTTTGAAGCCCTCGGAAGCCCCCAGTTTTCCCTTTTCAACAACCTCTTCCGACAGATAATTTTCCTCTGCCCTCTGGCATGGCTTCTCTCCCTCAGCGGAGAGCTTGACCGTGTATGGCTCGCTCCTATGGTCTCCGAGTTCGCCGCTATGGTCATCGCCCTTTTGTTCCTGCGCAAGGTCCTTCGCAGGCTTTCAAGAGAGCTTACATAAATAAAAAAGAAGAAGCACCTTTCGGTGCTTCTTCTTTTTCTATTCACAGATCCACCTGATCTGTCATAACGTTCAAAATTTCTTCGTCCGTCTCCTTCATTCCAACGCGGCCTATATAGCCCATAGAACGGATGGTTGCCTCCAGATCGTCCTTGACGAAACCTTCTCCTGCGCGGAAGACTCTCTCGTGGCTGCCCATATAATGGCTTATTATTGCGGCATGGACAGCGGAGGCAATCTTAGCGGCGCAGGAGGCCTTGGCTCCATCGCAGACGATTCCGCCAACATTACCCAAAGTGTTCACTATGGTGTAGCCTATTTCTTCATAGCCGCCGCCAAAGAGATAGGTTATGCCCGCGCCTGCAGCGCTTGCGGCACTGACCGCTCCGCAGAAGGCGGAAAGGGAGCCAATATATTTCTTAAGATGAATAGCTATCAGGTTGCTGAGAACAAGAGCCTTATAAAGCTTCTCCTCGCTCACCTTCAAATCCTTTGCATACTCGATCACGGGCAGGCATACGGTCATACCCTGATTGCCGGAACCTGAATTGATTATAACGGGAAGAGCGCAGCCGCCCATTCTTGCATCTGAACCCGCAGCAGCCATTGCGCAGGCACGGGTACGCACATTGTCGCCGAAAACCTGCAGCATGGTATAGCCCACGCTGGCGCCATAGTTGCCACGCAGCCCCTCATTGGCAATTGCGGAGTTGAGTTCAATCTGGGGGGCTATTATATGGCGCACATCCTCTATGTCCACCTCATCGGCAAAGTCCAGAATGCTTCGCACATTCAGTCCCGAATAGTCCTCGGCGCGCTCCTCCGCCTTTGCAATATTATTGCGGAAGATAACCTCTCCGTCTTTTTCAATGCAGGTGATGAGAGTGTGGCGGTTTACAACGCTGACCGCGGCGCTATGGTCTCCTGCGGTAAGATAAGCCACCACGTAAAGGTTATCCACGTCCTTCACAAGAGTTACGGAGCAAAGCTTTTCATTCATCAGGGCTTTGCAGCGGGCAATATCCTCCGCCTTTACGCTTTCAAGAACCTCCAGCTCGCTGTCCGCGCTGCCGCAAATCGCGCCCAGAATAGCCGCCGCCTCAATGCCCACAAGACCGCCGGAGTTGGGCACGGTAACGCCCTTTACGTTTTTTATAATATTTCCCGAGCAGCGAATTTCAATATGCTCCGGGTCGCAGCCCAAAACAGCCCTTGCCTTAGCTGCGGCGTAGGCAATTGCAATAGGCTCTGTGCATCACAAAGCAGGGATAAGCTCATGCTCAAGAATTCTTATAAAATTGCGGTAATGAGGACTTTTCATAGCGCTTCTCTCTTTCGCTTTGTTTCTATCTATTATATAGTCAGATATATCACAACGCAAGACGGCGGATAACAAAAAAGGGAGGCATTG
>JAZUAQ010000032.1:0-8448 GCA_045638085.1 Oscillospiraceae bacterium
AATGTAGTGGCGGTAGACCTTCAGACCCAGCATCTCCATGCGCTTCTGGAACTGATCTGCGGCGGGCTGGTTCTGGTAATGGGTGATGACCACGCTGCCGACGTAGAGGCCGATGCCGCGGAAAGCGTCAATAAGACGGAGGGTGTCCTCGTCATAGGTGATGCCAAGGTCGCCGCGGCGCTTGTTGCGCTCAATATCGTTGGCGGAGATGACGATGAGAACTTCCGCATCGTCTTTCATGTTCATGAGCATCTGCACCTTGCTGTCGGGCTTGAAGCCGGGCAGAACACGGGATGCATGATAATCATCAAAAAGCTTGCCGCCAAACTCCAGATAGAGCTTACCGCCGAACTGGGCAATGCGGGAGCGGATGCTCTCAGTCTGGGTCAGCAGATATTTTTCATTGTCGAAACCGATCTTTTTCATCGCTGCATTTCCTCTTTCTCTGGTTTTGCGGCTCTCAGGACTGCAAAAGTGCGCCGCGGTTGAGAATATGGTGGATAATGGTCTGATATTTTCTGGTGCAGACTACCTTTTTTGTCTTCAGCTCGTAGCTTACACCATCGTGGGAGAAGTTGACGGAGACGGGTCCGTGGAGGGCGAAGCCGCCCAGTTCGGAGATGGGGAAGACCTTGCCGCAGCATTCGAAGCGGTCAGGATAGAGGGCGATGCTGCCCTTGCCAAGCTTGGTGACGCTGTGGTCAACGCCCACGCTGCTGAGCTCAAGACCCTCGTCCGTGAAGAAGAGAGCGCCTTCCTCGGCGGTGTTTGCCAGCTTTTTCAGCTCCTCGGTCTGGAATTTATCCCAGTCGGTGACGGAGTCGAACACAACATCGCTGCCCTCGAAGAAGCCATAGTCGTTATAGCGAACCTCATAGCCGCAGCTATCGCACCAAAAACGGTCATCTTTGGAGTGCATATGACCGAGGCTGCCGCACTTGGGGCAGATGCAGAGGACGCTTTCGAGGCTTTCGGCGCTTCGCTTGCCCTTAAAGGACACCATAGCCTCACGCTGCACCGCGTAGGCATCCACATAGAGATCGCGGTTGATGGCCTCGTTGATTTCGTCAACGCTCATTTTTTTAAGAACATCGGGGGTGTAGATGTTCATTATTCTGCCGCGGATTTTGCCACGTCTGATGCCGGAGAAATTCCAGCGGGGTTCGGTGAAGTAGCCACCGTCCAGACGGTAGGTGACAAGGGTTGCACCGCTGACTCTTGCAAGCTTGCCAGTGGAGGGAAGAATGTCCTCGCTTATGCCGTTGAAGGAGCGGCTGCCGTTTGCGAACATACCAACATTATAGCCTTTTTTCAGGCGGCGTATAATGGTCATTGCGGTGTCGCCTGCGGTGGTGCCCTTCATGCGGGAGATGGGGTTGAGCAGCACCTTCAGTATCCAGGTGACTATGCCCCAGCGGAAAATATGCTCGCTGGCAACGAAATACATCTGCTTGGGGAAGGCAAGACCAAGGAAAAGGGGATCCCAGTTGCTGTCGTGGTTGCCCATGACGAGGACGGGACCTTCCAGAGAGCAGGTTTCATATGTATAACCGAAGCGGTGTCTTATATAAGGACCGAGAAGAACCCGGAGGAAGGACCATACGGCCTGATGAAAACGATGATGTTTCATAGATAAGCTCCTTTTATATCGCGGTGGATTAAAAAAACTTTCATTTCAACCTAAATATAATACATCATTCCGCCAAAGTATTCAATCGCAAATTTCGACTAATTTCCCCCTTATCACTTTTTCGCAAAATTCGAGCGCTTATACTTTATTTATTCATAAGTATATGGTACAATACCTTGATTAGATAGTAAAATGACATAACTATGCGCATAATGCGCACATCGCGAAAGGTGAAATTAAACCTATGGGTATTTTCAATAAGCTTTTTGGCAGCTACTCCGAAAGAGAGCTGAAAAAAATATATCCCCTCGTTGACAAGATTGAGGCGCTGGACGAAAGCTGCGCCGCAATGAGCGACGAGGCTCTTCGCGCAAAAACCGAGGAGTTCAAGTCCCGTCTGGCAGCGGGTGAGACGCTGGACGATATTCTCCCCGAGGCCTTTGCCGTTGTCCGCGAGGCAGCATGGCGCGTTCTGGGTATGAAGCCCTTCCGCGTTCAGCTTATAGGCGGTATTGTTCTCCATCAGGGACGCATTGCGGAAATGAAGACCGGCGAAGGCAAGACCCTTGTTGCCGTCCTGCCCGCATACCTGAATGCTCTTGAGGGCAAGGGCGTCCACATCGTCACCGTCAACGACTATCTTGCCCGCCGCGACAGCGAGTGGATGGGTAAGGTTCACCGCTTCCTGGGTCTGAAGGTTGGTCTCATTGTTCACGGACTCACTTCCGACCAGCGCAGAGAGGCCTATAACGCAGATATAACCTATGGCACAAATAACGAAATGGGCTTCGATTACCTCCGCGACAATATGGCAATTTACAAGAGCAACATGGTTCAGCGCGGACATAACTTTGCCGTCGTTGACGAGGTTGACTCCATTCTCATAGACGAGGCCCGAACCCCCCTTATCATTTCCGGTCAGGGCGACGAGAGCACCGACCTTTATAAGCAGGTGAACGATTTTGTCTGCCGCCTGAAGAAAATCGTTGTTGCCAGCGTTGATGAAAAGGCGGAAGAGGACGAAAATCTGGACGCCGACTATGTTGTTGACGAAAAGGCGAGAAATGCCACCCTCACCGCAAGAGGCATTGCCAAGGCAGAGCAGCATTTCGGACTTGAAAACCTTGCAGACCTTGAAAACTCCACCCTTTCCCACCATATCAACCAGGCCATCAGAGCCCATGGTGTTATGAAAAAGGATATCGACTATGTGGTCAAGGAAGGCGAGGTCATCATAGTTGACGAATTTACCGGACGACTCATGCTGGGACGCCGCTACAGCGAAGGCCTCCATCAGGCTATCGAGGCCAAGGAGAGAGTCACTGTTGAGCGCGAAAACAAGACCCTTGCCACCATTACCTTCCAGAATTATTTCCGCATGTACACAAAGCTTGCGGGTATGACGGGTACTGCTGTCACCGAGCAGGAGGAATTCGTGGCAATTTACGGCCTGGACATCATCGAAGTCCCCACCAACAAGCCCATTGCCCGAATCGACAATCCCGATGCGGTTTATAAAAACGAAAACGGCAAGAACAGAGCCATTATCAACCAGATAATCGCCTGCCATCAGAAGGGACAGCCCGTTCTGGTGGGTACTGTCAGCATTGAAAAGAGCGAATATATCTCCCGTCTGCTTCAGCGCACGGGAATCAAGCACAATGTTCTCAACGCCAAAAACCACGAGAAGGAAGCGGAGATAGTTGCTCAGGCAGGTAAGCTTGGCGCTGTCACCATCGCAACCAACATGGCAGGCCGAGGCACCGACATTATGCTGGGCGGCAACGCCGAATTCCTCTCCAAAAACGACCTGAGAAAGGCCGGCTACGGCGAGGACATTATTGCCGAAGCCACCGGCTATGCGGACACCGACAACGAGGAAATCCTCGCCGCCCGCGCCCTCTTTGCCGAGAAAATGGCAGAGCATAAAAAGGTCATAGGCGAAGAAGCTGAGAAGGTCAAGGCCGCCGGCGGACTTTTCATCCTTGGCACCGAGCGCCACGAGTCCCGCCGTATAGATAACCAGCTTCGAGGACGCGCAGGCCGTCAGGGCGACCCCGGTGAAAGCCGCTTCTTCCTGGCAATGACCGACGATATCATGCGCCTTTTCGGCTCCGAGAGAGTTATGGGCATGATGGAAGCTCTGGGCATGGACGAGGATATGCCCATCGATAACAAGATGGTATCCAATGCCATTGAACAGTCCCAGAAAACCGTTGAAAGCCGCCATTTCCAGACCAGAAAGAACACTCTGGAGTATGACGACGTTATGAATGTTCAGCGCAAGCTCATCTATGAGCAGCGCTACAAGGTTCTTGACGGCGAGGATATTCAGCAGTCCATCGCCGGCATGATTCACGACTTTATTTATGACAGCCTGGGCAGCGTTGACCCCGAATCTCCCGAGGCTCTGGCTGAGATGCTTGTTCCCTTCGAAAAGCTCTTCCTGGCAAGAGGCAGAATAAGCTACGAAAAGGGCATGAAGTGCTCCGCGCTGGCAGAGCGTCTTGAGGAAATTGCCTTTGAGGTTTACGCCGCCAAGGAAAAGGCACTGGGTGCAATGCCCAACGGCGTTCCCGTTATGCGCGAACTTGAAAGAGTTATAATGCTCCGCGTTGTTGACGAATACTGGATGGAGCATATCGATGCCATGAGTGAGCTGCGCCGCGGTATAGGTCTGCGCGGCTATGGCAACATCAAGCCCATCGATGCCTATAAGCAGGAAGGCCTTGATATGTTCGAGACCATGATAGGCGGCATTCGCGAAGAGGTTGTCCGCCGCGTTTATCTGGCAAGAGTCCGTGCCAATGAAAGCGTTCAGCGCAAGAGCGTTGTTAAAAACGCAAGCACCAATGTGGGCGGCGATGCTTCCGTGAAAAAGCAGCCCATCCGTAAAGCTCAGAAAATCGGACGTAACGATCCCTGCCCCTGCGGCAAGAAGCGCCCCAACGGTCTGCCTATGAAGTATAAAGACTGCTGCGGCAGAGATGCCTGATCAAATTTCAATTGAAACAAATCGGATGCATAGGAGTTATAGAATGTCGTTTACAGAACAGAAAAAAGGCTCGGTTGTATACATGACTGCAGCCACCATATCCTCCCGCCATGCTTTTACAACCCGATACGGGGGAGTGAGCGAAGGGATATATGCATCCATGAATCTCGGCACAGGCAGGGGAGACGAGGATGAGAAAATCCGCGAAAACTACCGTCTTCTTGCCGATGCCACGGGGATTGACACCCTTCATATGGCCTTCACCAAGCAGGTGCACAAGGCCGATGTCCGCATAGTGGACGAGGGAGATATTCACACTCTTTTCACCGCTGTGCCCTACGAGGCGGACGGCATAGTCACTGCTACGAAAGGTCTGGGTCTCATTTGCTTCACTGCCGACTGCGTCCCTGTTTTGTTGGAGGACAGCGTCCACGGCGTCATAGGCGCGATCCACTGCGGCTGGCGCAGCAGTGTGGGAGATATTTTGGGCAACGCTCTTGAGGCCATGTGCTCTCTGGGAGCGGAGCGGAAGGACATACACGCGGCTATCGGACCTGCCATAAGCGGCTGCTGCTTCCAGGTGGGCGGCGAGGTCATAGAGGCCGTTAAAACCTGGCTGGGAGAAGATGCCTGCGCTTTTTATAAAGCTGATGAGAGCGCGGAAGGTAAGTTCCTTCTGGACTTGAAAAACTGCAACGCCCGCAGACTTGTGCAGCTGGGCGTAAAGAAAGAAAACATCGCCGTATCGGATGAATGCACAAAGTGCAGCCACGAGAAATACTGGTCCCACCGTCATACCAATGGTCAGCGGGGAAGTCAGGGCGCACTTATCGTGCTTGAATGAATCGAAAGGATAAAGATAGATGGAATTTTTGAAAAAGCGTCTGCCCGCTTTGCTGCTGGCTATGCTGATGCTGCTTTCCGCCTGCGGAAAGAATGATGACGAGGACGGAAACGAAGAGGAACAATACTTCGTGGGCGACCAGGTTGTTCAGCAGACTTCTGCCGAGGACAACATTTTCTCCCTCAACTATGATCCCGAAGGCGGACTTAACCCCCTCAATGCAGCCAGCTCCAATAACATGCTGTTCTGGTCGCTGATGTATGACAGCGTCTACGTGGTTGAAAACGACTTCTCCGTTACCAGTGAGATCGTCAAGGAATATGAGTCTTCCGACTATGAGTGGTGGGTTTTTGATATCTATGACAACATAACCTTCCATGACGGCACTCCCCTTACCGCCAAGGATATAGTCTACTCCATCAACCGCGCCCGCCAGTATCCCTATTATTCCAGCCGCCTTTCCTGCATCTACGGCATAAGCGCTATGGGCAACGACTGCTTCGCCATAAGCCTTGACGCACCCAACAGCCAGCTTCCCAGCCATCTGAACATCCCCATTGTCAAGGAAGGCACCTTCGGCGACGATGTGCCCGTGGGCTCCGGCCCCTATATGCTGGCAGAGGAGGGCGACAGACTGGTTGCCTATGAGGGCTACCGCCACTATGACACTCTCCCTGTTGACACCATCTACCTGAAGGACTACATGGACGCTGCGGCAAAAATCAGCGCCTTCGAAGCTTCCCGCATTGACGTTGTTACCAACGATCCTACCGGCGTTTATAACCTGGGCTACGGAAGCTCCAACGAAATCCGCTATTACGAGACCAGCAACATGCACTATATAGGCTTCAACATGCAGGGCAGATATTTCTCCAACAGCCTTGCCCGCGCCGCTGTTGGCGCTGCCGTTGACAGAAACGGCATCGTCAAGCGCTACATGGAAACCTGCGCCGTGCCTGCTGCGCTGCCTGTCCACCCCTCGAGCCCTCTCTATGATGAGGACTATGCGGAGCAGTTTGTTTTTGATCTTGAGAAGAGCGCAGCCCTTTTCGAAAGTTTCGGCATCAAGGACTATGACGAAGACGGAGTTCTGGAAATCCTCATAACCGGCATAGTTGTTGAAATAGACATAAACTTCATAGTCAACACCGACTCCACAGTTAAGCTGGAGGGTGCAAGAGAAATTGCGGAAGCCCTCAATTCCTTGGGCATAAAGACCACCTTGCATGAACTTAAGTGGGAAGACTATGTGGAAGCCCTTGAAAAGGGCGAGTACGATATGTACTACGGTGAGGTCAAGATGAACCCCGACTGGAATCTGGGTTACCTCTTTGAGCCCTACACCGTCACCCGCGACCCCGAGGATATGGATAAGGGCATGAACTATGCCAACTGCTTCGATGAGCAGTTTAAGACCCTCTATGATGCGTATCTGGCTGCTCCCGAGGACGCCAGAAGCCTGGCTTTCTCCAGTGTATGCAACTATGTGATGGAAAACTCCGCAATAATCCCCATCTGCTTTGAGCGTCAGGAAATGCTCACCCACCGCGGAATTATAGGCGGCGCCAACCCGACCCAGTATGATATTTTCAATAAATTCTATAACTGGACAATAAACCTCGAGTCAGATGAACAAAAGGAGGATTCCAATAATGAATGAAAAGGACCTTGTGGCAGTTGCCCGCCTTGCGGCTGAAAACGCCTATGTGCCTTACTCCCATTTTCCCGTGGGTGCCGCTCTTGAGTGTCCCGACGGAAAGGTTTTCACCGGCTGCAACGTTGAAAATGCCGCTTATGGAAGTACCATCTGCGCCGAGCGCACCGCTATGTGCAAGGCTGTCAGCGAGGGCTATAGAAAGTTCACCAGAATTGCAATTTGGGGCAAGGGCGATGACTACACCGTTCCCTGCGGCGCATGCAGACAGTTCATGTCCGAATTTTCCTATGATATGGATGTTATCAGCGCAAAGGGCAACGGAGAATTTCTCAAACTCAAGCTTCATGAGCTGATGCCTTACGCATTCAACACAGAAAACCTGAAGTAAAAAAGGATTGAGCCTATGAAAAAAATAAAACCCATAATTATATGCCTGCTGACAGTGCTTATACTTGCTCAGGCTGTGCTGCCTGCCGCAGCTGCGGAAAAAAGCAGTGCCACCAACAAGTATTTCAGCGATGTGCCCGCAGGCGCCTGGTATGAGAAAGAACTCAATGCCATTATGGAGGCCCAGGAAAAAATGGGCAGCGACAACATCATCACCGGCTACGGAGATGTTGACGGCAAGCCCACCGGCGAGTTCGGACCTGATGACCCCCTCACCAGAGCTCAGTTTCTGAAGATGATAATGGAGGCTTTTGTGGCAACCGGCGCCAGCATAGACCTCACCGACACAAGCAAGGATGATATCCATTGGGCGGCGGAATACTATCAGGCCGCAAAGAAGGACAACATCCTCATTGCCAACGTCTATGAGAGCAGCAAGGCTATGTTCCGATGCACCGCTTCCGACCTTGACCAGAACATAACCCGCAACGAAATGGCGGTTATAATGAACAATATGCTCACTAACATAGGCATGGACTCTGTGGTCGTGGTCAAAAACCCCGTTAACTATATAAGAGACTATAGATCCATTGACCCCACTTACTTAAATGCGGTTGAGCAGGTTTTCGGCAAAAAGCTTATTCAGGGCGACGAGAAGGCCAACTTTAACGGAGAGCAGTATCTCACCCGCGCAGAGGGCGTTACTGTTATTCACCGCTTCCTCTTCGAGTATGATATAAACGGCGATGATCTGGCATATTTTGCCTCCAGACCCGCGCCCCCTACTCCGGATCCCACGCCCACGCCCACACCCACAGCAACTCCCAAGCCCACTGCTAAGCCCACACCTACTCCCACCGCAAAGCCCACGACTGCACCCACTCCTGTGGCGCCTGTGCAGAGTGCAACTCCTTCCGCACCGGGAACAACAAGCA
>JAZUAQ010000033.1:0-5904 GCA_045638085.1 Oscillospiraceae bacterium
GATAGCTGGTGTCGGAAGTGGTGTTGTGGAGCTCCTGAATGTAGTTGTGGTAGTTATCCATAACCTTGTTGTTGTTCTTGCCGATGGTGAGAAGAGCGATGTTGCTGCACTGGTCGGCGGTACGCTCAAGATGGGTGAGAGCGTCCATAAATACCAGACCGGAGGAAATGCTGCACTTGCCCTGGCGGAGACGGTCGGTGTGGCGGCTGCGGAGCATAAGCACCATGTCGTCAATAACCTCTTCGAGAGGCTCAATGCGGCGGGCGGTGCGCTCGCTGTCGGTCTCAAGAGCTTCAATCATAAGGCGAAGGATTTCCTGAACGGAGGAGCCGATGATTTCAAACTCGCGCTTTGCGGAGTCGGAGAACTTAAGCTGGCCTTCATGCATCTTGAGAGCCATTTCATCAAAGTTGGTGGCATAGTCGCCGATGCGCTCGATATTGGGGATGCACTGCATAAGCATGTTTATCTCGCGGCTGTCGCGCTCGGTTTCCACATGGTGGCTCAGTTCGATAAGGAAGGTGGAAGCATGGTCGGCGAACTGGTCGAGACGGTTCTCATGCTCCTCAATTTCTGCGAGGCGGGTGTTGTCATAGCCCTTGAACTGCTCAAGAGAGAGGGCAACATTGTCTCTGGCGGCCTTTGCCATGGTGATGATGGCATTTCTCAGAACGCCGAGGGCAATGGTGGGAGAATGCATGAGCTTCTCGTCCAGAGCTGCGAGCTCGGGATACTTGTCCTCCTTGGCAGGGTTATCCTTGACGATGGCACAGCTGAGCTTGACAAGTAGACCGGAGAAGGGAACGAGAACAACGGCTGTTGCCAGATTGAATATGGTCTGGAAGCTTGCGATGGAGACGGAGTCTGCAACGCTGGTCCAGAGGTTGGGGAAGCCGCCGGCAGCCTTTATGATGGTCATAACGATCATGAAGAGAACGGTGCCGATGGTGTTGAACACAATGTGGACAATACCGGTGCGCTTGGAGTCCTTGTTGGTTCCGATGGAGCAGACAAGGGCGGTGGTGACGCAGGTACCAAGGTTAATACCCATGATCATGGGATAAACAAGGTTGAA
Organism: Oscillospiraceae bacterium; assembly: GCA_045638085.1. Lineage (GTDB taxonomy): Bacteria > Bacillota > Clostridia > Oscillospirales > Oscillospiraceae > SIG459. The sequence goes on from JAZUAQ010000033.1 coordinate 1,076, forward strand.
GTCCATTGCGCCGGTGGAAGAGAGAGCCTGCAGAATACCGACCATTGCGGAGGAACTCTGAACGATAACGGTGAGAACAAGACCGGTGAAAATGCCAAGAAGAGGCATGTTGCTGAACATGCTGAGAGTGTTGGCAAAGGCGGGGGATTCGCTGAGGGGTTCAACAGCGTCGGTCATCAGCATAAGACCGGTGAAGAGAATACCAAAGCCGAGAGCTATGAGGGATGCGCTCTTGGAGGTTTTGCCCTTGATGAACATGAAGAGGATAATGCCGATGATAAGGGCGATAGGAGCGAGGTTGTCAGGCTTGAAGAGGGAAAGCAGTCCGCCGCTTGCCTCGATGTCCATAAGGGTGACTATCCAGGCGGTGACAGTGGTACCAATGTTGGCACCCATAACGATGCTGACACCCTGACGGAGGTTCAGAATGCCTGCGCCGATAAGACCGACGGTGAGGACGATGGTGGCAGTGGAACTCTGAATGATGGCGGTGACCAGCAGACCGGTGAGAAGTCCGGTTACAACATTGCCGGTGAGCTTGCCCAGGAAGTTCTTGAGGGCATTACCGGAACCCTGCTTGAGGCCGTCGCCCATGATTTCCATACCGTAGAGGAACATGGCGAGACCGCCGAGAAGCTTAACAATTGTCAATACAGTTGTCATTTTTGTTTCTCCATTTTTACAGATTTTTTATCTTATTTTGTTGATTCTGAAATTTTCGTATACGCAAGAAATTATATTATATCCTTATGAATCTGACAAGAGTTTAGTTGTTAATTTTGCGAAAATTTAGTTTCGCTCAATTGACAAATAAATAACTTAACGGAATCTTTAGTTTTATTTTAAAAAGCCACTTGAAAAAAATCAGCAGGCGTGCATAATGAATATGAACGCGTTCATTTTGAAGGGAGATGAATCGGATGGCGGCTCAAATTATAGCTGTTGTCATATTCGTGCTTATGTTTGTGATGCTGGTTTTGGAGAAAATCGAGCGTCATGTGGTAACTTTGCTTTGCGGAGCCCTTACTTTGGTAATAGTGTTTATTGTCTGTATGGGTGATGTGGCTGCGGCTTGGGATGTTATCAGTCTGGAGAGCTTTACCAAGCTGAGCTTCTGGTATGCAACGGGCCACAGCGAGACCGCAGCGGGCATAAATTGGGAGACCGTCTGCTTTATTGCGGGTATGATGGTCATGGTTGAGGGTATGGCCGAAAGCGGCTTTTTCCGCTGGCTTTGTATGCTTATTGCAAAGGCTGTTAAGTACCGTCCCGCGCCTATTTTTATGATCTTTATGGTTCTCAGCGCAGTTCTGAGTATGTTCATTGACTCTATAACCGTCATAATGTTCCTTGCCGCTGTCACTGCTGAATTGGCAAGGCTCATCAAGACAAACCCTGTGCCAATGATCCTTGCAGAGATATTCTGCGCAAATCTTGGAGGAGCGGCAACCATGTGCGGAGATCCTCCCAATATAATCATCGGAACATCCTTGGGTTATACCTTTGCCGACTTTATCAGCAACACCGGTATTATTGTTCTCATAAGTATTATTGTCATTTTGCCCTATTTCTACATTGTAATGGGCAGAAAGATAAAGGCCGGAGCGGTTGTGGACGCATCCACAGCTCCCGCCCCCTCCAGCGCCATCACAAGCAAGAGCGGTTTTGCCATAAGCTGCGTTATCTTCCTTCTGGCAGTTGTCCTCCTCATCACTCATGCCGCAACAGGGCTCACCGTCAGCACCATAGGTATAGCCATTGCTATACTTACTTTGGCTTGCGCGGGTAAAAAGGCACTGCATCTTCTCAAAAAGGTGGACTACAAGACCCTTCTCTTCTTTGTGGGACTTTTTGTGGCGGTCAGCGGACTTGAGTGCACAGGTGTTCTGGAAATTCTCGCAGGCTTCATCGAGAAACTCAGCGGCGGCAATTCCGTTATTATCATTATTATTATTGTGCTTGGCAGCGCGATAGCCAGCGCCTTTGTTGACAATATACCCTTCGCTGCAACCATGATACCCGTAATCAAGGCTCTTGCCGCAACTCAGGGTATGGAGCTGAGCACCCTCGCCTGGGCGCTCAGTATGGGTACGGATATCGGCGGCAGCGCAACTCCCATAGGCGCCAGTGCCAACGTTGTGGGCACTGCCATCGCAGCCAAGAACGGCTATCCTATCGGATGGGGTCAGTACTGCAAGGTTCAGGCCCCCGCAACGGTTATTGTTATTGCAATTTCCACAATATTTGTGATAGTATTTTACCTGTAAGGGAGTGTGAACAGTTATGGATAAACAGTTTATTATTACTGTGGGACGCGAAACCGGCAGCGGCGGATATGAGGTCGCAAGAAAGCTTGGCGAAAAGCTTGGCATAACGGTTTACGACAAGAATATATTTGATGGCATCGGCGAAAGATTCAATATTGATACCGCGGAGCTTGAAAAGTTCGATGAAACCCCCAGAAGAATGGGTATTACCCGCAAGGTAAACGGCTATTCCAACTCTCCCGAGGAGCAGGTGGTTGAGCTTCAGCGCCAGTTCCTTCGGGAAAAGGCAGAAGAGGGCGAAAGCTTTATTGTTATGGGCAGAGCAGGTATCAAAACCCTGCTGGATTTCCCCTGCCTTCTTATCCGCATATTCGTCACCGGCGATGAGGAGTTCAAGATTGAAAGGCTGCGCATGCAGAGCGGCTTCGGCAGACTTCAGGCTCAGCGCTATATGGTATGGAATGACAATAGACGCAGAAATTACCATAATCAGTTCTGCCATGTGAAATGGGGCGATCCCGCAAGTTATGACCTTATTGTCAAGGCAAGTAAGATGGGGCTCGACGCTACCGCAGATATGCTGGCCGAATATGTACGCAGACGCATAGAGCTGGCTGAGTAAAAAATCTTCAAAAGAGCAAAGGAGATTTCCTTTGCTCTTTTCGCCTTCAATGGGATTGACGGCAAAGAAAAAGACAGATATATTAAAGCATAGCTGATATATGTAATTTTATGGAAAGGATAAGACTACTATGAAAAGAAGTAGCGGCATTCTCATGCCGATATCATCCTTGCCTTCTGCTCACGGAATAGGCACCCTGGGCAAGGCAGCCTATGACTTTGCGGATTTTCTGGCTGAAGCAGGTCAGAGCTGGTGGCAGGTTTTGCCTTTGGGTCCCACAAGCATGGGCGATTCCCCTTATCAGAGTTTTTCGTCCTATGCGGGCAATCCTTACTTCATCGATCTTGATATGCTCGTTGAGGATGGTCTTCTTGAAAAGGAAGAGCTGGACGGCATAAACTGGGGCGATGATGACGACAAGGTGGATTACGGCAAGGTTTATGAAAATCGCTTCAAGCTTCTCGCCATTGCCAAAGAAAAAGGCTGGGAGCGTGATGCTGAGGCTGTTGCAGAATTTGTAGAGGAAAACAAGGGCTGGCTGCCCGACTATGCTCTTTTTATGGCCTGCAAGCGCCATTTCGGTATGGCAGGCTGGTCACAATGGGAGGATGAGGATATCCGCCTCCACAAGGCAGAAGCCATTGAGAAATACCGCAGCCTCCTCCGCGAGGATGTGGAGCTTTTCACCTATATCCAGTTCCTCTTCTACCACCAGTGGAAGGCTCTGAGAAGTTATATCCACAGCAAGGGTCTGGGTGTTATCGGAGATATGCCCATCTATGTAGCTATGGACTCCGCCGATGTATGGGCCGAGCCTCTCAGCTTCCTGCTGGATGAGAAGAACCTGCCCAAGGATGTTTCCGGCGTTCCCCCTGATTATTTCAGCGAGGACGGACAGCTTTGGGGCAATCCCCTTTACCGCTGGGATGCCATGGCTGAAAACGGCTATGAGTGGTGGATGCGTCGCGTGCAGGGCGCAGGCAAGCTCTATGATGTTATCCGCATTGACCATTTCCGCGGATTTGAAGCCTATTGGGCTGTGCCCTACGGTGAGGCCACCGCTAAAAATGGCAAATGGGTCAAAGGCCCCGGTATGAAGTTCATTGGCGCTCTCAAAGAACGCTTCCCCGCTCTTATGTTTATTGCCGAGGATCTGGGCTACCTGACCGACGGTGTCAGAGAGCTTCTCCGCGACAGCGAATTCCCCGGAATGAAGGTTCTGGAGTTCGCTTTTGCGCCCCATGAACCCAGCGACTATCTGCCCTATAAATATCCCCATAACTGCGTGTGCTATGCGGGAACCCACGATAACTCCACCCTTAAGGGCTGGGAGGAGACCGCAGAAGAACCCACCCTTGCCTTCGCCCGCGAATATCTGGGCATAGGCGAGTCCGATGATCTTTGCGAAGCCATTATCCGCAGCGGTATGGCATCTGTTGCAGACCTCTTCGTTGCTCAGATGCAGGACTATCTGGGTCTGGATGACAGCGCAAGAATGAATACCCCCGGTCTTCCCTCCGGAAACTGGTGCTGGAGAATGAGCGCTGACGCAATCACTCCTGCTCTCACGGAAAAAATCGGACGTCTCAGTAGGCTCTACGGACGCTGCGGCGAGGATGTAAAAACCTTATAAACAAATACAAATGCTCCCTGAAGATAGAAAGCTTCGGGGAGCATTTATATAATTGACACATTTATGCCGATGATATAGAATAACAAGATGGAAATAATCTGATCCTGTAAAGGAGATAAACCATATGAAGAGAAAAATCCTGACGGCTGTTATAGGCCTTGCTGCGATAATATTCATCTATTTTCTGCAGACGGGCTCCAGCAGCAGTTATGACCCCAAGTATGTGCCTGAGGACTTCAAGTATGAGGTAAGCGCAGAGGAAGCTGCCGCTGCGGTAACTCCTCCTCCCACCCCCACACCTTCTCCC